>CAYNJG010000282.1:0-8911 GCA_964397295.1 uncultured Pirellulaceae bacterium
ACCCGGATGAACGAATTCTCCCAACACGATTTGCGGGCAAACGACGCATGAGACTACGCCGATGAGTGACAGAAATCGGATACGGATAGGATTAATCATTGCGTCACTTTCTCTGGCGTTGAAGGACGAGTACGTCCAGCAGTTTCAGCGTTCCGGAGCAAGGTTGCCAGCTTACGTGTCACACCCTGTTGCTCCTGAGACAGATTGTTGAGTTCGCCTGGATCTTGCTGCAAGTCGTAGAGCTCATACGTCTCGGCCCTGCTAGAGTCATACCGAACAATCAATTTCCACCGGCCTGAGCAAACCGCAATCGCGCTGTCTTTACCATCGCCCAGAACGAAAATCGCCTCCCGGTTCGGCACCTCGCCTTCCCCGAGCAGGACGGGCAAAAGACTAATTGAGTCCTCTGCGGCACCGTTTGGAAGTTCGCGGTCGACGATGTCGGCAACCGTTGCGAACACGTCCGTCATATTCAACGTGTAGTCGGAAGAAGTCCCCTGATCAATGCGGCCAGGCCAGCGGGCAATAAATGGAATGCGATGCCCGCCCTCGTACGGATGTCCCTTACCGTCTCGCCAAGGCCCGTTCGTGATATGCCCCAGCTTCTTCGCGTCTTCCTTCGCGGTTTTGAATCCCACGCGAATTCCTCCCGAGTCGTCCGCCAGATTCAAGTTGACGTTTTGTGTTCCCTTAAAGTCTTTCGGAGTCGAACCATTGTCGCTCGTGAAAATAACGAGTGTCTTCTCTGTGATCTTGAGTTCATCAAGCGTCTTGAGAAGTTTGCCTACATGAGAATCCAACTCTTGAATGTGGTCACCGTACAGCCCGGCTTTGCTGGTTCCACGAAATTGGGCTGCTGGAGTCACGTGCGTGTGTGGAGCACAGGGCGTGAAGTAAAGAAAGAATGGCTTGTCGGCATTTTTACGTACGAACGCGAGAGCCTTTTCCGTCAATGTTGTATCTACTTGATCCTCGATTCGCGGCTTGGCGAGTCCTTCAGGGAAGTCACGCCCTCTGACGATGCGAAACTCTTCGCCAGGCTTGCGTCCGACTAGATCGTGATTCTCGATAAATGCACGCGTTGAATCGTTGTGGTTGGAGGGCACACCGAAATGGTAGTCGAAGCCAACCTCCAATGGCCCGGTGATGGGCAACTTGTTCCAATCTTTGCTGTACCCAAGATGCCACTTACCTATCGCGGCACTGGTGTAGCCTTGCTTCTGCAGAAACGAAGCAATCGTCATACGATCTTGCTTGAGGCGATAGCCGTTACCCCGCTGGTGAAGCCGCCAGGGAGAATAGCCGGTCATCAAACCGTAACGCGACGGCGAGCAAAGAGAGGCGGCCGCATGAGCGTCGGTGAAACTCATCCCTTCACGGGCGAGAGCATCGATGTTTGGCGTTTGGATTTGGGTAGCCCCATAGCAACTGAGATCGCCATACCCCAGGTCATCGGCAAAGATGAGGACAATATTTGGCTTGGAACTCTCGCTCGCAATCAATGCACTGGCGAGCAACGCCACCAAAAAAGCAGACATAGGCATCACTGTGCGATTAACTATCATGACGGTGTTCGATTCGAATGAAGTTCGATGAAATCATAATCCTAGAGGTACGAGAAGACTCACTTCGGCAGCCACTGAACTGCATCAATAACCATGTAGCCAGCCTTCTGAGCGTTTGAGATGACAACTTCCGCTTCTCCATCCTTCGAAAAAGAATAGACTCCCAACGACCGAAAAGGTCCTTCGTCGCCAGGAGCGTCTGTTTGGTCTAGCATCACTTTGCTTTTTCCTTTGTCGCTGGTAATCTCGGCAGAGACTCTCGAAGAGCGATTTGAGTGCGCAGTCCACGAGATCAATACTTCATACCGACCATCGCGAGGCAAGTCTGTTTTGTACCGTGCTGTTGCGTCTCCGACTTTCGCAGTTTGATTGTGGCGATACCCGTGCCCAACAAAACCAGGAGTTGAACTGCTGGTTTTCCACTGGCCGGTGAGCGTCGCTGCCTCATCATCCAGTACGATGCCAGGTAGTTCACGCGGATTGACGTACACAGTTTTCGGAGTTTTGTTGGTGCCAGCTTTCTTCGACGACTTGTATTCGAGCACCTGGCCGTCTTTGAGTAGTTGCTCGCGAAGCTTGTCATACGGGACGTCTTGAACGGCAAGGTCACCATCGAACGCCATCACAGCACCAGTTGCTGCACTTTGGCCGAGGATCATGAAGACGGGTTCCATCCGTATACTTCCGAATGCGATGTGAGAGCTACTCACACTGATGCTCACCATCAGGTTTTCACACTGTGATTTCTTGGGAACAAGAGATCCATATGCGATCGTGTACGGCGAGATTTTCACGCCAATGTCGCCCTCATTTTGCACGTAGCCTTCTGGCGTGACGTACCGCTGTACGTTGTGCGAATCAATCGTATAGCTTCCCATACCTACCGGTTCTGGCGTCTTTTTCTTCTTGGTCAATTCATTTTCTGTCATTACGAATTTGCCGACCATCCGGCGTGCTTCGCGAACGTAGATTTGGTGAGGCCAGTTACCGTTGTCGACAAACTCGTCTTTCGCCAATCCCCACTTCTGCATTTTCTCTCGCACTTCAAGAGGTACGCGCGGGTCATTCGTGACAAAATAGAGCCAGCCCTGCTGATAACGGCGATGTTCGTCCAAGATCTCGCGACGGCGTTCGTAACTACCTTCTGGATAGTCGTAGCTCATCCCGATATTGTCGGTGCTGAAAGGGCCGTGGTTGTTCGTGTCTGTTTTGTGGTTGGGAATCGGATCGAATTTGCCGAACGTCTCGCGCCAGCCCGCTTCGTAAATGCGAAGCAGTAACTCGTATTGCTTTGCGTCGTAGCCTTCCGGTTTTGGAAACGGAACTCGATTCTCAGGATTGTTCGTCGCGCAATAGCGATAACAATAAGCTTGAACTCGCTTGTCACCTGAGCCGTATTCACCTGGAGGCTCCGTGCTGATACGAGCCAACACGCCAGAACTGGGGTCGCCCGGAATCACGTAGGGGCTGATCTTTTGCTCGAGCACTCCGAAATGATGGCGGTGATGCAGCACTCCCGTTTGCACGCCATTCCAGTTTTCGCCGTAAACCGAATTCGCTTCGCGGCCTACGTGGTAGTCGATTCCAGCTGTAGCAAGCAGGTCTCCTTCATAGGTCGCGTCGATGAATATCTTGCCGGTGTATGTCTTTCCCGATAACGTCGTGATGCTAGAAATGCGGTTGCCTTTTTTGGCCACACCACCAGATCGATCAAGCCATTCGTCACGGTGAACAGGGATGTCGTATTCCTTGATGTACTCTTCGAAGATTTCTTCCGCTACATGTGGCTCGAAGATCCACATCGTCCGATTCTTGCCGTCGATGGCCTGAGTACCCTGGCCCTTGTTTCCATACTCCGACTTCTTTTGCCATCGCCACGCTGAAGGCTCTTGATACTTCTGCCACACTCGATGGTAGAAATCGCGCGAAAGGCCACCAATCACGCCTTTGTTGCCAGTATCAGTCCAGCCAAGCCCACCAGCGGTTAGCCCACCCAGATGTTCATCAGGCGTCACGATGATCGCAGACTTGCCCATCTTCTTCGCCTGAACCGCGGCAATGACTCCCGAAGCCGTTCCACCGTAGATTACAATGTCCGCGCTGACATCTCTCTCTTCTGCGGCTTTCACAGCTGGCAAACAACTGACAAAAACAAGATTGAAGATGACAAAAGACTTGGAGAACTGCATCGATTTATAACCTGAGAGCGAAATCCAATGGCTGCGTAGAAGTAGTGATGTGTTCGTAATCAACCATCCATCGAAAGAAAGGCTTTGAACAGGTCCAGGTTGGCTTCCTGGTCATCCAGCCAGCACCGATTCTGGCCAAACGCGATCGCCGAAACGATGCTGATGGCTATCGCGATAATGCAGATTGGTAAGCAGTTGGTGACTTTTTCTCTAGCCGAGATCACATCCTTCACTTCTTCAAACTCATGAGATATTTCAGCAGATCATCGAACTCCTGCCGGTTTTTCAACGATCTGACGAGACCTTCTGGCATCATCGAGACTTTTGAATCGATGACCTCATCAATTGAATCAGCAGGGACCGAAATTGGCTTTGGATCGGCTACGTTTCGAAGAACGATTCCCTTGTCATCTTCGGAAATCCGAATGCCCGTAATCATTTTACCTTCGTCCGTCACCACATTGACTTGAGCGAACTCCTTGTCAATTTGCTTGGATGGATGCAGAACCGCAGTCACCCAATCTTCTGGCTTCATCGGCTTTGTGAGCTTAGTCAAGTCGGGGCCGAGTCGCGGTAGGTTACCTGGCGGATCGTGGCAGCCAAAGCATGACGCTGCGGAAGTATAGAACAGTCGCTTGCCGCGATTCAGCTTTCCATTCTTCATCGCCGCTGCGGCTAAGTCCGCCGGTGTCGCTTCGAGCAACTCCTTTTCCAACTCAAGGTTGTCGATCACTTCGGATTCTTTCAAATCCTCCTCCGACATCAGTTCCTTCTCAAGCGGATGAAGTTTCTCCAGCTCTTCCGGCTTCCAGAATGTCGTTCGACTGGAGGTCTCGGCCCGAACCCTAGCAACCGTCTCGGCGTCAATCGGCGAGGCTTTGTTCCCCCACGTATTTCGGACAAACGTCAACACGTCGGCCACATCCTGGTCGTTCAACAAATCACGAAACGCCGTCATTGGCGGAACGCCACGCGATGGATCGTAGATCTTTCCGCGAACCTGCATTTTCCCCCACATGCCGTGCAGCGCAAGTTTGATCAATCGGTCCTCACTACCATTAACCCACGGGCTTTCGACCAACGGTGGATAAACCGACCCGCTTCCTTGGCCAGTGGACTGATGACACGTGGCGCAGTGTGATTCGCGTTGGAATATCTGACTACCGCGTTTGTAAGATTTGTGCAACTTACGATCTAGGTGCCGTGGAGTTCGATAGTTGACGACGTGCGATTCAGGCGGGGCAGCAAATTTGGCCGCCAACTTCGCATCAAACTTCGTCCAATAATGCTGCACAGTTTTTGCAGCCACTGCTGCGTGTGGAACATCGGAATCCACCAATTTGTTAAGCAATTCGTCGTTAGTGACATTGTGCTGTTGGTGTAACCAAAGTGCTTCCAGCATATGGTGAGCTTCAGTTTCGTCGTTCGGGTCAAAGTCCTTCGCCCAAGCCTGTGCCGCCTTGATGACTTCGTCAGAATCACGGGCGCTCAGTTCAATGCGCGTTCGATGGCGGACACCATCAACAGCGTGCTTCAAATTCTCCAGCAGCTTAGCAATCGGCTGACCGTAAATCGCAACCGGCTCTTGTAGCGGCCTGCCTTTGACCGTCAAACGCAAAATCCGGCCGTGCTTGTGGTCACGACTAGGATCCCGAATGTTGTGTTGCATATGACCGATGATCATGTTGTGCCAGTCGGCCACGTAGAGTGCACCATCCTCGCCAACCATCGCGTCGCAGGGACGAAAATTGCGGTCTTCACCGTTCAGCAGCTCTTTCTCCGGCGTCCCCCAAACGTGACCGTACTCGCGACGGCCCCCATCCCCTCGGTCCAAGTCATATTGTTTTACTCCCAAGAATCCGATCACGTTCATGATCAAAAAGTCTTGCTGCATGTCTTCAGGGAAGTGTGCTGATGACAAAATCTCGTTTGCTGCCACAGGGCGAAATTCTTTCGCCAACAGCGTATGCATTTGGAAGCCGTTCCCTTTCGGCCGAACTTGGTACGTCCTACCACCAGTCCCATCGTTGGCGTATAGATAGCCCCAACGATCAAAGCTGGTGCCGTGCGGGTTTGGGCTGTTGGCTGCGATCGGCGTGATCGCAAATGTCCGAGGATCAAATCGGTACATTCCCGATCCCCCGGTGTTCAAGTTTTGCTTCCACGGTGTTTCGTGATTGTGAACAAGGAAAATACCGCTTTGCCAATAGATCCCACCGTCGGGACCGTGGATCAGATTATTCGCCGCATGGTGCGTGTCGGATGTCCCCAAACCTTGAAGAATCGGATAACGAACGTCGGCTTTGTCATCTCCGTCGGTGTCTTTCAAGAACAATAGATCAGGACCGGAAGTGACCAAGACACCGCCACCCCAGAATTCAAATCCGAGTGGATTGTGGACGTGAGCAAAGATCTTTCGCTCGTCGGCAACACCATCTCCGTCGGTGTCCTCAAAGATCATCAGGCTATCGATCATGTCGTCGCCGGGTTGCCATTTCGGATATGAATTCCAGCTGGCCGCCCACAGTCGCCCTTTCGCGTCAACCTGGAGTTGCACTGGGTTTGCAAAGTCGGGGAACATCTCTTCGGAAGCAAAGACATTCAGCTCGTAACCTTCCGGAACCTTTATCTTCGTCAAGCTTTCTTCAGGGCTCAGGTAGTTCGTGCTACCCTCTTTGGCTTTGCTGGAACTTTTGCTTCCACCTCCAACGTTCGTTTTCACCGTTACCGGATTCGGCACGTTCGAGTCATCCGCATCGACGGACTGCCCGTTTGCTGCAGCCCAAATCACCGAGTCACGGTTGGCAGTCATCAGGTCCAGCATCTTCAACTCGTGAACCAGCACGTCAGCGTTGGTTTGACCGTCAACAAAACTGAGCGTTGAACGCGATCCCCAAATGTCGTTTCCGTCTGTAGCTCGGTATCGATTGTGCCAGTGCCAATTTTTATCTTCGACCGCGTTGTAAATCATCGAAAGAGAGTTACCGGCGGCCGGAGAACCGCTAGCCAATTGCTGGGCAACCACGTCGGCTAGTTTGCGGTACCCTGCGGCGTTCAGGTGAATGCCATTCAAAGTCAGCTGTTCTTCAGTTGACTCGTACATCTTCAGAGTCGGAGTGAACAAGTCCACGAACGAGGCTTCCGTTTTTTCGGCAGCGTTCTTTGTGGCTTGAGTGAATGCTTTCAAGTTTGCGTTCAGTTCTTTGCCATCAGGAAGGTGTGCACTTCCCGTATTCTCGTAGGCAACGGAACTAAACAAAACGAATCTTGCATCAACCCCTTTTTCTTTTCGCAACGCTCGATACTTTTCGACCAGCTTGACCAACTCGCCTTCGTATGCGGAGGCTCCATCAGGGCCAGCGTGGGATTCGTTGTAGCCGTACATAATCCACACGACACTGGGCGCGACATGCTGCAGATACTCGGTGTCGTTGGTGAAGCCCTTGTTTCGAGGACGTACGTTGACGATGTCACCCGCGAAGCTCATGTTCCGGAAGCGAACGTTCTTTCCCTTGAGCCTTGATTGCAGGACTGTCTCCACCCAAGGATCGTGTTGCATTCGATCGGCCAAGCCGTTGCCGAAGATTGCCACGACGTCGTCTTGCTTGAATTCGAAGGGCACATCAGCCTGTGCTTCAGTGGCGGGCAAGGACGAGAGCATCGTCACGGTCAAAACCACAGACGCCAAGCGGACGAGGTGGGAAACGATGGAATAATGAAACTTGAATAGCATACGGTGTCTCAATAAAGGCAGGTCTTTACCGCGGAACTGTCGAACGAGCGGAAGACGTCATAACAACGTCTTGGAATGGCCCAATTTGTCGTCTCGTCTTCGGCCAGGGGCCTGATTCTAACCTAGAACTTGTTGAATTCGAACCGAAGACCAAAGCAGAAAAGTGGCGTTATCCAGTCGCGTCTCCTAGGCGTCCGTGTTCATTGCTCTTTTCCCTTCGGTCTATTTGCAAACATTCCGTTTCATTACATCCAGACAGAACATCTTTAACGGACAACCTCCTGTCTTCAGTCGTTATTCCCCCAGACTATCCACACGTGGTAAACTGCTACTCCCACCAGGCACACTCCCAGCAGGTGCCGCAACTCGATTTGTCCGGTCGCCATGAGATCGCCTATGAAGACTGCATTTCGCGCTACGCTGCAGAATGGAATTCAGGCATTGATTGCAGTCTCACTTGCTTTCGCGATTACAAGCATCGCGATCGCCGATGATCGCGATCAGTTCTTCGAGAAGCATATTCGTCCAGCACTGATCACACATTGCTATGAGTGTCACTCTAATGCACACGGCAAGTCCGAAGGAGGCTTGCTACTCGATAGTCGCCCGGCAGTCCAACGCGGCGGCGATTCAGGAACTGCCATTCAAGCGGGCAGTCCAAATCAGAGTTTACTGATCGAGGCGATTAGATACGAATCGCTTGAAATGCCTCCCGGTAAAAGACTGGACGACAAAACGATCGCATTGTTCGAAGAGTGGATTCGACAAGGGGCAGTAGACCCTCGAGACCAAGAGACAACCGCTTCGGCGTCGGCTGTCATTGACCTCGAAGAGGCAAAGAAGTTCTGGTCCTTTCGGCCTCGTGCGAAAGTGCCCATTCCCGATCCAGATTCTTCATGGGGAGCCTCGCCGATTGATCGTTTCGTTCTGACGAAGCTCGAAGAGCACCAACTAGAACCAGCCGGCGAGGCGGACCGATCGACTTGGCTGCGTCGCGTCACTTTCGATCTCATTGGACTTCCGCCAACAGTCGAAGAGCTAGAAGCGTTCTTGGACGATGAAAGCTCCAATGCTTACGAGCGAGTGGTGGAAAGGTTGCTCGGCTCACCACATTACGGTGAACGTTGGGGAAGATACTGGCTGGACCTGGCGCGTTACGCCGACTCGAACGGAGCGGACGAAAATCACAAGTACCCAGTCGCGTGGCGTTATCGCGACTACGTTGTGTCTGCGTTCAACGCTGACAAACCCTATGACCGCATGGTCCGCGAACAGTTGGCCGGTGACTTGTTACTCGCCGAAAGTCAAACAGAGCGTCGGGACAATCTAACGGCCACCGGCTTTCTCTTGCTCGGACCAAAAATGTTAGCCGAGCAAGACAAGGAAAAGCTCGTCGCTGACATTGTTGACGAGCAACTGGATAC
>CAYNJG010000283.1:0-8779 GCA_964397295.1 uncultured Pirellulaceae bacterium
GTATTCCAATCGGCAGTTCCGACCAAAACTTTCAGGTTTACCGAGATTACCTACGGCATTATATCGCCCTACTTGTAAGCGTCAAGGTTGTTGAGCGCAGCGTAAGTGTCTTTGAAATAGCGACTTAGGATGAAGGTTCTCTGGTCGCTAGCGGGCCAAGTCGATCGCAAAAAAATTTTATTTCGTTGATCGGCTCTCTAAATGGGCAGTCAGTAGCGCAAGGTCAGCCGGGGTAATCCCGCTAATTCGGCTAGCTTGCGCAAGATTGGTTGGTTTGACGCGACCGAGTTTTTCTTTGGCTTCGATCCGAAGATGGGGAAGTTCCGCGTAATTGAAAGTCGAGGGAATCACTCGATCGGCAAGACGCTGCTGACGTTTGATTTGTACTTCCTGCCGTGCGATATAGCCTGCGTACTTAACGTCGTAGCAAACCTGTTCGGCCACCATTGGATCGACGTCGGTCAGTGAGCTGTCCATTTCGATCAAGCTGGACCACGTGATCTCCGGGCGTCGCAGCCATTCGGAAAGTTTGTACTGGCCATGTCGCGTTGATTCGATTTTTTTCGCCGTGTCGTCGATTCGTTGTCGTTTGGACTCGAAAAGTTCTGCGCGTTCGGTGTCGACAAGTCCAAGTTTTGCCGCCAGTGGCGTCAGACGGCGATCCGCGTTGTCTTGTCGAAGTCGTAAACGATGTTCCGCTCGGCTCGTGAACATGCGATACGGTTCGTCGACGCCTTTGGTGACCAAATCGTCAATCAACACGCCAATGTACGCCTGTTCGCGATCGAGCACTAACGGATCGTTTCCCGTGTGCTTCAGTGCCGCGTTCGTTCCGGCGACGAGCCCCTGCGCACCGGCTTCTTCATAACCCGTGGTGCCATTGATCTGCCCGGCTAGGAACAAGCCATCGACCGCTTTCGATTCCAGTGATACTTGCAATTGATCTGGCGGACAGAAATCATATTCAACCGCATATCCGTATCGCATGACCTGGGCATTTTCGAGTCCTTTGATCATGCGAAACATTGAGTCCTGCACGTCGCGCGGCAAGCTAGTGGAGATTCCATTCACATAGAACTCTTGCGTATCGTAACCTTCTGGCTCAAGGAAAAGTTGGTGCTCATCACGATCCGCAAACCGAACCACTTTGTCTTCGATCGAAGGACAGTATCGTGGTCCACTTCCTGAAATCTGTCCGCTGTACATCGGCGCGCGATCAAGGTTGTCGTTGATCAGTTGATGGACTTCCTTGTTGGTGTACGTGATCCAGCAGGGAAGTTGGTCGACTTCCAACTTTGTCGTCGTGAAACTGAAGGGTTGAGGCTCGTCGTCGCCAGGTTGTTCTTCGCATGCGGCGAAGTCGATAGTGCGACCGTTGACGCGAGGTGGTGTCCCGGTCTTGAATCGTTCGACTTCGAAACCCAGTCGATGTAGTGCGCCACTAATGCCGGTTGTTGTACCTTCGCCCGCGCGACCGCCGGGAGTTTTACTTTCGCCGGTGTGCATGAGTGCTTTCAAAAACGTTCCCGTCGTAAGCACAATGCAGGGTGCGCGGTAGATCGCATTGCCTCGTACGGAAACGCCGATGACGCGATGTTGTTCGCCGATCGACTCGGTCAAAATGTCTTCAACAATTTCTTGTTTTAGATCGAGACTCTCTTGCTCCTCGACCATCTGTTTTACAAGTAGCTGGTATCGCTTTTTGTCCGCTTGTGCGCGCGGGCTGTGCATCGCTGGACCCTTGCGACGATTCAGCAAGCGGAACTGAAGTCCACTGCGATCAATAGCTTGCCCCATGATGCCACCGAGCGCATCGATCTCGCGCACGATCTGTCCTTTACCCACGCCACCAATGGCAGGGTTGCAACTCATCTGCCCAACTGTATCGAGATTAGTTGTGAGCAAAACGCACTTCGCACCCATCCGCGCGGCGGCCATAGCTGCTTCGGTTCCAGCATGGCCCGCGCCGACAACAATGATGTCGTACTCGTAACTTGTTTCCTGCATGGAGGTTGTCCGGGCTTTTTCTGCAGAGGGGGTGTGTGGGTAGAGTGCCAGAAGGGCTGATTCTACGAGATTTAGACATGTAACAAAGGAGATGGGGTTCGGGTACCAAAAATAAAAAACTGCAAATATTCACAATTAGCGGGGTGTTCCGTTGGCGTTGCGGGTTAGCGCTCAGCTATATTTTTCTACATGGGCCGGCCCAGAACGGGGGTTGTTTGCAAAAGTGAGCAGCCGTTCAGCTGGCTGATACCAGAGCGTCGTCGCGAAGACTCGAATGCGTAGTGCGGGAAACACGTGGCGAAATTGTTATTTTGGAGGGTGGCCAAATGCCGCAAGGGACCATCAAAAAGATCGTTTCAGAAAAAGGTTTCGGATTCATTGGCGGAGAGCGTGGAGATGTTTTCTTCCATCATTCTGCTGTAGCTGATGGGTCGTTCGAAACCCTTCGAATCGGTCAAGCTGTGACCTATGAAGAAGGTCAAGGTCCGAAAGGCGTTCGTGCGGAAAACGTTCAGCCGACAGATTAGGCCTGTGACGTTCAGGTAACGTCATGTGTAGGGTGTTTCACAGACCCCATTCGCCAGTGCGGATGGGGTTTGTTATTTTTTCTGAGATCGCACGGCGGACTACTAGTTTGACGTGGCAATCTTGAAGGCCCGTTTCGGCCTTCAATCCCATGCGTTTGCTTTGCTTCGGTCGAACGATGCACTGCCGACTCTTCAAGTGAAGGCTGATCTTCTTCTCAGGAACCTTCACGCTGCGATTCGGAATTCGCTAACTGGCAAGTTAGACGGAAAGTGAAGTCGAGAAAGCGAACCAAGAAATTGTTGCACTCGTGGTCAATGGAGGAACGATGAAGTGACACCGCAAGGAAGAAGATGTCGGATTTTAAAATCCCAAGCGAAGAAGTCGCAACACGAATGATTGCGGATGTGGCCGACTAGTGCGGCTCGCCGTTAGCGAAACTTATGGTCGTTTTGTGGTTGGCGGATAGCAAAAACTATGCTTATCGACCTGACCATCGAAGATGGCTAATCATTGCGTTCGCAAGAGGGATTCGGTCGACTGACGGCAGGCAAACCTGCCGCCAGTTGATCCGGTTGTTGTTGAATAGCGTCGTCGCGCATCAGTAAGATTCCTTCTTGATGAGCTGCGCGGGTCAGCGAGCGGCGTTGGGAATAAAAGGGATTGTGGGGTTCACCATATCGTCGACCAACGCGACTGTCTGGCTGAGAACATCGGCTCTTATTGTCGCATCTTCTTCTTTGTCTTCGAAAGAAGTAGCAATCGGTTCGAGTTCACCTCGCAGAATGCGAATGTGTTCTGGTGCATCCACGCCCAGAGTTACTCGGTTCCCTGACACTTTTGTAATGGTGATTCGAACGTTGTCACCGATAAGAATCTCTTGTCCGACTTTTCTGCTGAGTACTAACATCTCAGACCTCCTTGAAATAGTTTTCATTGCGAGCAGCCATGCTTGCTCGCCTCACTCTTAGTATTGGCAACTGCTGTGCCAAGTCTGGTCCCGGTTACTCTCTTAAGCGGAATTGCTTGGCAAAAGTCCCGAAGAAAATCGAAAAATTATTCAACTTTCCCGTCTTGGTCGTTAACACGGCCAGGCCGGTAACTGTTGCAATCCGCACTACAAAAGCTTCTCGAAATGAGACAGTGTGACAAATTGGCAGAGTTTCTTAGCCTGAATTGAAACTTCCACAGGGCTTTCCAAAAGCATAGACGTCGCTTCGGTGTATTTGGTTCATTTTGAAACGAATGAACCTTTCTAATGCGATAGCACCGGTTGCTGTCAGTGGTGGCTGTTGCGTGCCTTGCTGTTTTCGCTTGGATGATTCGCGGCGCGTCTAGGTTGTTGTCGAAGTTGAGTTGAGTACGGAAGGAAACACTGACGCGGCCGACTCCGACTTCGACTGTAAGTCGGCCTCATGCTATCCGTCTAACTTCTACGAATCAGCTGCACGAGAGAAAACAAGAAAATCGGAGAAATTCACGATGCCGTTTCCATCTCTGTCTCCTTCGTCGGCGGTTGCATCTGTGGAGCCAAAGTTTCGGGAGATAACCAAGAACTCTTCGAATGCAGTAGGAGGATCGGCCTCCGGTTCCAGCGGCGCTGGGGTTTGCGTCTCCATGGAATAGATCAAGAAGTCCTCAAACATGACTTGTTGATCACCATTGAGATCGCCTTCTTGCGATGTTGCTTGGGTGCGGCCCAGGTTTCTTGACAGTACTAAAAAGTCGCTGAATCCGACCAAGCCATCGTTATCGATGTCTGCTCGGTTCGGAGGATAGATGGTGACTACGACGCGTTGGTAGCTAAACAGGTTTGGCCCGCCATCGTCGTTGACCTTCAGCACCATGTGAATCGTTTCGGGTTGTATCACTGTCGGGACGAGAAACTGAACGTCCGACGTATTCGCACCGACTAACGGAACGAGTTCCTTGTAGCTGCCGACCTCAACATATTGAAACCATTCGAACTCCAAACGATCACCGTCGGGATCCCACGAGTTCGCCGCACTTATATCGACAGTATCTCCGCCGGTCACATCGATCCGATTGGGCGAATCGATAACCGCGACGGGATTGTGGTTAGCGTCGGCAAAGCTGAGTTCGGACCAATCCATACGAGCTTCGAAGTCGTTTTGGAATTCGTTTCGCCAACGATTCACCGTATTGCGTCCGTTGGTACCATCGAGGCCGTTGTCTTTTGCTGGCACATGCAAAGGTCCGTCGGCCGAGTAACGTCCTCCCCAGCCTCCCCAATCAGGTTGGCTTGGATCGTTGAGACCCGTTGGAAGGAAATAGAACCATGTGGGCGTATCACCTTCCTTCATTTCGGCGCCCGCTGCCACGGTTGGGTAAAGGTCGCCCCACGGCGAATGATCGTTCACATTTTCACGCACCCAACTTGCGGTCGTTGTCGTAGTATCTCCGCCCAAGTACATACCACGAAAAGGGGCGTCGACGAAGCTATTTGTTTCTACGAAGTTGCCAACGACCCACAGGTCAGGAAAGTTCGATTGTATCCAGGGCGCTGCGTTATCTTGTTCGATCCACGCCACTCGAATCTTCGAAACGAACGTTTGCAATTCCGCTTCGCTTCGAGTTTCACGTACGGTCCACAGAGCCTGAGCGAGATCGGCGGACCCGCCCCAAATTGCAATGTTGACAGGCCGCGGATCGGGCGAATCGACGGCATCAATAATCAATCGCGACCCGTCCGTTTCTGCACGGTCGCTGAAAAAGTTAGGTAGCGGTTGTCCGGCGGCGATAACCGAACGCAATTCGTCAGCGCTTGGGTAGTCGGCGTCGTGTAAGAGGAAATTGGGATGAACCGCTTCGTATTGATCCACAATGTTGTGAATCAGTTGCTCGCTCGTTTCATCGGCGCCTTCTCGTAGGTGGGAGCCAGCGATCAAACCTTCAATAGAGAACTCATTCGCATACGTCAGCAAACGTACCATCGATTGCTCATCGTCCGGATCGGACGCACCGATATCCGTGAGCACGATCAGTCGTGGTTTTTCTAGATTTGAGGTTGCGCTAAGCTGTGCACAGAGTGGGTCCGCGCTCTCGACGGAGGCGGTTGCGAGGGTGTCGCAGGCCAACAGTGTTCGGTGTTCGAGCGATTCGAACGATAGAGCTTTACGGTGGGAACGAATTGTCATGAAGTAAAATCTGGCGGTGTGAATCTCCAACGTATTGTTCGCATTTCTGGACTGCTGCAAATAGATTGACAGGAAAATCTGGCGAGACTTTGCGATCGAGTAGCATTTCCTTACGAATTCTGTTCGTTTGCGGAAGCAGAGTGGGGGCTTTGTGTAAAGAAATGTGGTCGGACTCACTCCTGGGCTTTTCTCGCGCCAGTAGTGATGTGATGTCGCGAGCCTCTCTCTTTGGCGTTTGAGCGATGCTCGCACTCTGCAGTCTTTGCATTTAGTGATCCCAATGACAGCGAGTTGTTTCGTGGGGAGTGTTAGCTTCCAAGTCAAAATGAGAACTTGGGCTAAGGAATTTCGAAATTGATAGAACTATCAGCGCAATCCAGACACATTGACTTTCATAGATCCGCGTACCTTGTCGATATCTTTCACATTACGGGTTAGGTAATGTGGCTACCGCTGCGCATGCAGCGATGGCAACGGAAGTTGGACAAGCAACGAATGCAGTCACGGCTAGTACAGTTAAGTTTCGCGATGTTGTGCGGCGCTGTGATCACAGCGCACGTTGCTTGGACGTTGATGGATGGAAGTTCCGAATCGACAACTCGACCATCTCCGTCGACCGTGCAAACTGCCCGACAGCCGACAACACGTTCCGCTGCCAGTCTTCCAAGTCCGCAGCAGCCGAAACTTGTCGGGGATCGGATTGCCACGCAATGGCAACAACACCCCGGCGGAAATCTACGGCGTCTCGAGTTTCAGCAAAGCGATGAGCAGGGCACTGGTGTCGTTCAAAGTTCAGTGCCGACGGTTTTACCATTGCCACCAGATGACGCATGGTTTTCACCGGAGCCAAACCCTGTCAACGAGTTCAATCCGCTGAGATCTGAAGTGCGCGCGGATCCTCGACCCCGCGCGACCGAGAAGCAATTGCATGATTCAACCAATGTTGGGGCAGTATCACCGGCAAACAGAATAGCGCAGCGTCAGCAAGCGGAGGTACTACCGCCACCATTGTCGATGGAGATCAGCCCACCCGGTGCAGTCAGCTTGCCCAGTGAAGAAATGCTAGATGCAACGTTGCCAAATACGGTAACGGACTCAATCACCGCACCAAGCACGAAAAAGCCCGTATCGCCGATCACTTTACCGCCTGAAAAGCCGTTGACTAGCGAGCCTGCGAATACGCCCTTTCTGAATCGTCCGCAGTTGCCGTCGAGTGAACCGTTTCCTTCTGGCTCGCACTCGCGAAATCACGTCGAATCGAATGACGAGCCAGTCGCATCGCCCACTGATCTGTTCCCAGCATTCAATGGAACGTATCCGGATCCACCGCCACTGCAATCGTCAGACCAGCGAACCAACGCCGAGACACCGTCTACAGCAAACACTCACGAAATCTCGCTGCCGGACAGGGATAGTAAAACAACTGAATTCACCCTGCCGTCGAACGCCAAGCCACAAGATCCTTTCAGCAAGGAAGTGGCTGTACAGCGTAGTAATGACTTGGCGGACGCCGAGCCAGAGTATCTGGACGAAAAAATCGAAGACGAAACGGTTGATGATACGGCTGAAGGAAAAGAAGAACGCGGCTTGTTTCTCCAGTCAGCTCGGAACGCCGTGCAATTACACCGCAACGATTTGGCAACCAAGCGATTTACAGAATACTTGCGACGGTATCCGAATGACGGGATCGCTCGTTCAGAGTTTGCTGGGCTTCTTTCGTCGTTGGGTCGCACCAAGTTGGCGGCAGTGCATCTGGAGCATTTACGAGCTCAGTTCCCCGGCAGTCTGGCTTCTTTGCGACTGTATGCGGACATCCATCTACAGTTGAAATACTATGCAAAAGC
The DNA here is from genome assembly GCA_964397295.1 of uncultured Pirellulaceae bacterium. GTDB lineage: Bacteria > Planctomycetota > Planctomycetia > Pirellulales > Pirellulaceae > CAYNJG01. The sequence goes on from CAYNJG010000283.1 coordinate 7,535, forward strand.
TGAGGCGGCGCTGAATCAGTTGCTCATTCATCGCGAGTATCAAGTCCAAGCCGCTATCGACCTTGCTCGCGTTTACGCTGCCACCAATCGGCGTTTGGAAGCTGTACGTATCTACGAAGAACTGTTGCGATATGCGGGAAGCAATACGTTTAAACGCAAGATGGATCTCGCCGAACTGCTGCTCGAAATTCAACGTCCAGCGGAAGCGCTGGCGTTGCTTCACGAGTTGCACGCAATGCAGCCCGTGAACCTGAAGATCATGAAGTTGATGGTGCTGGCCAGTGCGCGAATGGGCAATGGTGCGGAAACGTACGAGTACATCTCGCAGATGCAAGGTATCGAGCCCGAGAATATCTCGACGCGTTACGAACTAGCCGAACAGCTGTTCAACGAACAGTTCTTTCGCGAGACCGTACTCATTGATCAACAGATCTTCAATTTCGAACCGAACAGCACCATTGCGTTAGTCCGATCAGCTACGAGCAATCTGCGGCTCTTCGAAATGGTAGCTGCGAAGACCTTGCTCGATGGCGTTCGCGATGGTGACGAAACACCGAACTACTGGCGAGCATTGGCCGAATACCATTCGTTGGTTGGCGAGCACTCGGATGCGTTGGCGATTTGTCACCGGATTCTGTTTGAAAGTCCGTCCGATCTGAAAACGCAGATGACGCTGGGACATGCCTATTTGCGGTCGCGGCAGTTGGAACGAGCCATCAACGCGTTCGCCGGAGTAGCATCCTCAGCATTGGAGGCAGGTGTTGAGGACGGCCCGCAATTGCACCTCGAAGCGGTAGCCGCACACGCACGTGCGTTGGCGGAAGCGAGACGATTTGATCAAGCGATCTCCGTTCTGGATCTCGCAGAGGTGACGGATCAAACGGCCGATTCTTTGTTGGACGCATTCATTGATGTTCATACGAAGGCACGGCAGTACGGAAAAGCTATTGAGTCAACACGACTTGGAATTCGACAAGCGGTTGGCAACCATCGTCGCGAACTTCAGCTTCGGGCGCGGCTGGGCGTATTGTTGGCGAGGAACGGTGAATATGCGAACGCGATCCAAGAACTCAACGTTGTTGAAGAATGGTCTAAAGAGCCGTTGCCGGAAGCCGTCTACGGAAAGTACCAAGCTTACAAAATGCTGGGCAACGCCAACGCACGGCAACAAGCATTGACGAAGTATTTGGGTCCACTGTCGTCGGACAGTTATTTACAAGTGCGAGTGGCGGAGTTGGCGAGCGA
>CAYNJG010000284.1:0-8694 GCA_964397295.1 uncultured Pirellulaceae bacterium
AAATTATTGTTTCCAACACACGAGATCTCGAACGGTGAAGGCTCTTTTTGACAGGATCTACAGGATGAAGCACCAACCCAGACCGAACAACATCCTGTCAATCGTGTTCTGCCTAGTAACCTCTGCTACACAGCAATTTTAGGTCTGGCAACAGCTCCAAGGCAATGTCCGGCGTTTGAACGTCGTGACGATGATTTGCCTTTTGATTGAACCGATTTGTCTACTTCGTTCGTGGAAGAATCCATTCCGAAATCAGCTCCAATGCGGCAGGAGCAAACGTTTCTTCTATCTCGCCGTACTCCGTAATTTGCCCCGATTCAGCGGTTTGAAACAAGTGATTCAGTCTCGCCAATTCCACCGTTTTGAAGTCTTGATTGCCTGCAGTTGTGAGGTGTTTCTGTACAGCTTTCGCATTCAATTCCGGCAGCACCTGCAAGTCTTTCTCTCCATACAAGGCCAACACAGGACACTTAACTTTGCAAAGATCATGACTCGGATCAGACATGAGGTAGTTCGTCATCCAGGGGTCGGTGAGGTTCTTGATCGCACTAGCCATAAGATGGATGTATGATTTTTTCTCCTCGGACTGACTGGCGATTTTTTCTAAGACTGCGTCGATCTGCTCTTCAGTGAGCGGCTTCTTTTCCTGTTTGATTTTCTTGATGACACCCATCAAAGCCTCTTCTTGTGTGTCCAGGTACGCGGCGGACATTCCCGCAGTTTCGCTCATGGCACGCGACTGCGAAGTAGAGATTTTCGCGCCGTCCACACCAGGGCCAGCAAGCATCACGACAAACGCCACGTCATCGCTGCGTGCGGCAATCATAGGGCCAATGACGCCCCCTTCGCTGTGTCCTACGATGCCAACTTTTTCGGAGTCGATCCGATCGTGTTTTCGAAGAAAGTCGATACCGCTTTCCGCATCACGCGCAAAGTCTTCCGTCGTTGCGCCTTGAAATTGTCCAGAGGATGCTCCAACGCCTCGATCGTCATAGCGTAGAACGGCGATTCCTTTTCTAGTCAGGTGATCAGCAATCACAAGAAACGGCTTGTGTTCGAACAGCGTTTCGTCGCGGTCCTGCGGTCCGGAACCCGTAACAAGAACCACTGCTGGAAAACGTTTTTTGCCTTCACTAGTTTTGGGTATCGTCAACGTGCCAGCGAGCTCAACATCGTCAGCTTCATTTCGAAAGGTGACTTCTGTGACGGTGTACGGATACGGCTCAGTTGGATGCTGCGGACGTTTTCGTTTTTCGAGCGAAAATCGGGTCGCTTCGATGGGGATTTTCTCTAGTTCGAGCGGCAGTTTTCCAACTTGTTGCCATTCGCCAGCGATCGTCGTCCGATCCGCATTGTACTTGCCAGAAAAGCCGGCTTTGATGAACGGCAGGCGAAAGCTAAATCCATCATCCGTGGCTTCGAATTCTGTCGGGAGATCAAGCTTGCGTTCGGAAAAGCTATCGAGAACTGCATATTGTTTGCCTTTTTCATCGACCTGTATGCGAAGCTGAAAGTCGAATTCTCTTTGTCCGGCATCAAGAATGCCTTGCCAAGTTTCGGTGTGCTTTCTTGGGGGTTCCGCGTCGGCGCGTTTTATCGAATAGTCGAATCCGTTGCCATATTGAGTCCACCGGCCCACCACTTCCTGGTTGTCTTTGTCGCGTTTGCCAACGAACTTGCCGCCAATGGATTTGAACTCCATCTCGACTTCATCACCATCAACGGACATGCCCGACAGCGGAACTTTTACGTTGCCTTGATCGAGGCTGATCAGGTGTCCGGAGAATCCTCCGTCTTCCTCCATAGTGATTTCGAATCGCAAACGGAGCACGACACCACCAACGTCCAACGGACCTTCCCAGATTTGCTGTCGCTTCGTTTCGGCGTCAACCGATTCGGCGCCGCTGCATGGGACTCCAATTGGCCCGAGGACGGATAGACCCGTCAACACAATCAGTTGGAAGACAAAGTTGTTGTTCATACTCATGCTAATAAGCACCTGGATTTAGGCATCATCGTTTTCGATTCGCTTGATCGTGAAATCTATTTCTGTTCCATTCTGCGTCCAAAGGCCACTGCACTCGGAATTGTCCGCGTTCGCTTTGCCTTTAAACGTGGCATTGATTCCGCCGAACTCCATGGTGACCACGCCATCTTCGAATGACATATCGGTGAGAGAAATCTCGGTGTTGTTTTCATCCACACTAATCACTTTTCCCACGAATTCGCTGCGGTCGTGCTTCATACCAATTTCGAAACGCAGTTTTAGTTTGCTAACGCCAACATCGAGCGTACCTTCCCATTTTTGTATTGACCTTTCGTCAATCGGGATTTCAACGAGGCTAATGCCCTTACGCAGTTTTTTGAGCTCAGCAAGTTGTTCCGGGTGATCTTCGCCCCAGGCGGCCAACGTGTCCCAACTTGAATTCAATCGATACTTTTCGACCGCCGGATTAGTTGCGACGGGTTGCGGGCCTTTGCGAATGGCCAGGAACTTGTTGAGCACGTCGGTTGCATCCTGATCTCGACCTGCTTTCAATAACGCAGCTGCGTACTGTGGAAGCAGACTCTCATACTCGCCCGCTTTCTGAATTCGAAGGCATTCAACCAAATCACCGTAGAGGCCTGCGATTTGCTGGTCGCTGTATTTCGACACATGGGCGACGATGTTCGTATTGACCAGAGAAAGAAAGTTCGCGTCGCCGGTGCCAAGCAGTTTCTTGGCTGGTTCGTAGAGTTCCTCGATCAGCTTTGTCGAGTCTTCGCCGCCTTTGTGATAATGCCACCAAGTTGCCAATTGGCATTGCTGGATGCAGATTTCTTTATCGCTAAGTTCCTTGGTCTTCTTGAGATGCTCGATATCTGCAAGCCAGGCTTTTGCCAATTCCGGCGCGGCTTTGTTGTCTGTAAATGGATTCGCAACCATCGCTGCCATGCGACGGGCTCGGTCGGCTTGTTGGTCAGCACGAGCCGAGGCCACCTTGGCGGATTCTTCTGCTTTGCGGGCTACCTGTTCCGATTTGACAGCCTCATCACGAGCTTGGTTGGCGAGCATCCAATTGAAGGTACTCGCAATCAGTCCGAAAACTAACAGCGTAGCAAAAGCAGTTCCGATCGCGATGGCCGTTTTGTTGCGACGAAATGCTTTCCGAAGTTTGTAGCTAGTGCTCGGTGGAGTCGCCGTAACATCTTGATCGTCGAGATATCGCTGGACGTCGTCCGACAATTCACTTGCCGCTCCATACCTGCGCGTGCGATCTTTCTCGAGAGCTTTTAGAACGATCCAGTCCAAATCCCCTTTAAGAGCCGAACCCAAACGCGCCGGTTCCATGCCACGAATTTTGGCGAACGCTTCCGAGTCGTTGGCGAGGGAGGTAACGAGCATTGAGGGCCGGGTTGGTTCGTCTTCGCGAATCATTCTTTGCAGTTCTTCCCATACCGCAGTCTTCAAGGCTTTTGGATCTACCGGCGTGCGCCCCGTAAGCATCTCGTAAAGTAACACACCCAGTGAATAGACGTCGCTCCGCGTATCGATGTCTACGCCTGATCGCTCAGCCTGCTCGGGACTCATGTACTGTGGCGTTCCGATCAACTGACGAAATTCGGTGAACAGCGTTTTTTCAGTTAGTTCAGTATTCGTCGCTTTGGCGATTCCAAAATCAATGACTTTGACAAGCGGCTGACCGTCGGCGACCGTCACAAGCACATTGTTTGGTTTGATGTCGCGGTGAATAACACCTTTCTGGTGCGCGTGTTGGATGGCCTGACAGACTTGCTGAAATAGAGTTAGGCGATGACGCATCGACAGCTTCTCGCGGTCGCAGTATTCGGTGATCGGGTCACCGCGAACGAGTTCCATTACGAAATACGGCCGACCAGATTCTGTCTCGCCCCCGTCAAGAACTTTCGCGATATTGGGATGATCCATGAGCGCCAACGCTTGCCGTTCCGCCTCAAATCTCGCTACGACTTGCTTGGTGTCCATCCCGAGTTTGATGATCTTTAGTGCGACTCGGCGTTTTACAGGTTCCAATTGCTGCGCCATATAAACATCACCAAACCCTCCTTGGCCGATCTGCTCCAACAGTTTGTAACGCCCGATCGTCGTACCGGCTTGTTCGGCGGGCTTCGAGTAGGCCGCTATGTGGTCGACCGTTGGATTAGCCATGAAATCGCCCGCGCCATCATTGGCTCCTAGCAAGGCCTCGACTTCTTTGCGAAGTTTCGCGTCGTCACCACAGGCAGCTCGAATCGCTTGGTCGCGTGCCGTCGTTGAGAGGTCAACAGTTTGTTCAAAGATCTCTTGGGCACGATCTTGCATAAATGCGATCCGTTTATTCGTCGTTTTCCATCGAATTAAATAGCCACGCACGCGCAAACTTCCAGCGTCGATCGACGGTCCGTGGAGACATGTCGAGTTCCGCTGCCGTTTGGTCTACGCTCAAGCCAGCGTAAAAACGTAGTCGAACCACATTGGCTGCTTCGGCGTTCTGTTCTTCTAAGCGACAGAGTGCCGCGTCGAGCGCCAAAATTTGCTCAGAATTTTCGTCCATCGCCAAATCCGCGACGTTCAATGGCATTTTTTTGAGGCCTCCACCACGTTTCTTCCGACCCTTCGCTTTCGCATGATCCAGCAGAATGCGCCGCATTGATTGCGCTGCGGCTGCATAAAAGTGAGTCTGATTTTGCCACGGAATCTTGCGATCGCCGATTAGCTTGAGAAACACCTCGTGCACTAAAGCTGTGGCCTGGAGCGTATGGCCTGGGTTCTCGGTTGCCATTCTTAGCTGTGCAATGCCGCGAAGCTGTTGATACACCAACGGCATCAGTTGATTGGCTGCGTCTTGATCACCAGCGACCGCTTGCTCAAGCAATGTCGTGATGTCCGGCGAAGGTTTTGGGGTCTCATCCATGCCCGATTATAGAGGCGGTGAACTCAGTGGAGGTGACTTAAAGAAGCAACCTTTCAGATGTCAAACCGCGATGATGCTAGCATGAATAAAGTCTGATTTACGCCTAGTTTAGGCTGTTCCAAAGACTATCCAGCGGTTCGTTCATTGACTCACCAGGTTGTTGAGACTTCACTAAATCGTTGAAAGCGAACGCAACCCTATGGCAATTAACACGATAGATACGCGTAAAAAATCTTTTCTCTCCACGTTGGTGATACGCAGAATAGGGTCACGATTTCTGACCATTCTTTTCTTACTTTCGTAAGTCACGAACTTGCAGTGGGTTTCGTCGAATAGCGATAGCATCGCGCTCTTTCGGCACGTTGCATGCAACTACGTGGTCTGCGCCAGACTTCCGATGTGCGTTTCGCTGAAGTGATTCTGCAGTGGTTTCACTATCGGCACCGTGTATTGGTAGGCAGCAATGAAAATGATGTGCGCTTAACGGATTAGCGCGAAGTGTCGTTTATTGCGCTGCCGGCAGGATGTTGTTTGGCTGAGTCACATAGGGGTGCAAGTTGCTTGACAACTTGTTTGATGGAGGACGTACGTCCTCACAGTTAGAAAGGCATCAGTAATGAATATGTCGCAGTCGAATTACGGAGAAGATAGTTTCGATTCAGGTCTGGACCGAGCACCAACGCGCTCGAATCGTTCACAACCTAGCCAATCGAGGCGTTCAAAAACCGACGCACGTCGTCGGGGAAAAGCTCCTTCGCAATTCAACGGAATCCACCGACGACGTAAGAAGCGAATTACTTGGTAGTTGATCGCAAGGTCGCTTAGACGCTGTTGGTATTCAACACGTATATGTTTGCGCTGATGCTGCGCGATGCGCAGCATGATTGCGCCACCATTTGCGAACTAATTTATTTTTGTTGTTTGGAATGTCCGGGGCACCGACGTCGGGACAGGCCATGGTTACGTATTTTTTTCGTCGAAGGAAGTTAGATGAAATCATGTCATGAGTCCGGACCTATTACTTTAGGTTCGGAACATCGAGAAGGCGCGCCGCAACGGAAGGCAGGGATAGGTGTAACGCAATGCCTTATCTCTTCCGCGAGCTCTACTCGTAGGAACATGCTGTCGAAAGCTGCAGCTGATGGAGGATGGGATAGCATTCTGTGCATCCCGCCCAACGAAATCGGTCGCAGTCTGGAATTGGCAATGTTCCAATTTGCGTTGGTCGACCTAGACCATCGCGGTGCCACCCCGTCCGGGGCCCGCGACCTTGTGGAAAGCCTTGTTCAGATCTCGCCTGAAGTATTGGTGGGAGTTTGTGGACATGAGGCGGATCCCCAAGAAGAAATCTGGGCCCGACAACATGGTGTATGGCTGTATTTGCCAGGCGCCACAACATCATCCGAAATGTCGCTACTATTCGAGCAAGCTTTGCAGATTGTAACGGCGAAGGCGGTTAGCCAACAAATATCGGTGACATGAACGAAAATCGCTTCTTTGTTATCGTATTAGGTCGATGCAAGAAGCTTGATTCTTCATGCTCCACAACTGAGGGAATCAAAACATGTCCGATGAAAACAAGTTCGACAAGTATGACGAGTCAGTAGAGGATCGAGCGCGCGGTTCGATGCGTCGTCGGTCGATTGCGAATTCGCGAACGCGAAGCCGTAAGCGAGGTAGCGGCGGTGCGACTCCGACCAAGTTTAACGGGATCCACCGACGACGCTCAAAGCGGTCAACTTGGTAAACAAACGGCCGCTGCTCAGAGAATTACGCTGATTCGGACAAGCCGAGCGTTCGTTCGGTTCGATCTCCGTCCATCGTTCATCGTTTTCCCTCAACGACCGCTAGTGCGGTCGTTTTTTCGTACAACACCGAATCTAAAGTCGCCGCAGCCCATCTTCTGTCATAGGCGTTGGGATTTCTACATCAATGGCGTCAATCGCGGTCATTGTCTCAGCATCCAAAACCAGATCCTTCGCGACGAGCGAATCCTCAAGTTGTTCCATCGTCCGTGCTCCGAAGATCGTTGATGCGACGAAGTCATGTTGTCGGCTCCAAGCGATGCACAGCGCCGTGACCGTAACGCCCAGATTTGCAGCAATCGCTTGTAAACGTTTCGTCGTTTCGATCGTGCGCTCATTGACGAATCGCCGAGCCATTTTTTGTTGGCGTTCTTGGCCACCTTCTAAGTAAGCCGTAAAGCGACCGTTTGGCGGATTGCCCTCGTTGTACTTTCCTGTCAATACGCCGCCACCCAAAGGAGAGTAAGGCAAGAGACTCACTCCTTCTTGCCGACAGACTTGAGCAAGTTCGCTTTCGCAACGACGATTGATCAAACTGAAATTGTTTTGCACCGAGTTATATCGTGCCAGTCCGTGTTTTTCTGCGGCCCAAAGACTCTTCATCAAACCCCAACTCGTTTCGTTACTACAACCGATGACTCGAACTTTGCCGGACTTCTTTAGTTCAGTAAGCGCTTCCAGCGTTTCTTCGTAGGGCATTCCGTGATCTGGCCAATGCGTTTGGTAAAGATCGATGTAGTCCGTTTGAAGCCTCCGTAAGCTATCTTCGCACGCGCGGATAATCTGATGACGATCAAGCGAGGTGAACCCATCGCGAACAGGCGGTCGAAACCATCCGTGCCCCGGTCCGGTCACTTTGGTCGCAATGACGACTGTATGCCGAGGCTTCGTCTTCAACCAAGACCCGACATACTCTTCCGTTTTCCCAAATGTTTCCTTCATCGGCGGAACAGGGTAGAGTTCCGCAGTGTCATAAAAATCGATGCCTTCGTCGTATGCACGATCCATCATTTTATGTGACAGTTGCTCCTCACACTGCGAGGCAAACGTCATCGTGCCTAGGCAAATGTCAGTTACAACAAGACCACTGCGACCGATTCGACGACGTTCCATATTTCTGACTTCTCTTTAGTTTGGAAAAGCCAGATTCTAACAACTTTGCGTCAGTATTCGACAGCATCAAATCCAATGACCCGGAGCTCGCGACATGCTCTTCTGTTTTTTAGCCAACCTTTGCACGATAGCGGGAGTTTGCCTTCTGACGTTTGCGTTTACTGGCATGAAACGAACCGCGTTTTTCGTCACAGCATTTCCTCTCGGCATGATGTGGCTTTATTCACGCGGATGGATGCGAACGAAAAAGGTAGCCGTCTGGGCCATGATTCCAACGATGCTGCTGATCCTTACGACGCTCTTCGGTTACCGTTGGTACTGCGACCCAGACGCGTTTTTTATCGCGTTGCCGCAAGAATTGCGATGGCCCTTTTATGGAGTCGTTGCGACCGTTGGTTCTTGCGCGGGGCTGTTTGGGCATGTTGCCTTCACGCCTGAAGGTTTTCATCACCGATGGCGTTGGTATCTAGTCACCTGCGTTACCGTTCTACTCGTGTCGCTCGGAATACTCGTCCGAAACGCTGAACTTGGCTTTTCTCCAGAAAGGATGATCCGCACGATTGAGTACTACGAACAGTTGGATCAGCCAGATCGCTATGAGAGTCAAGAGCTCGCGGGTTTGCTCTCTGCATGCGGTCGCGAAGCGGAGGCGGAAACAATTTCGGACGTGCAATTTGAAACGGGTTCTAAGCACATCGTTTTCCCCTCTCAATTGACGAACGTCGATGAGTTGCCCGAGCACATTGCGAAATCCATACGACCGTGGAAACAAACAATCTCCAGGATCGCAGAAACTGAAAACCTCATCGTCGTCATGGAAGCCCACGGTGCACCAAGGCATCGTCAATGGATTGAGCAAATCC
>CAYNJG010000285.1:0-8527 GCA_964397295.1 uncultured Pirellulaceae bacterium
ACACGGTACGAACCATGCTGAATATACGCCAAGCATTCGTTTCACTTTTCCTTGTCAGTTCATTGTTCTTGCTATCGAGCTGCGGACCAAAGACAGCAGCCCCAAAACCGGCCGGTGGCGGTAACGCAGGGGTTGCTGACGGAGAAGCGGTTGCGACCGATGTCGGATCTACTTCGATCCAACCACTCAGCCGAAAGAAGTCATCGTCGGGTTTGAAGGAACTACGTTTTCCCGTTCCCAGTGACGGCCCGCGTTCCATGGATCCAGCTGACGGTTCGACGTTGTACGACAATCGCTGTATTGGCCAGGTGTATGAAACGCTAATGCAAACAAAGTACCTAAAGCGACCTTTTGAGCTCGAACCACTTTTGCTTGCCAAGATGCCGGAAGTATCCGAAGACGGCCTGACATATCACTTCACATTAAAGAAGGGCGTCAAGTTCCACGACGATCCATGTTTCGAAGGCGGCAAGGGAAGAGAGCTTAATGCAAAGGATGCAATCTATTCGCTGAAGCGATTGGGAGATGCTGACGTTTCATTGAAGAACTGGTGGTTGCTGGAGAGCACCATCGTGGGACTGGACGAGTATCGCGCGGCGCAAAACGCAGCGGATAAATTCGACTACGATCAACCAGTCGAAGGCCTAAAACTAATCAACGACTACGAGTTCAAGATCACGCTTACGGAACCTGTCACACGTTTCATGTGGGTGCTTGGCATGTTCCAAACAGCGATCGTGCCTCGAGAGGCGGTTGAAGAGTATGGCACGCGTTTCGCGCGTCACCCCGTCGGGACGGGGCCGTACACGATGAAAGAAGACGATTGGGTTCCGAAGCAGCGAATGGTGCTGAACAAGAATCCGAACTACCACGAGTGCTTCTACCCGTCAGAGCATATGCCGGAGGACGAAGAGCGTGGCTTGCATCTCGCGGCGGGAAAGAAGTTGCCTTTCATTGATCGCGTAACGATCGGTTTCTTCGTCGAGTCGCAACCGATGTGGCTTGAATTCATGAGCGGCAACTTAGACTTTACGACCGTTCCGAAAGACAACCACACCGAAGCGTTTACTCGCCGGTGGAAAGTCAAACCGAAAATGAAGCAACTCGGCATCGAGGGTTTTCCCGTGCCACTGTTAGATTTCATCTTTCTGGGTTTCAACATGGAAGATCCGATGCTTGGCGGCGATTCTGAGAAAAACAGATATCTTCGACAGGCAATCGCACTCGCAATCGATTGGGACGAGCGAAACGATGTTTTCTATAACGATACGGCTCGGATCTACGACGGCGTTGTTCCACCTGGCCTGCCCGGCTATCCGGAAGAAGGTCTTGCGCAAAACAACTATCGAGGCCCCGACCTTCAACGTGCTCGCGAGTTGCTCGCCAAGGCTGGATACCCCAACGGCGAGGGCCTTGAAACGATTAACTACTACACATCCATCGAAGGGCCCGGAAACGAGATGGCCGAGATGACTGTTCAGCATCTCGAAAAAATCGGCGTGAAACTGAACCCACGACTTGATGTCTTTTCGTCCTTCATTGAATCGGTCAATAACAAGAAGGCCCCGATCTTCTCATTCGCCTGGGGCAGTGATTACCCGGATCCAGAAAACAACCTACAGATGTTTTATGGACCGAACGAATCGCCAGGCTCGAACCATTTCAACTACAAGAACCCGGAATTCGACAAGCTCTACGAGCAAATTCGAGTCATGCAACCGTCCGACGAACGAACGAAGATCGTTGAACGCATGCAGGAAATCCTTATCGAAGACGCGCCCTATATTGGTTCTATGGCACGCTATCGTTTCATGTTGCTCCAACCTTGGCTAAAGAACTGCAAGCCGACCGAGCAAATTCAAAACACTTTTAAGTACTTCGACATCGAAGAATAAGTCGCCACGATGCTGGCCTACACCATACGCAAACTTGCCTACAACGTACCCGTCTTCCTTACCATCATCGTGTTGGTAATGCTGGCGTTGCGCGTCAACGACCCGGTTTACAGTTTCCTGGGTAAGAACGCCAAACCGGAAGACGTCGCAAAGAAGCGAGAACAAATCGGGCTCGATAAACCCTTTGTTGTTCAGTACGCCAAATTCTTGACGACATTCGATCTGAAGACCGAAAGCTGGGGACAACCCGGCAGTACCGTCGGCGAAATGCTCGGTGCATCCGTTAGACCCAGTCTTGCGATTACTTTGCCAACGCTCTTGCTTACGACAACGATCTCTATCGTGATCGGGTTGATTTCGGCATTCTTTCGTGGCACTTGGATAGACCGAACCATGGTCTTCTTTGCCGTGCTTGGAATGAGCGTCAGCTTTCTCGTCTACATCATCTTTGGTCAGTACTACGGTGCGTATCGACTCAACGAATCGATGGGACAGGAACTGTTCGCCATCTCTGGCTATGAATCCGGCATTGGAAACTGGGTGCACTATTGCCTGCTGCCCGTATTGATTGGAGTTGTGGTTGGCATGGGTTACGACACACGCTTCTATCGCGCCGTGATGGTCGAAGAATCGCAAAAAGAGTACATCACGACGGCACTCGCCAAAGGGGCCAGCAAGTCGAAGGTAATGTTTGCTCATATGTTGAAGAACGCCATGATCCCGATTATTACCCGCATCGCGATCTCGCTGCCGTTTTTGATTGCCGGTTCGATTCTCTTGGAAACGTTCTTTGGCATTCCTGGCATGGGCCGCACTTTGATTACGGCAGTTCGAGCAAAAGACTTCCCCGTCGTGCAGGGCTTTACCGCCATCTTCGCTGGAATCTACATCCTGACCATCATTTTGACTGACATTCTGTACGCGTTGGTGGATCCACGAGTTCGGCTTTCATGATTCAACGGCTACTGAAACGACGTGACGTTCGCAAATTCCTTGGCAACAAGCTGGCGGTGTTCTCGCTAGTTCTTGTCGGGATCTACGTTGTCACGGCAGTGCTAGTAAGTGGATTTGGGTTTGTTCCCAGAGAAGACTGTTTCAAAATCGTTGGCCCCAAATCATCGGCTCCCGAATTCGCGGGTGAACCAAACGCAGAAGAACGCGTTCGCCGCGCTGAGTTTTACGTGAACCGAGTTCAAAAGGGCCTCGAACAACACGAAAAATGGCGAAAGCGGCAGCGTCAGAAATCGGGCTCGCCAACTGCCGAACAAGAGCAAGCGTCTCTGGATACACTGCTGGACGACATTGCTCTTGGCGAAATGCGAGTCGTCAACAAGCCCGCGGATGAATTGCAGGATAGCTTGGACGAAGCGTGGGACATTTACGATGAACTCGAATCCAACGTCATCACTGACACACCGGAAACACTTGCGCAAGTTGACAAACTGCAAACGATTTCCGACGGACTCTTTCAACCGCTGTCCGGCCGAAGTGCTTTTCGCCGCCGTATCGAAACATTTCTTGGCACGGACAATCAGGGTCGTTCGATTTTCCTCCGCGCACTTTATTCGATTGGTGTCGCGATGAAAGTCGGAGTCGTCGTGGGTCTGATCTCCGTCATCATTGGCAGCATCCTTGGTGGAGCGGCGGGATACTTCGGGGGATTTGTCGACACGATCATCACCTGGATCTTTACGACATTCTCCTCCATCCCCAGTCTCGTGCTGCTCGTACTGCTCGCGTACATGTTCACTGGTTCTCGATTCGAAGGTACGCTTGTACCGCTCTACATCGCGTTTATCGCAACGTACTGGATCGGTCCCTGTCGACAAATCCGCGGCGAGACTTTGAAAATCAAACAACTCGAATACGTCCACGCTGCCCAAGCGCTCGGACTAAACCGATTCACGATCTTGGTAAAACACATTTTGCCCAACGCGGTCCATCTGATGTTGATCAACTTCTCGTTGCTCTTCATCGGAGCGATCAAAGGCGAGGTGATCCTGACGTACTTGGGACTCGGTCTGAAACCCGGTGCCGGTACCAGCTGGGGAATCATGATCTCGCAAGCACGACCCGAAGTGATTCAGGGCTTCTTTTGGCAGATCGGAACAGCCACTTTCCTGATGTTCGTCCTCGTACTCGCGTTCAATATTTTGTCCGATGCGTTACAAGACGCGTTCGATCCCAAGAGTCTGTAATAGCTGAACTAAACAAAGAACCTAACAAGTAGTGACCAAAGAACCCGTACTCTCCGTTCGAAATCTAACCACCAGCTTCCGCACCGATCGTGGTGTGGTGACTGCCGTGGATGACGTTTCGTTCGAACTCTTTCCGGGCGAGAGTCTCGGAGTGGTTGGCGAATCGGGGTGTGGCAAAACGGTAACCAGTAAGTCGATCATGCGGCTGCTACCTGAAGAAGTGGCGATCTTTGGCAAGCAAAGCCAAATCGAATACGAAGGCAAAGACCTACTGACTTCCAGCCAGTCCCATATGCGATACGTTCGAGGCAACGAGATCGCCATGATCTTCCAAGAGCCGATGACCGCGCTGAACCCGGTATTCACAGTCGGCTGGCAGTTGGACGAGGCATTGAAATACCACACCAAACTCGGACGTGCCGAGCGACGGGAACGAGCGGTCGAAATGATGCGACTGGTCGAGATGCCAAATCCCGAACGACGTTTGAATGAGTATTCGCATCAGCTCTCGGGCGGAATGCGACAGCGCGTGATGATCGCTATCGCCCTTTGCTGCGAACCAAAAATCCTCATCGCTGACGAACCCACAACGGCACTCGACGTCACCATCCAAGCACAGATTCTACGATTGATGGCTGACTTGCAATCAAAAACCGGTACGTCCGTTCTGCTGGTCACGCATGACTTGGGCGTTGTTGCACAAACGTGTGATCGAGTCATGGTGATGTACGCTGGTCGGGTTGTTGAATCGGCGCCGGTGAATGACATTTTTCGTCGGCCGCAGCATCCGTATACGAAAGCGTTGCTCGCTTCGATTCCAAAGCCAGGCCAACGACCGGAAAACGGACGCTTGCCGGCGATCGAAGGTGTTGTGCCGAGTCTGTTCGATCTGCCAAAAGGTTGTCGCTTCCATGATCGCTGCGGCTTCTGCGAACAAAAGTGTATCGACGAAGAGCCCGCTTTGACGACAAAAGACGATCGTTCTTATCGTTGCCACTTTCCAATTACGGAGAGCAAGTAATGGGGCTGATCGAAGTTCGGAATCTCGTCAAACATTTCCCAAAGCGGGGCGGCATCCTCAACCGAGTTGTCGCGAAAGTACACGCCGTCACCGACGTTAGCTTCGATGTGCGACAAGGCGAAACGCTTGGCGTTGTTGGCGAATCGGGCTGCGGAAAGTCGACGCTTGGAAAAGTGGTAATGCGACTGCTCGAACCAACGTCCGGCAGCGTTAAATACGATGGTACGGAAATCGGTGGTCTTAGTTACAACGAACTGATGCCGTTTCGCCGCAAGATGCAGATCATCTTCCAAGACCCCAACTCGTCACTGAATCCACGGATGACGGTCGAGTCCATCTTGCGTGAAGCAGTTTCGCTGCATCGCACGGTGCCGAAATCCGAGATGCGAGAATACATCAATGGCCTACTGACAAAGGTGGGTTTGCGAGTTGACGATCGCAATAAGTACCCACACGAGTTCTCCGGCGGTCAGAAGCAGCGGATCGGAATTGCTCGCGCTTTGTCGATCAAACCAGATTTCATCTTCGCCGACGAACCGGTATCAGCACTCGATGTTTCCATCCAAGCGCAAGTGCTAAACCTGATGCTCGACCTGAAAGAAGAGCTATCACTAACCTTGCTTTTCGTTTCGCACGATTTGAAAGTCGTTGACTTTTTCTGCGATCGAATGCTAGTCATGTACCTCGGCCGACTCGTGGAAGAAATGCCTTGTGACGACATTCACGCGGAAGCAAAACATCCGTACACGCAAGCGTTGCTGAAAGCCAATCCAATTACGGATCCGAGTCAGCGAAAGGATCTTTTCATTCTCGAAGGGGACGTTCCTAGCCCGTACAACCCACCGCCCGGCTGCCCGTTCACGACTCGCTGTCCGTTAGTGGAGCAGCGCTGCCACGAATCTATGCCGCCGCTGGTTGAGATTGGAAAAGACCATCGAGTAGCGTGTCATCTGGTCAGCGACCCGAAAGCTGACTCAAACTAAATGGCAAGCGACTTGGTGTCCCGGCGCGATTTCGCGAAGTGCCGGTTCTTCTGTTTCGCAACGTGTTTCCTTCAATGGACAGCGAGTGTGAAAGTAGCAGCCTTTTGGTGGTGAAATCGGACTCGGCACGTCACCGGTAATCACGATCCGTTTCCGCTTTCGCTCTACGACGGGATCAGGAATCGGAATCGCCGAAATCAGGGCCTGCGTATACGGATGCTGTGGCGAAGCGTAAAGAGAATCGCGATCAGCCACTTCGACCAACCGCCCAAGGTACATCACCGCGATGCGATCACTGATGTGGCGAACGGCCGACAGATCGTGGGCAATGAACAGATACGTCAACTGGAACTCATCCTGGATCTTCTGCATCAGATTCAAAATCTGCGCCTGGATCGAAACGTCGAGCGCACTAATCGGTTCGTCCGCAACGATCAACTGCGGCTTGAGTGCGAGTGCTCGAGCGATACCGATTCGCTGACGCTGGCCACCAGAAAACTCATGGGGATAGCGTCGAATGTATCGCGGATCCATTCCCACGCGCCGCAAGAGTTCCTGAACTTCTTGGCGGCGTTCGTGCGGCATGCCCAATTCGAAAGTTCGCAATGGTTCTGCGACGATGTTCTCGACCGTCATACGAGGATTCAAACTAGCGTAGGGATCTTGGAAGATGATTTGCATCTCACGACGCAGTTGACGCAGTTCGTCGCTCCATTTCCACCGACCGAATGACTTCTGCCACATGTTCGTGAGTTCTTTGCCGTCGAAGTTGACGGAACCAGACGTTGGTCGGAGCAATTGCAAAACCGAACGACCGGTGGTTGATTTCCCGCAGCCACTTTCTCCGACGAGTCCAAGTGTTTCGCCCTTTTTTAAGTCGAACGAAACACCATCAACGGCTTTTACAACACTAGATGGTCCGCCAAACAGCGGCTTAGCCATTGGGAAGTGCATTTTCAGATCGCGAACGCTAAGCAAACTCACCCTGATACCTTCGCTTCCCAACACGCGGACCAATGCCCGGATTCGAACTGAACGACGTCGGGATAGTCAGACTTGCAACGGTCCGAAGCTATATCGCAACGAGGATGAAATGGACAACCACCCGGCAGCGCGGACAGATCCGGTGGCAAACCTGGAATCGCTGTAAGGGTTTCTTGTTTGAGATCCAGTCGCGGCACACTTCGTAGCAGTCCTCGTGTGTATGGGTGTTTCGGATCAGCAAACACTTCGTCGGTTGTTCCTTGCTCGATGATTCGACCGGCGTACATTACCGCCAGTCGATCCGTAGTGCCTGCAACGACACCCAGATCGTGCGTAATCAGAATCACGCTCATGTTGAGTTCATGTTTTAGCTCTTCAATCAGTTCCATGATCTGAGCTTGGATCGTGACGTCCAGTGCCGTCGTTGGTTCATCGGCAATCAAGAGTTTCGGTTCGCAAAGTAGCGCGATCGCGATCATGACGCGTTGCCGCATTCCGCCGGAATACTGGTGCGGATACTGGTCGATACGTTTTTTCGGCGAAGGAATACCCACTTTCGTCAGCATTTCGATGCTTTGCGTCCGAGCTTCAGAACGACTCATGTTGCGATGTAGCTCGAGCACCTCTGTCATTTGCCGCTCGACAGTCAGATACGGATTGAGGCTGGTCATCGGATCTTGAAAGATCATGGCGATGTTGTTGCCACGAACTTGCTGCATCTCGGAATTACTGAGCTTCAGCAGATCGCGACCTTCGAAAAGCACTTCACCTTTCGGAAAAAATGCAGGAGGACTAGCTAGTAGCCGCAATAGCGAAAGGCAGGTGACGCTTTTGCCGGAACCACTCTCACCAACAATGCCCAGCGTTTCGCCTTGAGCCAGATCGAATGACACACCATCGACTGCCTTCACGACACCATCGTCCGTGCGGAAGTGAGTATGCATATCGCGGATGGAAAGGAGTGTCATAGCTTACTTCATCTTCGGGTCGAGCGCGTCTCGCAAACCGTCACCCAAGAAGTTGAGCGAAAACAAAAGGATGGCCAAAAAACATCCCGGGAAAATCAGCTGCCACCAAAAGACAACCATTTGTGATGCGCCGTCGTTGATGAGAGCTCCAAGGCTTGGCATGGGTTCTTGCACTCCGAGACCGAGGAACGACAGGAACGCTTCCTGCAAAATCATGGACGGAACCGTCAGCGTAAAGTAGATGATGATTGGCCCAAGTGTGTTCGGAATCAGGTGTCGCAAAATGATGGACGTATCCGAGGCACCAACGCTGCGGGCGGCTTGAATGAATTCTTGCTGTTTCAAGCTGAGCACTTGCCCACGAACAATCCGTGCCGTGGTAAGCCAACTGACAAAGCCGAGCGCGATGAAGATCAGATAAAACTGTCGGCCGAAGATCGTAACGAGAATGATGACCATCAACATGTAGGGCAAAACG
>CAYNJG010000286.1:0-8493 GCA_964397295.1 uncultured Pirellulaceae bacterium
GTTCAGGCGTGGCATGCTTGGCAGTTTAAGTGGTGCTCAGCAAGAAAAAAAGTCGTCGCGTAAACCACTACGTGTGTGCGGCTTATGGAATTACTGGGACTCTTGCAAGAAAAAGGATTCCCCTTCCTTGAGCGAAACTTCGCTGATATTTGGAGACACCAGTATTTCGAATTTACCAACCGTTTTCGAAGCGAGAAATAGATTCGTATTCATGAATGTCAATTTCGTCAATTCTCATCGGTTTATCGTTTTTATTGCATTCCCTTTGGCTGGTCTTCGATATCTGACACCGAACTTCTGATGCTGCTTGAGGGTGACCTCGATAGCGATATCGTAGCGGTCGATTCGAGCGGAAACAACAATCATCTTCTTTTCGAGTTTGATGCCGCGCAGACGGACGATGGCCGATTGGACGTTAGTAATGGATGGGCCAGTTTGGGTCCCATCAACTTCGGTAATTCTCTTTTGACAGCAGGCACCTAGGAGGCCGTCATGGGCAAAAGCACAAATGGAAAGTCGAAACGAATTCGTTTACGGAAGATTTCAAGCGAGATGCCAAAGCGTCATTCTGACAACCGCTTAACCAGGAGTTCAATCTCAGTGTCCGACAAGTTTGATTTGACGATATCGGCCTGTTCACTGACACGTTCTTGCGCGCATTGGGGGACGATTGGGGGGACACCTTCAACGGCATCCTCAGAAACGCCTTGTTTCATAGTGTTTTCCGATACAGGGTTGCTACGTTTACACCGAAGGGGTCGGGGGTTCGAGCCCCTCATCGCCCACTACCACTTATATAACCCCGTGAAACGCTTTGTTTCCGGGGTTCTTCTTGTGTCTGCATCGAATCGTTGGGAATCCGCAAAGTCTTCAACTGGCGGGAAGCCAGTTCGGTAACATAGGATTTGTTAACTTCAACGGCTCGCCCCCTCGTCTCGAATGAAGTCCAAATTTCGGGGATAGGGAGTTTGACATTCTGCAGATTGCTCTAGCGAGAAACGGACTTATCGGGAAATCTCTGCCGATATGGTTTTCGATCACTAAACAATTCCATCATTTCACTGCGAGTTTCCCGAAAATTGTCGGGAGCTTTTTTTATCGCATCGCTCAGATATTTTTTTGCTTTCTCAAAATCCTCTACTTCTCCATAGGCGGCGGAAAGTGTTCCAATCATCATGTCGTTCTCCCAATCCGTGAGCTCACAGGCTTGCTTCGCATAATCGACGGCGTTGCTGCCGTCTCGTACTGATTCTTGCAGACTAGTCGATTGCACCCACGCCATTTCGCTTAGGCTCAAAGCCAGCTCTCTTCTGGTCTGCGGTTGTTCGTCAGTTCTATGGAGCTTTGAAAGAATCTGAATCGAATCGCGAAAATCTGCGATGGCTGCATCTGGCTTATGCAGGTTGTTAAGTCCTATTCCTTTGGCACGCAGAATGCCAGCAAGGTCGGTTTTGAACTCGTCTCGATTCTCGCCCTCTATCAGCCGCGAATGTATGGCAATAACTTTGTCGTAGTCTTGGATGGCGCTTTCCCAATTCCTTTCCTCCGCAAACGTTAGGCCGCGATTTCGAAGACTTGAGGCTAAGAAGACCTCCAAATTCCTCTGCCCTCTTTCATCCACAAGTCTATTAAAAATTCGGATTGACTCATTGAATGCTTCAATAGATTCGTCCGCTCGCCGTTGTATGCCGTATACCATGCCTGCCAGGTTGAAATTGTCTGCAAGGTTCTTCTGGAATTCGATTCGATCTGATTCTGCAGAAAGCTTCTTGAAAATTCTCCGAGAACGCATGCAGTCGCGAAGAGAGTCTTCTATTTGTCCATTCTCGAACAAGGCGTGTGCTTGGGCATGTAGGCTTATCGCCAAATCACTCTTTGCTTCCATGTTATTCTCACTTTGACGAAGGAGTCGCTCTCCAATCTGGACGGCTTTTCGCAGTGACGGAAGGGCCCTCCCGAGTTTTCCATCCTTGTGAAGGCTCAGGCCTAGATTTCTGTAGACGCGGACCAAATCGCGACAAATTCTCATCGATGGCATCGGCTCGCGAGCGCCCAACAGCGTCGGTTGAACTATTTCCAGTTCGCTTTCATCGATCTTCAGCAGTCTTTCGTAAATCGCAATGGCGTGTTCGAAATCTTCGTAAGCAGACTCGGGATTTCCAACCGCATGATGAGCAATCGCGCGATTGCTAAGAGCAACTGATAGTTCGTATTCCAGCTGCTCGGTGGCACCTTGTTTCTCGATGAGTAGCTGAAAAATATTGATTGCTTCGCCCAAATTCTGCACGACCAGCTTATGGCTTCCCTTCAGACCATCCAATATTGCGGTCTTACCTAGCTCGCGGGCCAGCTGAACATCGGCTGAGTTTGGCTGAATAGGAGACGTTGGCGGCACGGACGCATTCCGCGAAGCATTCGAGGTTACCTTTATGTCAGTGTTAGTCCTAACCTCTTCTATAAGCTCTTGGCCTAACTCAAAAGCCCGAACAGTCTTTCTAAGTTGGATGGCATTTTGCATTGAAATCCGCAGGCAAGTGAGTCGACTCGGGTATCCGAACAATCCGGCTTGCAAAAGTGTTTCAACCAAATCATCAGGAGACAATACCTCACTCGTGTCATCGACCGCGAGACTTAGATTTTCGGGGTTTAAAAAGTCTTCTAGTGACTCAAAGGTTCGGTCCGGGAAAATCAGCCTATCTTTTGCGAGAACAAGCCGAATACGATCGAGCGTCCAAGTGACTGACTCGAGCGGCTGAATCGCCTGGATGTCAATGAGATGCTCTCGGATTTTGGAAATGGGCTTGCCCACGTATTCAGTTGGCAAGTGCCCAGTACCTTCAAGTTTCCTGACGCACGAATCGTAGTCCCAAATAGACAAAAAGCTCCCCTGTTCAAGAATCTTTGCATCCTCAAGCTCAAAGACAAATCTGAGGTGATCATCCCCTTGAAATGTGGACAGAGAGAGCTTTCCTTCGGACCAAAGTTCTCGCCGAATTGCCACGAAGATCTCTGACAAGCGTGGATCTGTCAAAGCCCCTTCTAGGGAGTCTACGAATGACCTTCGCATGTCTCTCAAGTAGGATTCAGCGTCTGCCGCCGCTTTAGTCCGTTCTTCGCTGGTAGCACCCGATTTTTCGACAATCGCCAGCAAGTCATCGATCTTTTGCTTCGAGACTTGTAAGAACTCAGCAGCGGGCACTTCTCGACTGGTTTCCTCGTTTTCGATAACGAACGTGATCCCTGGCGAGAACTGGGCAAGCTGAAGGCACGCGTTGAAAGACGGAATATGACCGTAAATCAGAAAGTCGCTGTCTTGTTGCTGCGGAAGAAATTGTTTTGGTGGCATTAGCGCATAGAGCGCTGCCTCTCCCGGCAGACCATGACCGAGATCCGGAGACCGCGCCCCCAATACCGAGAATACCATTTCCGAATCTAGTTGCCGGCCCGGTTGAGCGATTTCGGGACAGTGGGACAACAGAATCTTAAGTTGGTCCAGGTCAATTTTGTCTTCATCGACTAGCCGACGGATAGTCTGACTAGTCCAGTCAACAGCCTGCTTCAATGTGCGGTTTTGAAGTGAAGTCTGACCTTCAAGCAAGTTGGACAAAGACACCGACACGGCATCTTTCGTTACACTTTCACCTTGAGCAAGGGCATCAACATCGATTATGACGTTGGGGTTTTTCACTACTTCTAGAAGCCGATCGTTGACGGCATTCGGGAGAGTTCTGACAAGTCGAACTCCGAACGTGGATAGTTTCGTGTTGGGGCCCACGTTTGCTGCGGCTGCGAAGTTGTAAGTTGCAGCCGCATCATCAAAAGACCCTCCCATTGTCAGCGAGGTGATGTCGCCAGATGCAGGCTTTGGAAGCTTTTCCACAAACTCCGCCAAATTACCATGTGTGTCGAAAAGGCCGAAATCATTCGCTTTTCGATGACCTGCGGCCGTTAATTCGGGCATCTCCTGACGTGATATGCTGGTATCTCCAAGGTATGCGTATTTGAGTACGACTGAATCCGCTAGTCCTTCGCCAAAATGCCCCTTGCTCGCTGCGCCGGCGCGACCCGCAAAATTGAACTCGAGACTCGTTGCGAAACGATATCCCTGAAGTTTCCAGTAGTATTTCTTGAGACGTGTTCGTTGATTGTAGACTCTTCCTTCGTCTGGCTCATAGCAATGTTCCGACTCCGGAATGCCAGCCAATGCACTCAGCGCATTGCAGAAAAATGCGGCTTGTGGCCATGACATACCGCAGATGGCAACGTCCTCACTGATGACTCCGAAATCGTGGGGGAGGGAATCGAAAACCTGACTCCAAACTTCGTCGGTGACCTCCCTGTCGCAGATTCCAAATCGGTAGGGTAGGATCATACTCTTGGTCTGCAACGGTCCAACGCACACGAACCGTTGCCCAAATTGATCGACAAAACTCTTCGTGTGGATTCCGAGGTTTTGAATGTCTGCCTCGCCAAGTCGTTGGAGCGGTGGTAGACGCCATTCCATGTCCCATGTCTTCACTAGCCATTCGGATGCCGCGGCAACGTTTGGATTTCCATCGGCGTATTCTTTCGTTGCGAGCTGCAGCAACTCATCCTTAAGGGGCTCTGGAAGAAGCTTGCGGTCATACTCGCCCAGTGCATACAGCAGCGAAGCCCGAATCGAATGGTCAGACTCCGTCTTCAGGCGATCAAGTAACGGTTGTGGGCTACAGTCAATCTTCGCAAGGCTGTGAATGACGATCGACCGAGCCGTATTGTCTTGCGACTTTCTAAGAAATGGCCAAAGGCTTTCCCAAGTCCCAATCTTCGCGAGAAACGCAACATAGTTCGCCCTTTGCCTTGGAGTCTGTGATGCATCGTTTTCGAGAGTCATCGAGTTTTTGCATTCGCTTTCGATCCATTTTTTCGTCTTCTCCTCGGCGACACACACCTGGACGACGCGTGGTAGATCGCTCATCGACGCTTCCGCCAGGATGCCGGCCAAAATACCAGGGGTATGCTTGCCAAGACTAAGCCGGACATCCATGTACCTGATGGGGTCCACCGCGTCTGGAGTTGCTAGTTTCGTTGCCCGTAGTGCTGCCGCCAGTGACGTGGCTTGATTGGACAGACATTCGATTAGCACCTCTCTCTCATTTGAGTTTAGTAGACATAGTTGCCGAGCAACAAACCCAGGATCGAAAGTCTTTGAAACCGGATCGCGCACATTGAGAAGCAACATGGCGTTAAGACGTTGATGTTGTTTGCTATCTGTTGAACAGACCACTCTTTCAAGTTGCTCGACGGCATTTTCTAATTTGGGAGCTATCACGTCTCGCAACAGGCAAAGGTCAATCACAGAAAGGTCTAGCAGTCGTTCAACGAGCTGTTCGTTGTCCGAGGAAACGATGCAGCCCAACCGCATTTCGCCGGAAGCTTTGAATCGATCTGTTAGTTGGTCGCGGTATCGTGGTGACAGCGCCTGTACATCAACGAAGGCTGCTAGTAGTTCATTGGACTCCGCGTGCTCGAGCTTAACGAGTAACGCCTCAACTTCGCCCAATCGAATCGTCTTTTGAGCATGCAGCCACAATGCTACCGCAGTAAAAATGAGAATCACGCAGCTTGCTACCATCGTACGTCGGAACCACTTCCGCCGATCACGATGAAGCCATCGTTCCAGATCTTGCGCAAGCTCTGCGGCCGACTGAAATCGGTCTTGTGGATCTTTTTCAAGACAACGCAAGCAGATGTCCTCGACCTGCGCAGGAAGCCCGGGGTTTATGTTCGTTGGTGGGTCGGGTGACTGGGTGCAAATGGCGTTGAGTAGGGATTCGACCTCGCCCCCAACGAAAGGCCGCCGACCTGCTAGCAACTCGTAAAACACGATACCCAGGCCAAAAACATCGCTTCTTGCGTCAGCTGCGTGTGCATTCCTGCTTGCCTGTTCAGGCGACATGTAGGCTGGGGAGCCCGCGTAGAGCGTGCCATCTGGCATTTCTCGATTTAGCGCCAGTCCAAAGTCGAGTAAATACGGTTGATCCGATTCATCCACGAGAATGTTAGCAGGTTTCAAATCGCGGTGGATCACCCCGCTGGAATGAGCAGCCTCCAACGCGCTGGCCACGGCTTTCATGGCGCGAACGATCTGCTCAAGACTCCAGTTCCTTCGTTTAGCAATGGACGTAATTCGATCGCCACGAATGTATTTCGATGCGATGAATGCTCCAAACTCATCATCATTGCCAAAACCGTAAACGGCGGCGATAGAAGAATGTGAGATGGCGGCAATCGTCCGCCCTTCGTCTCGAATCCGATGCTGGAAGTCTTGCCCCAAGTTGGGATGCGGAATTTTGATGGCAACGAAACGGTCCAAGTCGGGATCGGCTGCCAAATAGACGCTGGCAAAACTTCCGCGTCCGACTCGATTCAGAATCGTGTAGCCCCCAAGCTCCGTTCCTGGCGGAACTTGGTAATCCAGTTTCGTCTTCTGAGGTAACTCCGCACCCGAGTCAATAGACCCGCGTATTTTCGATTCAGCGAAGGCAGCCTCTACCTCTGCCTCGCAGTCTTCGAATAGCGTTTTATAATATTCGATCCGGGGAACTTGCTGTTTGCGAGAAAGATAGTCAATATCGAGGAGCACCAATTCGTAGACAAGCGACCGACGAACAGATCCCGAAACCCTTTTCACATAATCTCTGATCGATGGCCGATTCCCGGACTGCCATTCATCCTCAAATACCAGGCATAACGTATGGACCTCGCCCAAGTCGGTAAGATTAAGCTCGTTGTCATACATCCGAAACGCCTTAAAAAACACTACACTCTTTCCGCACAAGCTCATTCGAGTTTTGATTCTACAACATGAGCGCCGTCAATTGAGAGTTGTGCCCCTCAGAGATCTGCGAAATATCACCAACCGAGACTGAACTGAGGTCAAGGTTTGCGGACAACGACAATGTGGCAGCCTGTGAGTTAGCACTAAGCAAAAGCGCCAGTATTAGAACAACAAGTTCGGTGGGTATAAACTTCATCAGCTACTCCGATTTATGGTGAAATATCAAGGTGTCGTGTTATTGCAGAAAATCAGAGACTTTTTCGAGTTTCCCCAAAAGGGAAAGTTTCTTGTCGGCAAAACACTCCGCTACGTCCATCAACAACTTTGAGCCGTTCGCCCCCTCATGTTTTTTAAAAACGTAGAAGCATCCCTTAGTCGTTGAATCAACCACAAACTTTGTTAGAACCCAGTGTATGAACCAGCCCCATGAGAAAAGCTCCGTAAGCGATTGGCTTGAAAAGACTAAGGAGGGATCTGAAAGCGCCATCGTGAAGCTTTGGCAACGTTATCACAATGACTTGGTGCAGCGTGCTCAAATGCAGCTGACCAAGAACCCCGCTGTAGATGGGGAGGATATTGTTCAAAGCGTTTTCACCAATGTGATTCGAAAAGTTGCAGCTGGCGAATATGGCGAGCTAAAAGACCGCGACGGACTTTGGAGGCTGCTTTTGAAAGCAACCAAGAACCGCATCATCAATGAAAGAAGAAAATCACTCGCCGGTAAACGCCCGCCAGAGTCAAAACGCCTTGATCTCGCTGATTCGACGTCGGAAGACTTTGAAGAACTGATGGCCGCAAAGCCCAGCTTGGAGACATTCGAGACCCTGGTGACCTCGGTAGCTGAATTACTGGAAGGACTTACCGATGACCTCAAAAAAGTCGCGCATCGACGGCTCCAAGGCTACAAGGTAAATGAGATAGCCAAAGAAACAAACAGATCCGTTGCGACTGTTGAGCGGCAATTGATACTGCTTCGTAAACATCTCAAACGAAAGATTGATCCGGATAGTTTATGAGGTTGGATAACGACGCATTGATCGTCAATCTTAGCTGCGGAATTGGTAGCGACCTCGTTTCTGAAAAGTTTCGACGAATCGTTGAACACAATGAACTGTGCGATAGCCCATCTCTGGCGGACACGGCGAGGGTGTATTTTAGACGGCTAAAGTGTAGTAGCCATTATTTGATCGGGCCTGTAAGAAGATTTGTGTAACTGGTTGCCATGGATTCTACTGAATCCGAAGGAGCAACCGCATGGTGCGTAAGAAACAGGAAGTTAGTCGTCGAGAGACTTTGCTGAACGAGCTGGCCTCGGAATGTGAGAGTCCAGAAGAGTTCATGGACCTCCTCCGTGATTTAAAGAAGTCACTTTTGGAGAAGGCTCTTGATGCCGAGATGGACCATCACCTCGGCTATCGCAAGCACGAGACGTCTGGCCGAGGCAGCGGGAACAGCCGCAACGGCAAGTCCAGGAAGACCGTTCAGGGCGAGTTCGGCAAGACTGAAATCGAAACGCCTCGCGATCGCAACGGTACCTTTGAGCCGAAGCTTGTCGCCAAGCATCAGCGTCGATTCCCTGGCTTTGACCAGAAAATCATCGCACTGTTCGCCAAAGGAAGTAAGCGCACTTTGAAGTGCATCTAGTCAGATTTCTTTTGTCTTTCTTTTTCTCG
>CAYNJG010000287.1:0-8490 GCA_964397295.1 uncultured Pirellulaceae bacterium
GTTCTTTAGTTCCGCAACCAGTGCGTTTACATCTTCTAGGCCAGCCGATTTAGCCACCGGCGCCAGTCTCGCTTCCAGCAAGTAGGCTTGTCCCGATGAAATGACGTTTCCTGACCGTTTGGCAATGGCGGTGCGCAGGAAATCGATGTCGGAAGTTGCGAGAGTCATGTCGTCAGGCCGCGAAGTTGAATTGCAATATTAAACGGAAGTCTTTGGCTGGCCTCGCGGCTAGCCCGTACTCAGGACTGGTTTTGATTTTGATCGCATGATCTGATTTACGATCTGACGGTGAACCTCGTCGAGAGGTTCAACATGATCCGCCAGTCCCGCTTCCGCTACGGCTCGGGGCATCCCCCAAACGACACAGCTCGCCTGGTCCTGAGCGATGACGGTCGCACCTTTGCCGCTAAGTTCGCGACAGCCTGCGAGCCCATCTTTTCCCATGCCTGTCAATACGACAGCCAAACTTCTACCGCCGTATTCCTTTGCTACGGAACGGAAAAGAACATCAACCGCCGGGCGGCAAGAATTTTCCAGAGCCTCTTGGTTAAGCTTAATGCGTCGCTCGGCCCCTCTTGTCTCGATCGTCATATGAAAGTCACCGGGAGCGATAAAGACTTGGCCAGGACGTATTACGTCACCGTCTTGAGCTTCGCGTACCTTTAGCTGGGATGTCTTGTCCAATCGCTCTGCGAGTAGCTGGGTAAAGACCGACGGCATGTGCTGAACAACAAGAACTGGCACCCTTAGATTTCCCGGCAGTTGATCTATGACCGTGGCGAGCGCGTTGGGACCACCTGTCGACGAGCCAATCGCCACGACGTCGCACTGCTCAGTTTTTCCCACGACCCGCTGGGGACGCTTGCAGACTTTTACCGCTGGGCTTGCTGCGCGGCTGGGTGCCCCCCACTGCTTAATGACTGGCACCAATTCAGCGTTGATATAATCGACTGCATCCTGGACGTTTTTCGCAGCAGTCGGCTTGGCGACGTAGTCATTGGCACCAAGTGCGAGTGCTTCGAGTGTGGCCTTGCCACCGCTTACCGTAAGCGAGCTGAACATCACGACTGGTGTCTTTTCGTTCGTTAGGCGAATCTGCCTCAGCGTATCAATGCCGTCCATGACGGGCATCTCAACATCTAAGAGGATCACATCAGGCGCTGTGCGTCGAAGCAGAGCTAGTGCTTCCCTTCCGTCGCAAGCGGCTGCGATCACTTCAATGTCGGGACAGGATGTCAACGTCTCTTTTACAAGACGTCGCACCGCGACAGAGTCATCTGCAATGAGAACTTTAGTGACAGGCATCAGGCTCGTTCTTTCGGAAGCAACGATTTCGGGGCATGTAATCGGTCGTGACGGGAATCTGCAACTAGCATGCTTGATTACCAACAGAGAACTGCACACCGATGAGCTTCATTTTTTCAAGCAAGATCTCTGACGTGAATGGCTTCATGACGAATTCATCCACTCCCGACATCAAGGCTCGTGCCATCTGACTTGGTTCAGATTCCGTCGTAACCATAATCATCTTCTGTGACGCGTATTTCTCATTGCGTCGTACGGCTTTTACGAATTCGAGTCCGTCCATCACTGGCATATTCCAGTCGACGAGCACGACTTCGACATCCTCGGTAGCTATGAGTAGGTCGAGCCCCTCTTGGCCATTCCCCGCTTCTAATACGTCGAAACCCAGTACGGTAACGATCTTTCTTAGAATCCTTCTCATTGCTCTGGAATCATCGATAATCAGTGCGTGCATCGTCGAACCTATGTAATCGAAAAAACGTTCTTCTTGCTGGATACCGATCTACTTGCTGGACAACAGAGAGCGAGCATCTGCGTTTGCCAGTTGGTACTTTCCAGCGGTGGCCAATGGTGTCGTGACTGCCATCTCATCCTCACTGGCACCAACGAAGTGGAGTAGCTCCGTGGCTAGTCCTTCGACTTCGCTCGAAGCCTGAAGCGTCTCTTCCGTGCCCGATGCGGTGGACGCGGCGGCATCTGCGACATGTGCAATATTGCGAGCAATCGTTTCGCTTCCATTGGACACTTCAATAATGTTGCGGGAGATTTCACCTGTCATGGCCGACTGCTCCTCGACCGCACTCGCGATCGCATTCTGAGACTCGTTGATCTCGCGAATGATCTCGCTCACGTGGTTGATCGCCGTTACCGCCTGGTTCGTATCCGCCTGAATCGTCTCGATATGTCCAATGATGTCTTCGGTCGCAGTGCTTGTTTGCTTTGCAAGCTCTTTGACTTCATTCGCGACAACTGCGAATCCCTTACCAGCCTCGCCGGCGCGGGCAGCTTCGATGGTTGCATTGAGAGCGAGCAGGTTGGTCTGTTCGGCGATGCTATTAATCACCTTAATGACATTGCTGATTTCGCTGCTGCTTTCGCCAAGCTTAGTTACGGTCGCTGTCGTTTGACTTGCCGCGTCTACGGCTGTTTGAGCCACGGTAACTGCATTGGTCGTATTGCCTGAGATCTCTTTGATGCTGCAATCAAATTGTTCCACAGCGGTTGCCAAGGATTGGACGTTGGCACTCACTGTCTCCGCCGCTTCCCTGGCAGTTCCGGCCTGGTCACTTGTGCCCGCCGCATTTTCTCTCATGCGTTGGCTGATTTCTTTGAGATCACGACAAGCAACGCCTTGCAAGCTTCTTGCTGACAACTTAAGGGTCGATACTACGTCGCGTGCGATCCAAACGCCGGAGAGACCGCAACCGGCGATGAGTGCAAAAATCATACCCGCCGACCAAGCAGTGCGTCGCGCAACAGTGGTTCGAGCCTCCACCTCGACGGAAGCACACCGTTCCGCGGCCATAGCAACTACTTTATCAATAGCGACTCGGTGCGTTTCGTAGTGCTCGCGTAGCTCACCGCGAGCCAGTTCGTCTGCTTTTTCCGCTTCTCCTGCAAGACAAGCCGGAACGAATTGCTCCTTCACAACGTCGTAAAACTTGATGGCGGGATTGTAGCAGTCCACAGTCTTGATCTGCTTCATTTCATCTTCTGGCAGATCTTTGATCCAGTGCTCATGGCGGTCGTCGAATTCACTCTTGAGCTGATTGCAGCGGTCGACATATGCCTGCATGGTTGGCGTATCAACGCCTTCTTCCACTTCATTGGCCATGTGCAAGACCATCAAATAGGATTCGATGATGTAGTTTGGCGGAGGCAGAATATCTGCAATTAGATCTTTGCCACGAACAATCTCCGTGTAATAGGGGCCGTTCACTTTGGCAACATTCAGGGTGTTCCATGACCAGGCACCATAGGCGAGCAAGCCGGCAGCAAACACTCCCGTCAAAATGTATAGTTTTACTGGTACGGATAGATTTTTGAGCGACACGGGTACACTCCTTCTGAGCGATAGGGTTTGGGGATTGTTAGCAATCGTCGTCTGTGTTTGAGTTTGGAATTCTTGTTGGTGTGGATGGTCTTTAACCGATCGTGGCTATGCGGCGACATGCAAGGCCGCATCCGTATCAAGCACCAAAAGCAGACCGTCGTCCAGCTTATAGGCGCCGCGAATAAGGTCTCGATGAACGCCCTGCAACGTTTCTGGCGGTGGTTCGAACCGCTCGCCATCGACAACCAGGACATCGCCAATTTCGTGAACTAGTAAACTCACAGGCGAGCCGGATGTTCGAATGACGACGTTCATCATCGGGGTATCATGAGTCTCGTTGAGTCCGAGTCGTTTTTGCAAATCCAAGGCGGTCACAATTTGGCCACGTAGGTTCATCAACCCGCGGACCACTCCGTTTGCGCCGGGGACTCTTGTCATTGCCTGCTGGCGAATAACCTCTTGGACAAGCTGCACCTCAACACCGAGCTTCATTGAACCAACTCGAAACGTACAAAATGATAATTGCTTTTCCATCATCTTCTCTCTCAACATGCTGTTGCGTGCTCGCGTGTCCGATATTTGTAAAATCGCATTGATCAGATGCCAGAGGCGATTCGCGCGAGGTCTACCATTCGCGTCACACGCCCAGCGATGATCTGGCTGTCCTGATCGACCTCCGTGACGCCGATCTGACTTTCGATATCGATCACTTTCCCAACGACCACTCCAACGTTGTGGTCGCCACAGTTGTAGACGACAAGCGACACGGTTCCGGCCATCGCGTCGACCTGTCCATAGTCGGAGAGCGTCACTAGTGGCATGATCTCGCCGCGATACTGCACGACTTGCTGTGTTCCGCAGTGCTCGATATCGGAAGTAACTATTTCTTCTAAACGAGCAACGCTCGACAAAGGAATTGCAGCACGTGAGCCATCGCCGGGGTCGACAACCAGGTAGGAACCTTGTGAGCTACCTCCGTCATCTCCAACGATGTTTGATCCGATGAAAGCTCGTCCCGCGTGTTCCGATAGAACATGGCTTTGCTGTGCGATCCCGAGTACATCCAGGATCAGAGACACGGTACCGTCACCCATGATCGTCGAACCGGCGTACACCCCCACACTCTTGAGGTGCTTGCCAAGTGGTTTAACAACGATCTCTTGCGTGTCGTTGATCTGCCCGACAACGAGACCGAATTGGTGGTCTTCCGCTTGTAGAACCACGATATTTACGGCGTCCGATTCGGCTAGTGATTCCGGCTCTCGGGCCGGTCTTAAGCCAAGCTCTTCATCTAGATACACAAGAGGCAGCAATTGCCCCCGAAGGCGATACACTGGCACCGAATGCAGCACTTCAATTTCCGCACAAGCCCGTTCTCGTTCGAGACGAACGAGTTCCAGCAAGCTAACTTGCGGAATGCAATAACGATCGCCTTCGCACGTGACGACCAATGCAGGCACAATCGCCAACGTCAATGGAATCTTGATTCGAAGAGTAGTACCAGCGCCGGGGACACTTTGAATGTCGAGCGTTCCGCCAATCTTTTCAACGTTGGTCTTGACGACGTCCATGCCAACACCTCGCCCAGAGACGTTGGTAACTTTGGCAGCGGTGGAGAATCCAGGTAACAGGATGAGCTGCACTGCCTCGCGATCGCTCATAGCGGCCGCCTGTTCCTCTGTGATCAGCTCTTTCTCGACCGCTTTGGCGCGAACTCTTTCGACGCCAATTCCACCGCCGTCATCGACGATTTCGATGATGACCTGCCCACCTTCATGAAACGCGCGTAGCAATAGAGTGCCTTCCGCAGGTTTCCCAGCTCGAACTCGTTCCTCTGCCGGTTCGATGCCGTGGTCGATCGAATTGCGAACGATGTGCGTCAATGGGTCCTTGATGGCTTCAAGAATCGTCTTATCTAACTCAGTGTCGGCGCCTTCCATTTTGACCTGAACCTGTTTACCGCAACTTTGCGACAGGTCTCTCACCACACGAGGTAGTTTACTCCATGCATTTCGGATTGGTTGCATACGTGTCTTCATGACACCTTCTTGCAGCTCCGTCGTGATTAGATTCACTCGCTGCGAAGCAATCGACAGTCCAGGGTCGTCCGCTTCTTCGCTGAACTGCATGATTTGGTTGCGTGCCAATACCAATTCGCCGACCAGGTTCATCAATTTGTCCAACAAATGGACATCAATTCGCACCGTCGAGTCGGCCACAGAGTTGTTGCTCGAAGGTGGTGCAGAAGAGGCGCCCTTCGATTCTGTTTGATTCGTCGATACGTCGACGCCGCCTGGAGATTCTATGCTGGTAGCCGCGGAGCTTGCTGACGCATCCGTAGCAATACCCGTCATGTTGGGAACTGGTTCGGGAATTACGCGAGAAGTCTCCTCGGCGTTCACCGTGTCCTCAGTCGCATCCACACGACCGTCATCTATGCGAGCGTCATCAGTCGGTGCGGCAGCTTTGTCTGCTGTTTTGAGTCGCTCTAATTCCTGGATTAGCTCATCATAAGAGTCTTCGCTTTCACTGCCTTCGTTTTCAATGCTCCCAAGCATCGAGCGAACAGCGTCGACCATAGCAAGTAGGCTGTTCGCGATCTCTTGGGATAGCGTGAGCTCACCGTCGCGTAAGGGAACGAGAAGACTCTCGCCGACGTGTGTGAGCTTTTCAAGCTTTGGAAAGGCCAGAAATCCCGAGGTGCCTTTGATGGTGTGGATCGTACGAAATATGCTCGCCATTCGCTCACGGTCATCTGGTGATTCTTCCAGTGCCATGAGATCGAGATCAAGTTGGTCGAGACTTTCATAACTCTCTACCAAGAACTCGGAAACGATTTCGTCGAGCATCTCCACCAAACTATTCCTCAGCTATCCAACTGTTACCAACACAAGCGATCGAATGATAGTATCGAGCTGCTTGCGGACGGCTTGCCGGATTTTTTTACCTATCCTGCCAGCTACCCCCCTCGACGACGGGTTGTACGGGTTGCAGGCTCAGTTGCTAGGACTATGTGTCACAAGATAGTCAATTACCTCATTGTAAAATCCAGCTGAATCAGTCATGTCGCGATTGATAGTCGCCTCTGCGTTGCGACCGCCGAGTTTGCGACGATGAAACAAGGTGTTTTTCGTCAGCGTATTGTCAGCAGATTGTGCGGCAAGCACATCAGATACACTGTCATTGGACGTCAGGTAGAGACCCCTGATGAAAGGTTGAGGGTTACACCCCGCAACCCCCGAACTCGTAAGTTCTTTATTTCAAATAACTTACTGAAATAAAAAATGGAGGCGGCGGGGATCGAACCTGCATGGCGAATGGCTGCAAGTGTTGTGCTGCTAATCACTTGCATGAACAACAAAACCATTTGGGAGCATGTGGGGAGTGCGAGAGTGGCTCGGCTTGTCAGCAAATGGCATTCGACGACGCTGACGTTCGAAGACTCGCAGATGCTTGGCCGTGCTTAGCACCCAAGATTAAGACCGCAATTCTCGCACTTGCGGATCTCTGAAAGCAGCCATTCGATTTCATAAATAGTTCTGGTTATGGACGGCCATGGTCAAACCAAGCCCATCGTTTCAAGTCCGAACGCCAGTGATTCTGAACCAACCGATTGTCGTTCGTAACAACGAAGTACGTATCAGAAGTTCCCGGACCGATGTCCACAATTTCGTCGTTAGCGTTGTGTCCGTGGTCGGCCCAGTGCCAACCAGTACTGTCGCGATGCCGTTCGTAGATACGGGGCGAGCTCCAACTGGTGTCGACTATAAAAATCAACTTGTCATTGTTGAGTTTACGCATGGAATTTGGTCGCAGATCATCTCCTTTCTTGAAGTGCCGTCCTGCAACGGGGCGGCCATGCTTATCGGTTACCCATTTCTGCTTACCTTTGTCAAAGCGACGAGCAGTTAATCGCCCTTTTGTATCCATCGAAAACACTTGCTGACTATAGCCGGGACTGACACCGACATTAGTACCCTTCATCGGGTGGTAACTAAGTCCCAGATTGATATTAGCATGGTACACCGCATCTTGAGCGATGAAGAATACGTCGTGGTTTGACATTACGCCGGGTCGCATCCCCTTGATGTAGGCCTCGGAAACAGTGGTTACGTTTATCGGAAGACCGGACGATTGACCAGATTGACTCAAAGAGTTGTCAAAACTCGTTAGCCAGCCAGTTCCAATTTTGTTGTGTCCGAACCCGTACAATACGGCTTGTCCTGCATCCGCCGTAAGCCCAGATGAAATCGGCAGCCAGCGGCCGTCAATTGGTTGTTGACCAGGAACAGAAAAATCAGAAATGCTTGCAAAGCTAGTGGCTGCCGGATTAAACGTATATGAATACCAAAAGGTCTCGACCCTAAATGGTGATTGCTGTTGGTGGCGTTCCAGTCCAGTGGAAACCATCAAGCGTGACCACCCCCCGGCGTTATCAGTAAGCAATGGGCCCAACTCAGCAACTTCACCTTGCGCATTGCCAATGGAGTCGCTTAAAAACGAATGATGGAACCACTGCCACCCCCAACCAATCCATCGTCTCTCCCAAATCTGACCGTCGACAGAATAAAACAGACGATCGTTCATAAATGTCTGAGTCAATATCGGCATAACGTTCTCCCAAGCGGTGTTGTTCTAGTCAACAAATAGCCATAGGTGTCTGATCAATTCTTTGTCAGACGATTTCCATTCCCATCTGCGGGCCGTTACGTTCAACTTCTTCTCCCACTTAGAATAACGCCAATTGCTGCAAATGAGAACTGTCACCCAAGGGCGAACCAGTTCAGTTCAGATGGCTTAATGATTGTCAGCGCAAGACAAGGTGGTTGTCCTTCGGTCCGCACCTTCAGTTCTGCTATCGAAAAACCTGACCGAATGATTGGCGGGATGATGTGGTGTCCGGCATATTAGGCCAAGAAAAACAACTTAGTAGTCTTAATCGATGGCATGGAGAACTGAGATTGCGTACATTCTGCTTTCGTTCGGCGGTTAACCGTCACCCTATCCGTTCGGGTTCGGCGAACGTTGATGCATTTCTCAACCCGTCCCTCAGCAAAAAGGGTTCGTTTTGGCAATACAAAAACGCAGTCTCTCTGTTTTTTTCGAGGTCCGTTTATGGTTCTGTATCGCAT
>CAYNJG010000288.1:0-8488 GCA_964397295.1 uncultured Pirellulaceae bacterium
GTATGAAGTAACGTGAAGAGCGGTGATTCGTCACCGCTCTTCTCTTTTACCCGTTGAGACCCAAACATGGAAAAGTCGACCATCAGCATTGTCGCATGGAATATCCGGCAAGGCGGTGGCTCACGAGTCGACGGAATCCTTTCGGCGATCAACGCAGAGAGCCCTGATGTCTTGGTGCTTTCGGAGTTTCGCAACAACGATAAAGGACTCAAGATTCGGTCGTCGTTGCTGCGTCACGGCTACGGATGGCAAATAGCGAGTGCGGCGACCAATGATACAAATTCCGTATTGATCGCGAGCCGCTTTCCAGCCGGCTCCGCGCTCTTTTCCAATTGCGATCCAAACTATCCCGATGCGATTGTTCGGGCCGACTTGCCTTTGTGCCTGATCTATGGTGTCTACCTTCCCCATAAAAAGAAACATCGGCTGTTTGACTTCTTACTCGAAGACGAACTGGCCGACGAAGTTCCTTCGATCATCACTGGAGATTTCAACTCTGGCAAAAATGGAATCGACCAAGCTGGCAGATCATTCTGGTATGAAGACAAATTGGTCCAGCTGGAAAAACGAGGATACTTCGACGCTTTTCGAGAATTGAACGGTGATCTGCGAGAGTTTTCGTGGTTCAGCCACCAAGGTAATGGCTACCGTTACGACCATACGTATTTGCATCCATCGCTCAAGCCGATTTTAAAAGAATGCTACTACCTACATGCGTGGCGCGAGGAGGGTCTTTCGGATCACTCGCCGATGAAATGTGTGCTCGGCAAGTAGGCGTCGATTCCACTGGAACGCATCCAGGCCGAGGCCATTCACCAATGCCTCCGGTGTTACGTATGCCGCTGTATATGACTCAAGTGCTTGCCGTTGACGATGAGTCTTGCCTTGCAGATCTGCGACGATACGTGATTTGACCACACGGCTCCTGCGTCCGGCCTGAAATCAGGTCGCAAACAGCCAAAAACCGGCTGTTCGGTCCGCCTCCGAACTCGTATAAGATAGTTTGAGCGATTATGTTACGCATGGGTTTTGAGGAGAATTGATGAGTTCCGTGTTCAATAAATACGTGCAGAATTCGAAGGAATACCTGCGGAGCGACTTCCTCGCGTCGATCGTCGTATTTCTGGTCGCCCTACCGCTTTGCATCGGCATCTCCGTTGCAGTTGGAGTGAGTCCCGCGCTCGGTCTGATCACCGGCATTATTGGTGGTCTCGCCGTTGGTGCCATCGCTGGCTCGCCGCTACAGGTCAGTGGACCGGCTGCCAGTCTGTTCGTCATTGTTGCGGACATCGTTTTGACGCGTAAGGACGAGTACATCGCGAATCTGGGCGAAGGAGTGGCGCTCACCGATGCGATAGAAAACGACGCGGAGGGCCATGCACTGGCAGCGCTTGGACTGACCTGTTGTCTTGCAGGCATCATTCAGTTCGTAGCGGGGCGATATCGTTTGGGCCGTTGGTTTCGAGCCGTTTCGCCCGCCGTGATTAAGGGCATGCTTTCTGGAATTGGAGCGCTGATTCTGATCAGCCAATTCCACGTGATGCTGGATCACACAGCCATGTGGGGTGATAAAGCCGCTCGCGGCGGATTGCAATACTTGGCAACGATACCCACGGCCATCATGAAGTGTTTCGAATTCGGTGACGGTTCGACGCATTTCCAGGCGGCATTGATCGGTATCGTTACGATTTCCACGATTTTCTTGTGGAGCAAGTATGCACCAAAGAAAGTCAGTTTCATTCCAGGTGCTCTGGTCGGAATTATCGCGGCGACCTTGTTTTTCAAGCTGCTGGGTTTAAAGGTCATCCCGCTCGATGTTCCCAAAAATATGTTCGGCGATACGACGTTCCCTTCAGTTGAATGGGGAGCGTTCATTTTGGATCAGTCTACGTGGCTGTCAGCTTTTGTCATCGCCATCGTGGCGAGCGCCGCAACTCTATTGACGGCTTCCGCGGTCGACAACATGTCGCGTGATATCGGCGTCAAAACGGACTTTGATCAGGAACTAACCTCGCAGGGCGTTGGCAACTTCTTGTGCGGACTTGTTGGAGCCTTGCCAATGACGGGAGTCATCGTGCGAAGTTCTGCCAATGTGCAGGCAGGTGCCCGCACGCGAAATTCCACGATCTTTCACGGTGCTTGGCTACTGCTCTTCGTCTTTTTCCTACCACAGTTGCTGAACTACATTCCCAAGTCCGCACTCGGCGCCTTACTCGTCTACACGGGTATGAAACTTTTGAATCCCAAGCAGTTTTTTGAACTTCGGAAGGTCGGAGAGTCAGAAGGCTGGATTTACCTTATCACGGTCGGCCTGATCGTTTCCGTTGACTTACTCGTAGGAGTGGCCGTCGGGGTTGCGCTTTCGGCCGGAAAACTGCTCTATCGCTTCACGCATCTTGACGTCGAATTGATTTCCGACGAAGAAAAACACAAGTACGAACTCAAGCTAAAGGGGGCAGCCACCTTCGTCCGGTTGCCAATTTTGGCAGATTACCTGGAAGATCTTCCAGGCGACGCGGAGCTTCATGTGTGCCTTGAAGAAGTCGAGTATATCGACCACGCATGTTTTGAACTGCTGATGAATTGGGCGGACGCCCATGTTGAAGACGGCGGTTCACTCGTGATGGATTGGGCGCGACTCCACGGAGCGTTTCAATCCGACGCCAACAAAGACGATCAATCGACTGGGCAGACTGCATAGGGTCTTCGATCCGGTGCGAGGCTCGTCCTATCTGGCGAATAGCTGGCTGGGATCTCGAAACGCCTTGAATTCCAGTGCGTTGCCGGATGGATCCAAGAAAAACATTGTCGCTTGCTCTCCGACTTGGCCCTCGAATCGAACGTGCGGTTCGATGACGAATTGAATGTCTGCAGACTTCAGCCGCTCGGACAAATCCTGCCACGTTTTCCAATCCAAGACGACACCAAAATGTGGAACCGGCACATCGTGTCCATCGACCGGATTCGTGTGCGGGTCGGTGGACGAAGTTTCCTCAAGCGGATGATAGTGGGCAACGATCTGATGTCCGAAGAAGTTAAGATCGACCCACAACTCATCACTGCGACCCATTTGACAGCCAAGCGTCCCGACATAGAACTGCTTCGCTTCCTCGACGTCTCGAACGGGAAAGGCTAAGTGAAACGGCGGCACGCTCATTGTTTGTCTCCTTCGGAAGATTAAGAAAAAAGCCAAGCATCTCACGAATGCTTGGCCTTTAATGATTCGCAACTGAGTTAGCTTAAGGTAGTTCGATCGTGCTCATATTCAACGCGCCGTTCTCGCCACGAGCCAACACAACCGCATGGTGGTCGTTGAGCTTATCCATTTGCTCGACGCCCTTCAGCGACTCAATCGTTTCGTACGTTTGGCCAGCCGTGCCCTTGATGCGTTCGGTGATGCCTTCTTCACGCTCAACATCGTTCGTGTTGATCTTCATCACACCACGCGCCGTGTTCGACATCAGCAAGTAGTCCTTGCCATCCTTCTTGTAGACAAACATATCGAGCGGCCTGTTTCGATTGCCAAGTTCCGCCAGAGTTGTTCCACGCAGCTTTTCTTTGCCTTTGAGACCCTCAAGTGGAAACTTCACAAGCGGCGTGCAAACGAAACCGGCAAGCAAATACGGTTCTCCATCGATCTTGAATGGCACGAACGTACGAACAGTTGAGTTATTTTCGTAGCGACCATGTGCACCGTGAAAAATCTCAACGTTCACACCTTTGTCGGATTCGAAAAATGGAAACACTAGTTCCCGAACATTCGATTCACCTTCGGCGGCAGCCCCGGAGACGAGTACTTTGCCTTCCATGAAAGCGAGGTCCGTGATCGAGTCGTTTCGATAGTTACGTTTCCGACGTCCAACTTCTTTGTCCGCCGGCGGATTAGGCAACTCCACTTTTGAAAAGTCGACATTTTCGAGCGACATCTTTTCGACTTCGCCGTTCGGGAGAAGCTTGCAAATGCCCATCGTCTTGCCATCTTCGCTCGACACCGAAATGTAGCCAACGCCCGACTCTGGATTCACGGCAAAGTCGTTGATCGTGACTTTTTCGGTCCCAAGGATTGCCGCAGCCTGTCGATCAACTTCTTCCATTTGAAGTTTTACGTCGCCAGGATCACCATTGCGATCTTGCGTATCAATCGCAAACACCGTGGCTGCCTTTGTATCTCCGACGAAAAGAACACCACTTTTCCCGAATGCCAGCGGCCCAACGGACTTAAGATCTGGTGTACCTTGCTTCATTCCAAACTCGGCCGCAGACGCGGTGCATTGCAAACAAGCAACTGCCAAAATGCAAACGATGAGACGTTTCATTGCGAACTCCTGAAAAAGTAATTTACGAAATGCAGACTCTATTTGAAGAGAACGTGCAGTAGCCGATAAACGCGGGCGAGAGCCGATTTCTACCGACCCGCAGTTTAACGGATATTTTTCGTGATACCTACAAGGCAGGTTCATCGTTTTTTCTGACACTTCGCACAGAAAAACGTAGATCGCTGAGCCTGGACGATTCGCTGAACGACCGAAGTCTTGCATCGCGGGCAACGCTCATCCTTGCGGCCATAGACGCGATGGCAGTTTTGGTATCCGCCCTCGACGTTCAACGCGTTTCGATACGTGCCATCAGAAAGCGTCGAACCTTCATACTTAATGGCCTCGTTCAGAACCGCTGCCATGCACTCTTGGATATCGCTCCATTGCTTCTTGGTAATTTGGTCGCAGCGTTTCGCAGGATGGACCTTTGCCATATGAAGCAACTCCGAAGCGTAAAGATTGCCAACTCCGGCAATCGCTTTTTGATCAAGCAACGCAACTTTGATCGCGCGACGACTCTTGCCGAGACGCAACTTCATCTGATCTGCCGTCACCACCAACGCATCGGGCCCCAGCTTCTCGGGACCCAGTTTTTCCGCCCGTTCTTTTGGTGACATGAGCCGCACCGTACCGAGACCTCGGCGATCCCAAAACCAAAGCGTCTCGACAGGCGCATCATCTAGATGAAATCCAACGCGAAGATGTTCTTCATCCGGCGGTTCTGCCAACAGGACCAAACCAGTCATGCGAGGCTCAATGACGACCGCATATTCATTCGCTAAGTGCAACAACACGCGTTTACCAATTCGACCAATATCGACGATTTCTTGGTGAACCGCACGACGACGAAATGTGTCCGCTCGAGGAGTAACAAGTATCTTCTTGAACCGAGAACGAACGAATTCAACTTCGCGGATCGTGCTACCAACGACTGGCAAAACGCCACGCCGCATCGTTTCGACTTCGGGCAACTCGGGCATGGTAGTCGTGCGATCTGACGTAGTAGGCGATCGCTTTTCCCTCAAATCAAGAGTGTTCGAAAACAGAAGTCAGGATACGTTACATCCCGCCGACGACCACGGTTATTGACGTCGCTTCCGTACAGCCTATCACCCATGGTACGATGTTGGTTATGAGCACAGATTCAAACGATACGGTCACCGGCGCCATGAGCCAAGTCCCCGACCCAAGAGGCCGATTTGGCGACTTTGGCGGGCGATTCGTCCCCGAAACGCTGACACCTGCGCTGGACGAGTTAACCCAGCAATACGAACAAGCCAGCAAGGATCCAGAATTTCAAAAACGTTTCCACGATTTGTTGCGAACGTATGTCGGCCGCCCTTCCCCGCTCTATTTAGCTGAACGTCTAACGGAACACTGCGGTGGTGCCCAGATTTGGCTTAAGCGTGAGGACCTAAATCACACCGGTGCCCACAAGATCAACAATACGATAGGCCAAGGCCTGCTAACGTTGCGGATGGGTAAGAAGCGCGTCATCGCGGAAACCGGTGCCGGTCAACACGGCGTCGCCACCGCGACAGCTTGTGCTCGCTTCGGACTGGATTGCGTTGTCTACATGGGTGAAGAAGACATTCGACGCCAGGCTCCGAACGTCTTCAGCATGAAATTGCTCGGCGCGGAAGTGCGACCAGTTACCACGGGCTCACGAACATTGCGTGACGCCGTCAATGACGCAATGCGAGATTGGATGTGCTCGGTCGAAACAACACACTACATCATCGGATCGGCAATCGGACCTCATCCGTTTCCAATGATGGTGCGAGACTTTCAATCCGTCATCGGCACGGAAACGATTGAACAGAGTCGCGCCGAGTTTGGAAGACTACCCGATACCGTTGTCGCGTGCGTCGGAGGCGGTAGTAACGCAGCGGGAATGTTCTATCCGTTTGTCGATCACAAAGAAGTCGAAATCGTTGGCGTCGAAGCCGGCGGTCGAGGTCACTCCGCCGGTGACCATGCGGCGCCACTCAGTCATGGCGAGCCAGGTGTGTTGCACGGGAGTTACAGCTTTGTCATGCAGGACGAAGACGGCCAAACGTCCGACGTCCATTCAGTGTCGGCCGGTTTGGACTATCCAGGTGTCGGTCCCGAACATGCGTTTTGGAAGTCGAGTGGCCGTGTAAGCTACACAAGCTGCAACGATACCGACGCGATGCTGGCGTTTGACACCGTAGCCTCAAAAGAAGGCATCTTGCCTGCCTTGGAATCCTCCCACGCGGTTGCGAAAGCTATGGACATCGCCAAAAGCAAAAAGCCCGAAGAGATCGTTGTTGTCTGCCTTTCTGGTCGTGGCGACAAGGACGCTAGTGAGATTCGTCGATTGAAAGGCGAAAACTAAACTTATGTCAGCGATTGATAGTCTGTTTGCCAAGCTGCGTGGCGAAAGCAAAAAAGCGTTCATGCCGTTCATCACTGCCGGTGATCCAGATTTGGATTTCACCAAGTCGGTCATTCAAGAACTCGACAAGCGTGGCTGCAACATGTGTGAGATTGGTATTCCGTACAGCGATCCGATCGCAGACGGACCGGTCATTCAGGCCAGCTATACCCGAGCTCTGAATAAGAAGATCAAACTCAACCAGATCTTCGACATGATTGGTGAAGTTTCGCCCACGGTCGACATGCCGTTGGTCACGATGGTCAGCTACGCCATCATTTTTCGCTACGGATTAGAAGCGTACGTGAAACGCGCGAAAGAAGCAGGAGTTGCTGGTGCGATCGTTCCTGATCTACTTGCAGAAGAGGCTGGTGAGTTTTCCGCGATTTGCAAGCGAGAGGACTTTTCGCTCATCCAACTCGTTACTCCCATGACTCCGAAAGACCGCGCTCTCAAAATCACTGAAACCTCAACCGGTTTTCTATACTACGTGTCCGTGGTTGGCATCACGGGCGAAAGAACCGAACTACCACCTGAACTCGTCGAAAATGTTTCTTGGCTGCGATCGCAAACCGACTTGCCGATATGCATCGGATTCGGAATCAACAAACCCAAGCACGTCAAGTTACTCGGGCCCGTCAGCGACGGGCTTATCGTTGGCTCGGCGATCGTAAAGAGAATTGCAGAAGCAGAAAGTCACGGCAACGAAAAGACTATCGATTCAGTAAGCAGCTACGTTGACGAACTAATGTCAGCGCTCTGATCTCGTTTCTTGTAAGACATGTCAAAGGTTCC
The DNA here is from genome assembly GCA_964397295.1 of uncultured Pirellulaceae bacterium. Taxonomy (GTDB): domain Bacteria; phylum Planctomycetota; class Planctomycetia; order Pirellulales; family Pirellulaceae; genus CAYNJG01. The sequence goes on from CAYNJG010000288.1 coordinate 7,510, forward strand.
GGCGCCGTCGAACGGATTGCAATTCATTTCGTTTCGTGATGTTTACGAAAGAGATGAGGGCGGTTCACGTTCGTTTTTGACGTTCAGCTTGACCTGTTTTCCGCATTCGAACTAAAATTAGAGACAGTGATTTTTCACTCCAGCAACATCGAAATCGGTAACGTTCGTTCAACCTCTCTCAACACGGCTTACACCTTCGCAAGCGCAGGCTTTGCCGCACGAATACAACCGACATCGGTCGCGTTGTAACTTTCGTTCGAAGGAGACTCTGATGCGAGCAAACGGTGACACCTTACGAAGATTCTTTGCCGGGATTTCCGAGCAAACATTTCAGTGTCAACTCGGCGTCGCCGACCCTCCTTTGATCGACTACGTCGCGGACCTACTGGTCCGATTTGTACGCAGTGATGCGGTCTATCGTATTCGCAATCTCACGGGACAGCCGATTGCCCAAGTCGCTGCACTCATGAGTGAAGCCGAAAAACGAGTCGGCGAAGCAAAGCGTGATGTACACCAGCACATTGGCGACTTCACCTTGTTTTGGTCTGGCGTGTATCCCGAGACGCTACGACGTATGCAATCGTCATCGGAGACAGATCATCTGCTCGACTATTTCCAACAAGGCAAGAAGTCTTACTACATTGCAAGTCGCATGACAGGCAAGGCAGCCACAGACGACGCAGAGCTCTTCGAGCGACTAAGTGTTCAGTTCGAAATGTGTGCTTACGGGCTTCGCGAAGTCCGTCGGGAATGGGAACGCCGAGATGGTGAGGGTGATTCACCAACTCCGATTTTGCTCAACTAGAGTCTCACTCTTTTAGAATCTAAGTGGGTGCCCTAGCTGTGATTTTGACCTAGCACTAGTCTCAATGTGCGTCGCCAGCGGGTGCTGCTGCGTTCGGCGGTTTCGCCGCATGGCCCGGACCGTGCGGCGTATTCATCGCGACAAGAACGGCTCCGACGAGAACCAACCCCATAC
>CAYNJG010000289.1:0-8475 GCA_964397295.1 uncultured Pirellulaceae bacterium
AAGCTGGATCATGCCGCCTTGTAGTTGACCGTCGACCAATTCATGCGGCACCACGAAGACTTTGCCGTAGCCGTACGACAGACTAAGCAGCTTGCCGGCGAATGGCCCCCATGTGTTTTTGGGAACCCATAACAATTCGGCGGGCGAGCGATCAAAGCCATTAGTGATCCAGCAAAGCGGTGGTTGCATTGCGTCGTCGGACGGGTCGAGTACGTCGGTAAAGCTATACATGTTTCCGTAAAAGCCACCTTCGGTTACCCAGTTGATGCGATTCTTTGGATTCCAATGTCCTTCTTGGTCCGTCACGAAAAACGAGCCATCGGGATTAATGCACACGCCGTTCGCGGCTCGAAATCCAGTCGCCAAAATATCGGTCTTCTTACCATCGGCGCTGATTCGAAGAAGTGTCCCATGATGCGGTACGACCGCACGCTTGGCGTGACGTCCGCTTTTGGCATAGTAAAAGTTTCCTTCGTCGTCGGCTTGCAAACCCATCGCGAATTCGTGGAAGTGTTCGGTAACTTGGTGATCGTTGTTGTAGCACTCATAAAAATCGGTTTCGTTGTCGCCGTTGAGGTCTCGCAATACGACGAGTTGATCACGGCAGGTGACGAAGATCTGTTCGTCGACGATCTTCAGTCCGAGCGGCTGGAACATTCCGCTGGCGATTCGCTGCCAGATGAGCTCACCAGCTTTTCCACCTGTTTGGTCACTGCCGTCCTGGGCGATACCTTCCACGATCCAGACGTCACCGTCCCAGGTGCAAATTGCAGCACGTTGGTTGTCCGCGAAGAAGTCTAAGCCCGTCATCCGCATTTGCGCATTCCAAGGGTTGCGGCTGGGCAGCGTCAAATCGTCGACCGCGAATTCTTTGTCGTGGATCGTTTTGATTTGAGTACGGACACGTTCGGGGTACTGTGCCGGACCACCCTTGGTCCACGCAGACAGATCAGTGGGAGGATCGGCGGTGACGCCTTGCTTGATTTCTTTCCCCATCGCAATCGCGACATGCCGCGTCTCTTTGCACGCGGGAAAACGCAGCGTAACGAATCCGTCGATGTTCTCACTTTCCGTTTTTTCGCCGCCGTGTTGTTTCTCTGCAACGTGCATGTCGGTTCCGTCGGGTCCCACTCGCAGCAATAGTTCGTGCGAGACAGGACTGATAGTCAAGCGACGTACGAACACGGGCGAATCGTTATCACCGAAGACGGTTGGTGATTCGAGGATGTTCGCGTCACCGATACGGTAAGAGAGAATCGTTTCTGGGCCGTGTTTATAGAGCCCTTTGTACTCGAGCCAAGGTTTCGGCAGTGGACCGTATGGACGACCATCTCGGCCGACGGGCCGTGGATCATGGAAGGTGCCCGTCAGCGGTTGTCCCCAACCGGGACCGACGGGGTTTTCCACATGGAGTTTCCCTTTCAATCGATTGTGGACACCGTGTTGGCCATCGAACTGAATGCAGCAGTAGTCGATGAACTCATTGCCGCTCCACGCCGCATGGACGTTCATCGTGTCGTGATCGTAGACCATCCAGCTTTTGCCACGAGACACACCACCTGGACCGGGATCTAGCCGAACAGCGATTCCTTTATACGCATAGTTCGGTGCTTCACCGGGTGGAAAGTATTGATCGGGATTGGCCCAGGGATTCTCAGACCGAGGCCCGCGTCCCAAGTCACGCCCCGTTTCATTGCCAGGATTAACGCGAATCTCGTACGTGTGGTTCAACGATCGACCGTAGTCCATCACGATCCATGGTTCGTACTTCACTGGTTCGGGGCCCATGGACTTGCCCTTCGGTAACGAACGAACGTACGCGTCATCGACTTTGACGAACATGTCCGGATTGTCTTCGCGGAAGTACTCTTCACGCAAATAGTGGATCACTGCGTATTTCTGTTTCGGGACCATCCAACGCTGCGCCACCATCAAGCCGTAACCGTGCGTTAGCGTTTGGTACATCTTGAAAGGGTCGCTGCCGTTTTTCAATTTTCCGCTGGCGAATCGCGGCGACGTGGGTAACGAGCCTTCCCGATCGTGCGTGCCGTGGCAGTTTGCGCAGACGCGGTTGTAGATCTGCTCGCCCATGTCGTACAGCTTGTCATCGTTTTCATCTTCAAAGCTGCGAATGAACTTTGCGTGGTCGATATCTTTTTCGTAGGCGGGCAGGGGAGGCAGTCCAATTTGGTCGGCCTTGGGTTGAAGTTCCTTGGCTCGAGATATGCCTTGTTGCGAGACTTCGACGAGGTATCGAGCCAGATCCAGAAACTGTTCCATATTGGCAAGTTGATCGACGAGGCCCTCGGGCATGATCGACTGCTTCGACAATTTAATGTCTTCCAGATTCTCTTTGGAGAACGTCGCCGTTTTGCCAGCTTTGTCCGCCAGCTTCATTGTCACCGATTTCGCATCTTGGGTTGTGAGGATACCCGTTAACTGCTGTCCTTCGTCGGTCAGAACCGAAACGGTTTGGTAGCCTTCGCGAATGGACTTCGAAGGATTTAGGATTGATTCAATGAGATGCTCAGCTGTCGGCTTCTGATTCCATACGGCTAGATTTGGACCTAGTTGTGATTCTGCGTCGGATACGGTGTGGCATTTCGAGCATTGAAACAGTGGCTGATGAAAAAGGATCGCACCTCGCGCCGCGTCGCCTTCGGTCATCGCAGCTTTGGCGAGGTCGGCAAGTTCGATGTCCTGGAGTTGTTCGGTTAGCGGAACGTCTTGCCCAAAACAGACGGGGGCAAAGAGGGTCAACGCCAACAACAATACAAGTTGTCTCGCCATGGATGGATTCGACATGAGACGTGCTCGACGGAGATGAGGAAGGCAAAGCCGCTATTCTAACGTGATCCAAAGACGGAAATCAGCTTGGCAGAGAAAAAAACGTCAGCAACTGTTACGATAGCCGTCCTACTCGCGAACACGCGAGGTCTGATCTGCGAGATTGCTTAGGTAGCTATGATGACACGTCGCGAAAAACTTTTTGTCGTCTTTGGTGGTATTGTGTTTCTTGCTTTGGTAGGTGCCAGGGTTTCTTTTCAATCGGTCGCTCGTGCTGAGCGCAGGCCGCGATTGATTCGCCAAGAATTTCGTTCCGACGAATTCCGACCGTTGTCGGTAGTGCGACCTTATGACCCCATCGAGAATCCGCCCTTTGTCGACGCGGCCGAGGCGAAACTCCAACCCAATGAATTGGTGCTGGGTACAGCGATTGATGGTGTGGCTCGCGCATATCCCATCAACATGCTGACAGGGCCCAGTCGCGAGATCTTCAACGATACTCTGGGCGAACGCCCGATCGCCGCGACGTGGTGACATCTTTGTCACAATGGCATCGTGTATGCCAGCGAAGTCGAAGGCCAGCGTCTTACGTTTTTCGTTTCCGGAAAACTTTGGGGCGGCAGCTTAGTCATGGGCGATAAAGAAACCGGAAGCGAGTGGAGCCATATTCTTGGCAAATGCATGGCGGGTAAGTTAAATGGCAAGTCGCTGACGATTCTTCCCGCCACGATGACAACTTGGAAAGCGTGGCGTGAGCAGCACCCGGAAACAACGGCCACAATGATCAAGCCCACGGCCGAGCGATTCACAAAAGAGTTTCTCAAGAAGCCCGAAGACTACTGCCTTGCATTGGTGCATCAGGGCGAGGCACGGTACTGGCGGTTTGACTTGCTGACGTCATCCGGTGTAGTAAACGACCGAATGGGCGATCTCGATTTGGTCGTTTACTTTGACGAAGAGAGTAAATCTGCCGGCGCTTGGCAGACGCAGGAGCAACGGACGTTCCAGCGCAAAGACGGTGCAGTCGTCGATCGCGAGACGAATTCGATTTGGGATTTGAAACGCGGTTTAGCCACCGACGGAAAGCTAAAAGGAACTCGTTTGCGCGCAGTGTCGGCAATTGTTTCCTTCACCAATGCATGGAAGCGTTTTCACAAACGCACCACCATGTGGGAGCCTCAGAAATCACTGACGCAGTAACAGGCAGCAAGTTAACGATTGAATTGGTAACAAGATGGATAGAGTCAAAGTAAGCCTACTTGGCCTTGGTCGAGCGGGTACCTTTCATATGCAGAGCATCGGTTTGTTGGACGACATCCAACTGGCTGCTGTCTACGACCTGGACAACGCGAAGGCGGAACGCGTCGCGGAACAATTCGGCTGCGTGGCGGCGAAGAGTCCTGAAGAAGCCATCGATCGCAGCGAGGTCGACGCCGTGATTGTTGCTACGCCAACGAACGCACATTTCGAGTTCTCAAAACTGGCGATTAAGGCAGGTAAGCCGCTGCTGACGGAAAAGCCGCTGGGGAGAAGTCTGTCGGAGATCGATACCTGTTTTGAATTGGCGACGGCAGCGAAAACTCCGTTGTTGGTTGCGTTCCAGCGTCGCTTTGATCCATCGTTTGCTTCATTGATCGAAGCCGTGAAACGTGGTGATGTGGGACAAACGCATTTCATTCGTTCCGTCTCGCGGGACAACCCCGTGCCAACGATGGACTACTTGAAGATTTCGGGTGGCATGTATCACGATTGCATGGTGCACGACTTGGATATGGTTGCGACGTTGGCGCAGTCGGAAGTGACGCATGTCAGTGCGTTCGGTACGAGCTTTATTGCCGGCATTGGCGAGATGGATGACCACGACAGTGTGGTAGGCACGCTGAAATTTGCGAATGGTGTAACAGCTTCGATCGATATCAATCGACAGAGTGCATATGGCTATGATCAACGTATTGAAGTGTTTGGCGACGGCGGAATGTTGCAAGCCGACAACCAATATCAGTCAACCGTTTCGCATGCCACAAAGAGCGGGTTTTCTCGACCACCGATCGACTATTCGTTTCCAACTCGGTATCGCGAAGCCTACCGCGAAGAGTTGGCATGCTTCGTTCGTTGTGTGAGAGGTGAAGAAGGCGTACCGATCACGCACACCGATGTGCGCACGAACCATTTGTTGGCGGTTGGCATGGAAGTGGCAGCTCGTGAGTGTCGCGTCGTGAAGTTTGAAGAGATCGAAGCTTTGGCGGCGGCACACTGAGCGCCGGTTTGCGAGGATGCTTTGCGGTGATGCCATAAGCTGGCTGCTCGAACGCTACCAGTTCGCCACTTGATAGTCTTTCAAAAACTTACCCCACACGTGTTCCCCAGTGAGTAACCCGGAGAAGACTGGATCGCAAATTCGCGCGGCGGCATCGATTTGATCGAGTGGTGTGTGAAACTGGAGTTCTTCCCTTTTTCGTTTTGCGATATCGGCAGGGTCCTCGTCCGTGATCCAACCCGTATCGACACTGTTCATGTGGATTCCATCTCGCACATAGTCCAACGCCGAAGTGCGAGTCATCATGTTCAGAGCCGCCTTGGCCATGTTTGTGTGCGGATGCGTGTCGCGTTTGTAGGCGCGATAGAAAATGCCTTCCATCGCAGAAACGTTGACGATGTGTTTGTCTCGATTCTCTGTTTTTAGCATGAGTGGTTTCAGGCGTGCGTTCAGGACGAACGGAGCCACTGCATTGACGAGTTGAACCTCTAATAACTCAACGGTGGGAACTTCCGCCAGCTTCAGTCGCCAGCTGTTGACGGTGCGCAAGTCGACCTGTTGCTGGTCGCCGTCGTAACGTCCTTCGGGAAAGACCTCTTGTCCCAGTTTTGCGTCTCCGGGCGCGAGCGGAACTTGCGAAAGCTCAGCGGCACGTTGGATTCCAGCAAGCGTACCGGTTACTTCGGCCGGAAGATCTTGGACAGACGTATCGAGTTTTTGCGCGCCAACCAACTCGTTGTGCGAAGCCAGCAGTTTCTGTGCGTCTTCGGTGAGCGAATCGATCATGCTTCGCTCGTCCGCCATCAAGTGCCCGTAGTAGCCGGGTGGTCGACGGACGGTTTGGCAGGCGTTATTGAGAATAAAATCGAGTCGCGGAAGTGTTTCGACTAAATGGTCGGCGAACGCTTCGACGCTGGGTGTATGACGCAGGTCGATGCCATGCAGTTGCAATCGATGTCGCCATTGTTCGCTGTCTTCTTCGGCGAGGAATCGTTTCGTCGCGTCGCGTGGGAATCGCGTGGTGACGATCACGTGCGCGCCGGCTTGGAGCAACTTCAACGCGGCGTGAAATCCGATTTTGACTCGTCCACCCGTTAGCAACACGACGCGACCGGCGAGATCCACGGTTTGGTTACGTTTCTTCCAGTTGAATTCAGCACAATCAGGGCACATCGAATCGTAGAAAAAGTGCAGCAGGCGATAGTCACGTTTGCAGATGTAGCAGTTGCGCGCGACGTTGAGCTCGCCTTTGAAGTTCTCGGGAGGATGATCGCCAGTGGGTGGTGTGGGCGTTTCGAAAGGCTCGGGCGGCGTCGGCGATTTGAGTTGCCTCACGCTGAAGTGTGTACGAATACCCGTTTGCGCAAGTAGTTGTTCGTCTTTCGCTTTTTCTTTTTCTAATGCTGCTCGCTGTTGGCGTTGGTGTGCTTTTTGAACCTGTCGACGTGCAGCTCGACCCGGATTCGAAATCTTGCTCGCCGCGCGGATGAGTCGGTCGCGCGACTCTTTTGATAGTGGCAGTAGCAGGCCTCGATCGGTCGCCACTTTTTCCAACAGCTCGATAACACGTTGGAATTCTTCGTTGGATATGGATGTATGGTCATCCAATGGCGCGGTCAAAGTGGGTTCTCTTTTCTAACTAGTACTTCTTGGCCGTTGTGGTGTTAAGTCAACTTGACGACCTGATCATGCGTCGAGGTAGTGGTCGGATCATTGTGTTTGAATTGGATTTATGTTTGCAAAGTTCAACATCATACCAATACTGCCCGAAAGAGCAGGAAATGCCTGATTTAGGTGTGTAAGATGCACCCTAATTACCCAGTTTTTAAGGCACCTCGTTCGATAGTCGAAGGGGGCTGCCAAACGGGGCCCTTCGAGTTTGAAAAGAGATCCGATGCCTAGGTCAGCCTTTTTTGTAACGTGTGTAAGCTTGTGGCTAGTGTCGTTTTCGGTTTCTGCTTACTCGCAGGACGTGATCGCGAAGCCCAAAAACACCTCAAAGCAGAACATTCTGGATCTGTTCAATTCTGCACCGATGCCCGTTGGGCCGGTTCACGAGGCATTTGCGACTGCCTTGCATCTGACGCCCGTGCCGGTACCTGTCGCGCCTGAGGCGCCGCCGATTGCGATCAACGAAGAGCCCAACGCAAACAAACCTGCCGGAGACGGCGTTCAGTGGGTCGATGGCTATTGGGTCTACGACGACACGGCGGATCGGTTTCTTTGGGTGAGTGGTCTTTGGCGAAAGTTGCCTCCAGGCCGTCAATGGCTGCCCAGTAAATGGCAAAAAGTCGACGGTGGTTTTCGCAGAATTGCGGGAAGCTGGATTCCAGAGGACATCGAGAACGAGCAAGTTGCGACGGTAGAGAACTTGCCCAATTCGTTAGAGGAAGGCCCCAAATCGGCGAAGCCACAAGAGGACGCGTTTTGGGTGCCTGGAAGTTGGGAGAAGAAGTCGGACGTTGTTGCGAAAAACGATGCTCCTATGAAACTCGAAACGAAGAAGCCAATGGAAATGAAAGAGCCAATGGCGTCGAAAGAAAACAGTGAGGCGATGAACGACGCGCCGCAAAGCGGTGATTACGTTTGGACCCCAGGAATGTGGTCGCAGGCGCACGAAAATTGGATTTGGGTTCCCTCCCACTACGTTTGGACGCCCGATGGCAGTCGGCGAGTGGAAGGCTACTGGGATTATCCGTGGATTACTCGCGGTCGACTGAACGCATGTTGTGCTGAACCTACGCCAGACTACGTACCACAGCCGCTCGATACGGCCGATCGGTATACGAACCTTTGGACGGATACATCCACTGGCAACTATTACTACGGCGACTACGCCAATCGCGGTTACGAAAACCTCGTGCCATGGCATCAATATCACGCACAGAACGTGGGATACGATCCGCTATACAGTTTCTATGCACGCGAACTCGGTCCAGGCGTCGGTGGTGACTTTGGTGGCTTTCTCGATTCACGCTATTCGTCCTATGGCTACAGACCGCGACCACTTCGCCGAGCCGTGGGCGCAGCGGTTGTAGGTGGCGCTGCAGCGGCCGCATTGAGTTCGGGTGGAGGTAGTGGAGCAGCCGCAACCGCAGTTGGTTCAGCCGCAACCACAGCATCGGGAGCAGCTAGCGCGGCTACGACGGGAGCAAACCAAGCAGCCAGCGCCGCCGCATCAAACGCGGCATCGACGGCGTCCAGTGCAGCAAGCACGGCGGCCACTCCCGCTTCGAATGCAGCAGGCGGAAACGCACCGGCCTCAACGGGCGCAAGCGAAGCGGCTCCAGCCAATGCTCCATCATCATCCGCTGGCGATACAGGAAGCTCTTCGCCAAACAACGCTCAAGCCGGAAACGGTGACGCAGGTGGAGGTGACGCAGGTGGAGGCGACGCAGGTGGAGGCGACGCAGGTGGAGGCGACGCAGCCG
>CAYNJG010000290.1:0-8428 GCA_964397295.1 uncultured Pirellulaceae bacterium
TCTGGCACGGACCAGCCATTGGGCAACGCGCTGCCAACTGTCCCGTCAGCTCCCAACGAGTCGAAGTCTTGCGAATAGCTTTCGCCGACCGTCAGGGAAGTCACTTCCGCGGCCGGGAATAGGCTTGCCAGGTGACTTGTGTCGTCTGCGTTAACGAGGCTATCTCCGTTCAAGTCCAGGCGTCGGAGGAATTCGCCGTGTGGTTCAGCAGGGGCAACTTCGACATTCTGTTGCAGGATGTTGTAATCGTGGAGATCTAGGGCACCGCTGTAGTTAAGGTCGCCCTCGATGTCCGTTTCCTCCAGGACGACGGTGTAGGGAACCGTGAAACGCCAGCCGTTGCCATTCTTATCCGTGATTTCGAATCTTCTTTCATGCTCGCCAACAAGACTCGGACCAGAATGTCCGTGGCCAGATGATTGCCAATGGCTTAGAACCAATGCGTCGAAGTTCAATCCGGTAAAGTCGTGGTCGACTCCGTCGGCATCCGTGAATTCACCGATACCATCAAGCGATGGAACTTGAACGGGTTTGCTTTGCCAAAACGATGCACCGTCTCTAAATCCCGTCACGGCGGCATCCAACGGGAAAATATTGTTCGGAATGACAGGATCCATTGTGCTGGTTGGTGATGCTCCGAGCGGAGCGTTCTCTGCCGGCTTCAAATGGAAATTCACCATACTTAGATTATCCCAGTTGATTTCGTCAAAGACGAAGGTGTCTGTGTTGACGATACCATTGGCGGCAAACTGTTCGCGGATGTGTTGGCTCAAAGGCACGTCTAGTGAATGACGGGGAATCCTTGCGCTGTTCAGATTTTCAATGGGAACTCGCAAAAATGACGACGTGCCAAGAGCGCTGTCGACCGTTCTCGTGAACTCCTCGTCGCTCGGAATTGCAGGCCGCGAGCCCATGGCATTGAACGAGACTTCGAAGACTGGGTCTCCAATCTTTTCCATCGGTATCTCCCCGAAAGATTTCGAGGCGACGACGCAAAGCAGCATCAGTGCCACGGGAACGCAACGGCCGAGTATGGACGAACCACTAGTTTGGGTTTGAGAGTTGATTTTCTGTGGAGAAGTTTTCATTTCAGTTGCCTATGACAATGTGATGGTTAGTTTGTGACTTGCGAAAATCTGTTGGGTGCCACTGCTGGCTCGTCCAGCAGCGACCGTTGTGGCGGACCAAAGGTCCTTGGTTTGCCTAGCCCAGGCTGGAGGCCTGGGTATCTGTTAGTCGCACCATGGTGAGGGCCAACGGCCCGGCCATTTGTCCGTCCATTCCTCCGGGGCCTTGGCAAACGGTCGGACCGTTGGCCCTTCTGTCGTCGGGGGCTCCTCGGTCCCAGGCCGTTGGCCTGGGCTAGGTAAACGGTTGGGCCTTTGGCCCGTTTGTTGTGGTCTAGTTGTTCATGTTTGGCCTCGCTTTCGCGCACTTCGTGCGCCTTAGTCCGCGCGTACCTTTCACGCAGTTGGTGTTGGTGGAAAAAGAAACTCAGAGCCTAAGGCTCACGTGAGAAGACTCATTCACGGCTGTGTCGTAGAAACAAACCAGGTATCGGCGAGTCGCCATTTTCTGGGGGAGGTTGCCCTGGCATCTGCCAGGTTACGGCAAAGTAATCCTGGCCCGGACCTTCCTTAAAAAGGGCTCGGATAGAGTAACGTTTGCCTCGCTCCAGGTAGATCGGTCGAGATCTGATGACGTCGCTTGACACCAGCTCGACCAGCGTCTTTCGACTCCAGTTCCACATTCGTGGATATTGCCACCATGCACTTCTGGCGATCAGCTCCTCGCCATCAGGAGTCTCCGAATCGCTGAGATACAACTCCGCCATGTCATCGCCTGCCAGGAAGAAGACATACTCTCCCGTGACCGGTGGGATGAGCCACCCGGATAGTCGGCCGCCGTAGTTTTCGCCGACATTGGACGGTATCTCGAAGTGCTTGATGATGCTTCGCTCGTCAGGCTGATTCCTCATAAAAGCTTCCGCTGCCTTGAGACGATGTGGGGAATTTCCTTGGATGTCATTGAAAACCTCCCAGCTCAGGCCGCGATCCGTTTCCAGCTCCTCTTCAACAAGAAACGCAAATTCGCTGCGAAGCGGCATCGTATCTTTGCGTCCGACCGGGGCGGCCTCCAAACGGTAGGCTCCATAGTCTGCTTTACTTTCGACGGCGAAAGCCAGTTGGGCCGAGTTCGCACCATCGATCGCCTGCCCGTTGCGATACCACTGGAGATCCAATGGGCTCGGCTCCGCGAATTCAACACGAAAGGTGATCTCGTCACCCAGGTTGCCCGTTTTGGATTCCGGTTGTCGAGCGATTACCGGCATCTTTCCCTGGCCAATTAGCGACCTCTTGATTTCCGACCTGGTTCTACCGATGTTGGGATCGTCGGGTTGGAGATGCTTTTGCTGCAACTCAAACAATCGCCGCAAGATGCGCTCCGCGTCCGCATGTCTCTTCTGTTCGTTGTGCACCACTCCTCGTTTGAGCATCGCATCGTGCGTGGGACGATAGCTTTCAATCTCATCTAGCGAGGCGGCCTGCCATAGCTGTAACGCATCATTACTGAGGACAGCCAGGGTGTTGCCGTCGGGCGAAAACGCCACACTCGAGTAGAGATGAGTTGACTCGCCATGATCGAGCATTTGCAATTGCTTGCCCGATTTGACGTCCCACGCAATCCCTGCCGCCGACACCAGCGTTCTGTCATCGGGCGAGAACGCGAGGTCCCTTCCAAAAGGGCCGTTCATTACGTGGAGTTTCCGCCCCGACTCAAGATCCCAAAGTGTGGTATGCGCACCATAGGTTGCAAGTATTCGGTCGTCGTGGGAAATCGCCAGCGCCATGTGCATTAGCCGGCCGCTGTGAAGCGTTCGTTCGAGTTCCCACGTTGAGGTATTCCAGATGCGGATCTCACCTTGACAGTCGACCGCTATCAGGCGGGAACTGTCGGATGTGAACTTGATGGCAGAAAGGTTGGAATTACCTTGAAACCGGGGGCCCACTTCTTCGAGGTTGCTCAATCGCCAGACCTTCAGGTCGCTTGGCGAGTCATTTAAGGCGACTCCCGTCACCATGGCAAGGAATTCTCCATCGGGGGAGAATGCGAGCGAGCCATCTCCGCGTCCGCCGCCAACGATCCCCGTTGCTCGACCATCCAGGCGACATCGCTCCCGGTTCAAACGACGGTCCCACAATACGACATCCACGTTGTCGGTCATCGCCAAGAGCTGGCCGTCCGGTGAAATGGCCAGACGCAGCCCGAGAGCAGGATAGCGTTGGGTCTTGTTTGTCGGGAGATCTAAACTTGTCGCACCACCCCCAGAATCAGCAAACAGGACCGTATCGTTTCCATCAAAGTGGAGATCCCATGGGTTTGGTTGCTGCTTATTTGTTCGGCGCAACGCAACGTTACGGACTTCCTCATTTGGCTTCTCGATGCGAAGCCGAACGACTGATCCATGCGGCCCGTGGAGAACACGTTGCATCATGTACTTGTCTTGCATGAACGTGTTCATTCGGTTCCGGACGTCAATCGTTCCATTTTGGTCGTCGGACACCTCAACAATCCTGTCTCCGGTCCGAATCTCGCCACTCACGGCTTCATGCCAGTCCGCGATGTCCGATACCAATAGCCCACGCTCCGTTTCCTCGAAGGTTAGTCCAACCCGACCACTAAACACATCATGATCCATGTCTTCGATTTCATACCGTCCCGGGACACGACTCACGTCCCAAAGTTTCGATACGCCTTGGGAATGTTGCCAGACACTCGAAGTTGACACGAGCTTTGATCCATCGGCCGAGAAGACCATGGATCGGAAGGCGGGTAGGCTTCTACCGGACGCCCTTCGAATTGGCTCCAGGTGTGGCCCCCGTATCGTGCGAAGGAGTTTCGCAGTTGGAACAAACGACGCTTGTTTGTGTGGCTCTTTTAGAGACGAGACGTCCCAAAGTTCGATGTTTCCCCCTTCGTTGAACGCCGCAATTCTCGATGCGTCCGGAGAGAGATAAAGGCTTCGCCGAAACGGAACTTTCAGCACGCTCGACGGATCCGATCGATGCCTCACATGTATACCGTCCGGGGCGCGGTAAGCAACCTGTTCTCCATCCGAGGAAATGTCGAAGGCAGCTGTCCTGGGTAGCGCGACGGGGTCTGATTCTCCGTCAAAAAGATACAGCTGGTAATGCCTTTGCGACTTAGACTTTCCGTACAACATGAACGTCCGACCATCGTCTGCCAATCGCAACCCATACGAACGCGATAGCGGCTCGATGCCATGAAAGTCGAGTGACTCTCTAGGTTGCGGGGTCCCATTGGCTAGGTTCCATGCTTGAATGGTGTTTCCCCTTTGGGGCGACTGTTCTGCTACCGGATTCGTTGCCCATGCTGCGAAAAGTTTGCCGGTTTTCGAAAAGGCAAATTGAGCATATGGAATCTCCAAAACGGCATCGCCTGACGAAATGTCGATCAGGGTTGTCGTTTCTCCCCGAGGGAACGCGGCCCACCGGCCGTCTGGGGAAAGCGTCGCCTGGCTTGCATCACCATTCCAGCGCGAGATGGAAGAGCCCGTCGAAACCCACTCGTGCAGCCCCGTAGCATCTGCTGTGAGCATGTTTCCACTGGGGGTAACGGTAGCGGTATATGTATCGTATGCCGTTACTTCTGCGCTTTGGTGGAGTCGCGTCATCTGATATCGCCAAGAGAACTCCCGTAGATCCTCCTGCTCGTCGTCGTCGGGAATCCATCTAGCGAGCAATTCATCAATCCGCCTCAGGTTGTCGCGGCTCGGTTTGCTCCAGAGGTGATCTGCCAATAGCATGTCGGCAGCGTAAAGCTCTCGGCGCCTCTGCTTCGCCGTTTTTTCGATTTCTATCTTCGCGCTGTCCGCGATCCGTCTCGCGGCAACCGCGTCTTGCTCCGATGCGACGGCATTGTCCCTGGCAGCATTGGCTTCAATTTTTGCCACGATGGCATCTTGGGCCGATCGACTTGCCCTGATCGCTTGCCACGTACTTACGCCTGCCGCAACTAGCAGCGACAAGGCGACTGCCGTTGCCGTGAGAATGGCGAGACGATGACGACGGAAGTATTTGCGTGTTCGGTACAGCGAACTCGGCGGCACAGCCAATACCGGCTCGTCCGCCAGAAAACGATCGACATCTGCTGCGAGATCCTGTGGAGTGTTGTATCGGCGTTCACGATCTTTTTCGAGCGCCTTTAAGACAACAACGTCTAGGTCTCCGTCTAACAGTTGACGCAAGTTCTTCGGCTCGACGCCGCGTTGCTGGGCAATCGACGATCGCTCGGAGTCCTTGAGCGTACTGATTCGCGATGACGGTTTGGGGGCTTCAACTTCCTGGATCTGGCGGCAAAGTTCTTCGTAGGCTTGCTTTTGAATCTCTGTCTTGTCGAGGGGCGTGGTGCCGGTCAGTAGCTCGTAAAGCAAGATTCCAAGGCTGTAGACATCGGATCGAGTGTCCACGTCGAGTCCACTTAGCCCGGCTTGTTCCGGACTCATGTAGGTGGGCGTCCCCATCAATTTCATGAATCCTGTGTAGACAGTCTTGTCGGTCAGTTTCTGTCCACTGGTCGCTTTGGCCAAACCAAAGTCGATGACTTTAACGACCGGCTTTGCACCTACCTGCGTCACCAGAACGTTTGATGGCTTGATGTCGCGGTGAATGATTCCCTTCTGGTGAGCATGCTGTACTGCGTCGCAAACCGTTTTGAACAGATCGAGTCGCTCGCTTGGCGTCGCCTTTACTTGATCGCAATACTCCGTGATTGGAATCCCACGAACCAGTTCCATCACGAAATACGAGCGACCGGACTCGGTAGCACCCGCATCTAGCACACGAGCAATATTCGGATGCTCCATGAACGCCAACGCTTGTCGTTCGGCTTCGAAGCGAGCAATGACTTCCTTCGTATCCATCCCGGGCTTGATGACTTTGATAGCAACTTTGCGTTGTACGGGCTCGGTTTGTTCGGCGACATAGACGACGCCCATCCCGCCTTCGCCGATCTTTTCCCGAATCTTGTAAGGACCTATTTGGCCATCAATGGCGTGAACGTCCTGGTTTTCTGCATCGTGCGTGCCCGCCAAGTCCTCGGGCGGTTCGACCATGAACGAACCCGCCTTCGCATCCACTGCCAGCAATCGCTCAACTTCCTGGCGAATTTTTGCATCTGGGCATTGCTCGCCTAGGAGCTTTTCAAGCTCCTGAGAGTTCTTGGCTCTTAAGGCTTGGCTGAAAATCGATTCGATGATGGACATGCGATCCACGGAATTGTCTCCGCATACTTGGTGTTCGGTTTACAATGCGACGAAACGCAGCAGACACCTTCATGTGCAATCAACTTTTTTCGTCAAAGCCAGATTCCTCGGCGATTTCCGCCAAAAGCCAGGTCTTTCCGAACCTCCAATATCGCTCCGCCGTGCTGACCGAAATGTCCATCGCTTGGGCGGCTTGCTGTACCGTCAGGCCTGCGAAGTATCGGAGTTTGATCAACTCCGCCCGAGCTGGCGCTTCTTGCTCGAGCTTCGCTAAAGCTTCGTGCAGCACTAGGATGTCGTCCTTGGGCTGATCTGAAATCACTGCGCCGTCGTTCAAGTCGACTCGCCGGAACTCGCCTCCGTGTCGAATGCGTTTCTTGCGTCGAGCTCGTTCGACCAAAATGCGACGCATGGCCTCTGCCGCGGCGGCAAAGAAGTGTCCACGACTATCCCACGAATCAGAGTTCTGGTTTCCTGTAAGTCGAAGATAGGCTTCATGGACGAGCGCCGTGGCTTGCAGGGTCTGGCCAGGCTTTTCATTGGTGAGCCGAGTCGCTGCGAGTTTCCTGAGTTCCTCGTAGATTTTTGGCAAGAGATCAGCCGAGGCTCTGGAATCGCCGGCTTCGATTCGACGGAGGATTTGCGTGACTTCTCCGGAGTTTTTTTCGGTCATAGGGGCGATTGTAGCACGCGACGAATAGTTGTTTTCGCTTTGGAGGCCAAATGGTACGTCTCAGGAATTTCTCATTTATCGACGGTCCGCTGGTGTGACGATGTTTCTGGATGGTCCCGATGCCAAAGCCAGAGACGCCGTGCATGTCGTGTTCGCTGGAAAGAAGGTACGAGACGAGTATCCCGGACCGGTACCAAATATCGAACTGTTCGTACCGCGGCCGCTGAAACCTTGGCTGCCGCGGCTGAGTCCCCGAAGCAATCAAGTCATTGCCTGCGTAGGCGATCTGGCGAATCGTTTGCCATGACTGAGGGAATGAAGTGATGTAGAAGGAATAGTTTGATTCTCCTGATATATGAGTATCAGCAGCTCGCGCAACGGCCAATAGAAGGCCAGGGAAAACAATCTCAATATGAATTCCATGCTGTTATGCTATGCTGCTCGCAGGCTCCAGCTCATCACCACTACCTCATTTTGATCTGATATAGCCATGAAATCACGCAAGGCCTTTACGCTAGTCGAACTTCTCGTCGTCATCGCAATCATCGCCATGCTGGTGACGTTGCTGCTTCCCGCTGTCCAGGCTGCTCGTGAAGCTGCCCGCAAGACCCAATGCTCGAACAACTTGAAGCAAATCGGTTTGGCATGGATGAACCACGAATCTGCGCACCTTCATCTTCCGTCGGGCGGTTGGGGTTGGACTTGGATTGGCGAACCCGAACTCGGCTTCGGCGAAGAACAACCCGGCAGCTGGCCCTACAACATTCTTCCCTTTGTTGAAGAGGCAGCCATATGGGAACAAGCACGCGGATTGACGGGTGAGGAACGCAAGGCCTCTCTTTCTGCAATGGTTGAGATTCCGCTTTCTGGATTCCATTGCCCTAGTCGACGCGAAGCGACACTTACGACGAATGTGGGAGCAGTTTCCAACGGCGGTCGAAGACCCACGAAGGTTGCCAAGACTGACTACGCAACGTGCGTTGGCGATGCGCCCTTCAGTGACTGGAACGAATTCCCCCGCACCTTCGCCGAAGCCGAAAACTACACTTGGAGAAAACACCCTGGGCACAACGGTGTGTGTTACCAAGTTTCGAAAGTTCGGATTGGTCAGATCACGGACGGAACATCGAAGACGTACATGGTTGGCGAGAAAGCTCTGGATCCACAGCGGTACTTCAACGGCGATGACTGGGGAGATAATGAATTTCTTTTGGGCGGCTACAATCGCGACTTCCATCGATCGGTAAAATTTCCGCCAGGACGAGACCAGCCTGGCGCGCGAATGGATTTCCAGTTCGGCAGCGTGCATGAGATATGGCACATGTGCTATGCGGACGGTTCGGTTCGTGGGCTCGACTATGCCCTGGATTTGAATGTTCATCACGCGGCAGGTGTCCGCAACCTTGGCACCGTCAGGTAAGATCACGACGAATAGATAGATCGCGAGCACCACAGTGATTGTTCACAAG
>CAYNJG010000291.1:0-8427 GCA_964397295.1 uncultured Pirellulaceae bacterium
TGTCGACATTGTCACGATCGGCACACCGGATCATTGGCACAGCAAAATGGTGATCGACGCGTGTCGCGCGGGTAAAGATGTCTACTGCGAGAAACCGCTTACGCTGACGATCGATGAAGGCAAGCTGCTCCGCGATGTTGTGCGCGAGACGGGCCGCGTCGTTCAAGTGGGTTCGTGGCAACGATCAGATTCGAACTTTCGCCAAGCTGTTGAAATGGTGCGAGCTGGTCGCATCGGCAAGTTGCAGCGCGTGGACGTGGTGCTTGGCAAAAACAAACTAGGTGGACCGTTTTCTGCACGACCAGTGCCGAGCAATTTCAACTGGGATCTTTGGCAAGGCCAGACCCCCAACATGCCTTATTTGGAAGAACGCTCGCATTACACATTTCGTTGGTGGTATGAGTACTCCGGCGGCCAGATGACCGATTGGGGAGCTCATCATATAGACATCGCACAATGGGCTATCAATTCCTTGCCAGTCGCGATAGACGGCAGTGCGAAATATCCGAGCGTCAAAGACGGGTTCAACGTCGCGATAGACTTTCACGCGGAATACGAATTCGCCAATGGTGTGAAGATGACTGTTAGTGACACGGGACGCAACGGGATTATGTTCACTGGTGATCAAGGTCGTCTTTTTGTGAATCGTGGAACAATTGAAGGCAAGCCGATCGAGGAACTGCAATCGAAGCCACTCCGTTTGGAGCAGTGGCAGGTATACGAAGACGATAACTTCGAACGTCCTCTCCGCACCGGAAAGTTGTCCGCGATTGTGAATCACATGGGCAACTTTTTCGATTGTGTGCAATCGCGGAAACTGCCGATCTCAGATATCGAATCACAACATCGCAGCGTCAGCACATGCCATCTCGGCAACATTTCCATGAAAGTGGGAAGACCACTAAAGTGGGATCCGGAGCGTGAGTCGTTCATTGGTGATGCCGAAGCGAACTCGTTGCTGTGGCGGGATCAGCGTGAAGGATTCGAGGTCGCGTGATGAGACAGTTCGAATTCAACTACATTCTGTCGTCGTGCATGTACGGCTACCAGTACGTCGGTGAGATCTTTCCCGAAGTTCGAAAGACGGGCGCCGCGTCGATCGATATTTGGCCGAAAACGCACGGAAACCAGCGCGAGCAACTAGACGACCTGGGCGAACAAAAATTCCAACGTATGTTGGAAGGTCACGATATTTCTTTAGGGTGCATCACCCAGTACAAGCTTGGTCCTTTTAAGCTTCAAGAAGAAATGCGTCTTGCGCAGCGCATGGGCGCGAGCACTATCGTTTGTGGTGCATCTGGGCCAGCAAGACAGAGTGGTGGCGAATTGAAGAAAAGCGTCGCTCACTTCGTCGAGCAAATGAAACCGCATGTGGCAGTTGCCGAAGAGTGTGAAATCACGATCGCTATCGAGAACCATGCGAATAGTCTTGTGGAGTCTGCTGATTCACTCAAGTGGCTCGCAGAACTTCGCACGTCCGACCACCTTGCCGTCGCGTTAGCGCCCTCTCACCTACCACAAGATGCAGTGCAAATTGCGAAGCTCATTCGGCAACTAGGCGAATCCATCGAAATGTTCTACGCCTGGCAACACGGCATGGGGTTCATGAAGCGATTGCCGAAAGAACAAGAACTTCTGCAGATGCCTGGTCGAGGCGAACTTGATTTTAAGCCCATCGTGGAAGCACTGGCGGACATCTCGTATACGGGCTGGACGAGTATCTTCATGCATCCCGTTCCGCGTGGCATTCCTATTTTGGAAACAGCCGCGGAAGTAACTGCCGAAATCAACCGCGCGAGAGACTATCTGAACAAGTGTGCAAGTTAAGAATTGCTTCCGTCGAAAGGCTTTCCGATGTCAAAACTGAATAGAAGAAGTTTTCTAACAAACACTGGCGCCGTTGCGTTGCCATTGATTGTTCCCGCATCAGTTCTCGGGCGAGATCCTGAGGCCGATGTGCCAAGTGAAACTGTTCGAATCGGCGTGATTGGTGTTGGCAATCGAGCAAGGCAGCTCATGAGCCAACTTCCGAAAAACGGGAAGGTGGTGGCCATAACTGATTGCTATCAAGCAAGGCTCCAATCCGCACTCACCCAATTCAAACAAGATTGGCCATCATACAAAGACTATCACGAGATGTTCGATAAGCAGAAGCTCGACGCCGTGATTGTCGCGACGCCCGATCACGGTCGCTCTTTGCCTTGCATCGTTGCTTGTCGGGCTGGTTTGGATGTCTACGCAGAAAAACCTCTCACTGCTTACGTGAGGGAAGGGCGGCAGGTCGTAGAAGCGGCTCGGAAAAATGACCGCGTTTTCCAAGTCGGCACGCAACAGCGAACGATGGAGCTCAATCGGTTTTGCTGCGATGCGGTTCGAACGGGACGTATTGGCGACATCAAAGTCGTCCAGGCAGTGAACTATACGGGGCCCAAGGTGTACGAAGGATTGCCTGAAGAAGCGATTCCTGCCGGCAACGAATGGGACGTTTGGTGTGGTCCGACGGAATTACGCCCCTTCAACAGCAAGTTGCAGTTTGCGTGGATGCAGTGGCGAGCCTATTCCGGTGGCGAGATGACGAACTGGGGCGCCCACGGAGTTGATCAGATTCAGTCCGCGTTGGGTAAAAGTTTGACGGGACCTCGCGAGCTTTGGCCAGAGTCCCCTGGACGTAACGGAAAGGTGTCGATGCGGTACGCCGACGGTCCGCTTGTAAAGTTCGAGCTTGAAGGGGGACCAATGGGTGGCGCCATCTTTAGTGGTTCAAAGGCAAAGATCGAAATCAATCGCAACAAATTCACCACAAACCCACCGGGCTTTTTCAACGACGCGCCGGGCGCAGCCGAGCAGCAAAAATGGGAGGGCCCAGGATGGACAGCAGCGCCTCATCTCGCCAATTGGATCGACTGTATCAAGAGTCGCGAGAAACCCAACGCTGACGTGGAGATAGGCCACCGTTCGGTTTCGGTCTGCCATTTGGTGAATATCACGCGTGAGTTGGGGAGAAAGCTAGTGTGGGACGCTGAAAGCGAACAGTTTGAAGACGATGACGAGGCCAATCGATTGCTTGATCGTCCGCGAAGAGAGGGTTATGAGCTAGATGTTTAGCAGTGGCGCAAAAAAAAAAGAGCCGCCCATTCGGACGGCTCTCTCGTTGCCTTGCCTTGATCTACTTATGAAAAGTATTGCCTAGCGTCGTCGTCGGCGAAGTCCGACTAGTCCTAGCAACGCGAACATCGACATGAGTTGAGCACTTGGCTCTGGCACTGGTTTTGGCTCTTGCCAGTGAATGTGGTCGATTTCGATGCCGTCACCAGCGTTGATCGAAAGCGTGATCGATCCGATGCCAACCATGTTGTCAGTGAAACCGAGGAAGTGATCCTCTGCTGTTGTTCCCGTGAAAACGTCATCGGCCAAGTCACCAGCATTGATGATGCCGAGTGAGTTGCCCATAGGATCGAATGCTTCAAGTGCAACATTCGTCGATGCACTGTCGCCATCGGTGAAAACCAACCCTGCAGCGTGAACTACAGAAGCGAAAGTGACCGTGACACTTTGTTGACCTTCCGCGAAGTAGGAATAGCCACCGTTGCCGTTGCCATCAACTACGCCGTCGTCTCCATCAACGGAGTCGGTTACCGACATTGCTAGACCGCTGAATGAATTGGGGGCAAGAATTCCGCCGTTTGGCCCACCGTCGATGGATAGGAACGGGTCGGTAACGCCCAATTCGAAGTCTTCGATAAACGCAATGCAGTCGGGATGTGAGAAGTCAAAGAAGTCTACTGGTGTATCGCCTTGTCCGGCGATTGGTGAACCTTCGAGATACGGCGTTGGCCCGAAGGTGACGGTGGCTGCGTTTGCAACAGCCGGCAAAACGAGAAATGTGAATGCCACAGCAAACAGCTTGCGCAGTTGAGAGGCAGAGATATTGTTAGTCATTAGACAACCTAAAAGAATAGTGATCAAAGACGATCCGTCTGTGTATCGCGCGACTTGCGCATGCCGTCCCTAGAGGCATACTCGTAGACTCATTCGAATTGGCCTTGAAGTCAACTAAAGAGCATCAAGATTTGTTAGTGTTTTCCGTTGCATTTCAGGGTAGTTACGAAACGTAAAGAGGGCCGAACGGACGCCTAATGCACGACCGGAATAACCGGAAAGGTCGGCCGGCGCGTTTTCAATGCGAACCCTGTAGTTGCAACTCCCTTGACGAATTACTTGCGATTTGCTTTCGGAGACCAATGGTCTACTTTTGGGTCGCTAGTCCATCGTCCGGAACTCCTGAGGGTTGTCCGCCAAGTTGAAAAGCTGCCAAGGGATATGGTCGACGAGGTCTTTGGGAGTGAGCTTCTGACTGTCGATATTCGGATTGTTGCGACGCCCAGGTTTGCTAGGAATTCCACAGCGTTCGGGCTTGTCATGATCATCGTTCGCGATACCGTGCAAAAACAGCACCGACCCATGATCCCATTTGATGTGCTGCGCCAATCAGGTTGCGTCACTCGCGGCATTCTCGAAGATCGTCGCAATTCTCTGACGACTATTTGCTGACTGTTGCTGTCGGGCCGCACTTGTTCAGCCATTCAAGGAAATTCCGGTAGTCAACGGACTTCAGCACGGCAATTATTCGTGGCGTTCTCTGGCGGCGATGCATCCGCTTCCAGATGATCGTTTCCAGTTGTTTAACCAAAGTGCTATTGCGCTTCGGCTCACCATCCGTCTTGTTGGATTTTGTTGTTTTCGCAATACTCTGGCGAATCAAACTCATGGACGGAAGAACATGAAACAGCACGAAGTTCATAGCCATCTATTGCATCTCGATCGGGCCGAACTTGAGAGCATTTCTGAGGAAGTGCTGGGAACCAGCAATGCTGAACTCGCGAACAAAACCGAGCTAGTCAAGGCTCTGTTGCCTCAACATAAAAAGGTCACCAGGGCGCTGGGGCTGAAATTCGGTTGGTGGGCGATGTATCACACTCATGTTTACAGTCTTTGCGCGATCACGATTGGGCTAACTGGAGTGATCCTTGCCATTTATGCCCGCAATTTTAATTCAGCAGCCGTCAGCGTCGACCAGACAAAACGGCAAGCGGTGCTGAGTCAGGTAGCACGCGAACAATCAACTCCGCCTTTGATTACCGCCAAGTCAGATGTAAATGAATGGGTCGTCGTTGAAAAAATCCCTGCGGCAACCAACACGGGCTTTGAATTACTCGAGCACGAAATCACATGCGATCTTCGTCAGTACCGCGCGGTCCCTTCGGTTGATATTGCCAAACCGATCAGCCCCGTCGTCCAGCGTATACGACAGGTAATAAAAAATATTGGAGATGAGACCGAATATCGGCTAAATGCCCGCACCAGTGGCGTGGATGTTTATAGCTGTTCTGCCACTCATCCTGAAAAGCTGAAGATCTACGCCAGTGATCAGCGGACGAAGGTCGACAAATACCTTGTGAAGTCGCGAATTCTCGAATTTGATGTTGGTGACGATCCTCGCAATCGGGAATTCGCAATTGAAACTTCCAAAACGTACTGGAATGCGTTTCAAAATCACGACCAGTCGTGGATGGGAGTCACGGTTGTCTTGCCGACTCGTTCGATGCGGTTTTTGTTGATGTTTCCTGATGACAAACCGTACACCAGCTTTGAGCGTTTCGTTCATGACGTACATGGAAACCGGATTGACTTGCCGGTCGACGAATTCGTATTGGAAGACCCGCGCGGGCGATGGATTTGGTGGGAGGTTTCAAATCCCAAACCGCACTACGGCTACAACATTGATTGGCAATGGTAGCTGACGCTTCGGTAAACGGGGTGTTGACCGCAGCTGTTGTTAACGGCGAAGTCTTTACGGCGTCTGCGAAGACGGATTACGAGAACTGCATAGGCCAAAGCAACGCAACAGTTTTCTGGTTCCTGCGGATTTGAGAATGCTTCGGACAAGATCAGGAAGTCAGCCGGCCTTCGTTACCGCTAATGACGTTGTCGAAAACGGCGCTTGAAATTGGACACGCGGAGCGATTCTCTCTTCTACCTCCGCTATGCGTCTTGCTTCTTGGCCTAGCAGAAAACTCCGCATTGGCTCAGCCGGAATTCAACTTTCCGCCAGAAGCTTTCCTACCCGTCACGTTGGAGCCCGGAACAAGGATCAATGTTTCAGAGGGCGGAATCGTGTCGGCCATGAGCAGCGGTCCAATCGAACTCATCGATGGAGAAACTAATGTCTAAGACGTAGTATTGGATAAAGCGCAGGGATGGGCTGCCAGCAGAGCGTTTGCATTTTCGTATACCCGTTGCCGTGCTGTGGGAAGCCATTGTTTCAACTCCGATCCAAACGGTTCGAGTTTCACTCGAGCGAAAACCCGATTGACTCGATAGAGCAGTCGATCGTCATCAGCATAGTCAAAGATGTATCTTTCACGCAGAAATCCTTCGATGTACCGAACAAGGTTTTCGGTGTCACGTTTGGCGAATCGATTCACTGTGCTCTGAACGAATTCGGGTTCGACTTTCGCAACGGTCTCGTAAAACGCTTCGAGCTTGCCTGGGAGCAGTTGATCCAAATAAGCGTCAAGCAACAGTTCGATAACAATGTGTCCCATGAGTCCGGCGCGGAAGCCAGCTTCTCCATGAAGGCAATCTCGGATCTCCAGCGAAAATCGCATGCTAAGATCGGCAAACGCATGGGTCTGGTGAAACCAATCGTCGTCCCGGTGATGTTGAATGACGCCCTTTGCTAACGAGGCAACATCGGGATTTGAATCCTCGAGATAGGGTAGGGCCAGTTTCTCGCGTGTGCGAACTTTACGATCGACAGCACTTAGCCAATCGGGAATGCACGAACCGACGGCGAAATACGGATCATTGAGGAACGGCAGTGCGTGGGTAAAGCAATTCATGCGGTTGTTTCTTGCCTGCTTAGTCGTTGACGCCGATATCTTCGTTCCACAGCTGCGGATGTTGCCTGATAAAATCCTTCATCAGTTGAATGCAGCTGGCGTCTTGCAAAATGGTGAGTTCCACACCGCGGCTCTGTACATACGTTTCGGGGCCCTGAAAAGTTTGATTTTCGCCAACCACGATTCGCGGGATCTTGTATAGCAACGCGGTTCCGCTGCACATGTCACAAGGCGACAGTGTTGAATAAAGTGTGGCTCGAGCGTATTCGTTTGCTGCTAGCCGTCCCGCGTTTTCGAGGCAGTCCATTTCGGCGTGCAGGATTGCGCTTCCTTGCTGCACACGCCGGTTGTGTCCACGACCGACTATCTGGTCGTCGATTACAAGCACCGATCCGATTGGGATCCCACCCTCGCTTAGGCCCTGCTGCGCTTCCTCAATTGCCGCTTGCATGAACGCATCCATGTGATTCTTGTCCTTTCCAGATCGTTCGGTGGAAGAAGTGTTGTTTTTTTTGGATCCAGGTCGTATGTGTCGAAGCATACGGTACTGCGTTGTACCACCGCGGTTTGCAGTTACATTCGGCACCATGGGCCGGTAGTGTCACGATTGTCGATTCGCTGAAGTCCCGACGATAATACCTTTTAACATCAATAATCGTCTAGCAAGCGACATCATTTGGTATAGTGGAAGACACCATAATTCGTGCGATGCACCCGCATACCGTAAACCAGCGAGCATTTTTCATGGCACCTAGCCGCACTTGCAAAAGAGCTTTCACGCTAGTCGAACTTCTTGTCGTCATTGCAATTATCGCAATGTTGGTCGCGATGCTCTTGCCTGCCATACAGTCTGCGAGAGAAGCCGCGCGGATGACGCAGTGCAAGAACAACATTCGGCAGTTGGGTTTGTCCGCCATTCTGCACCACGATGCGATCAATGCATTCCCGCCAGCCCGTTTGATGCCGCGTCCGTTCGATGCAGAGCGTTGCGGAGTTGGCACGCCAACGTGGATGGTTCGGGTTCTTCCTTACCTGGAAGAACAGGCGCTCTTCGCACAGTGGCAGCTCGACGTACCTTACTCGGCTCACTCGGAAGCCACACGCACGCAAACGGTATCTAGCTTTTTCTGCCCGTCGCGCCGCGATGCATCGACGTCTATTTTGAATAGCGACGTAACACGCGTATTCGAAGTTAGCCAACCTGCGATCATGGGGAGAACGGTTGCTGGATGGTGTCGAGGTTGTGGTCCCGGTGCGCCTGACCCAGAGGACGATGATTCTGATGATGAGCCATCGGATACGGAAGGTCCTGAGCCTGGGGAGCCTAGTGATGATACGGAGTTCGTTACGGTCACCTACAAACGAGGCGCGCTGTCTGACTACGCTGGTAACCACGGTGACCCGTCTCCTGGGTTCATTGGCTTTGAAACGGATTTTGGTTTCGGAGGAAACGGCACGGGTGTGATCATCTCAAGCCGGCCGAAGTGCAACGGTGATCGGGTTTGCGGTTGGATCGACCGAGTAC
>CAYNJG010000292.1:0-8414 GCA_964397295.1 uncultured Pirellulaceae bacterium
ATCGACGGATGTCCATCTTGGGACAACTTGCCGCGTACAGAATTGTTCCGGCGGCGAGTAACAACGCGGGATAAATCCAAAACCCGTGGAAAATCTTATCAAACAGAGCATCCAACTCCCGGATGAACATGCAGCCGAAAAGACCAGCGAAGAGTACTAGGAGCGACCGAACCGTCGGGTGTTGCCGAGCCCCAACCCAGAACAGAATCGCTGAGATCAGTATCAACGCCTCTTGCGCTAGTTCCGTGAGCGAATGCTCGGTAACGCCGTGCCCTATCCCTGCCTCTGCGCAAACAAGCAATGCAGCGACAATCCCCATTCGCAACGTTAGTGACCATCGTTGTTGGAGTGGCGATCGTTGCAGCTGCAAGCCGTTGTGGAAAAGTGGATTCATTTTTCCCCCTTCGTTGCGAATGCTCTATCTCCCGCACCTGCGTGAAGAATTAGGCACGTCAACTGCTTGAATTCAATGACAGCTATTAAAAATCCATAGCGGGCTATCAACGATAGGCTGTTCATCGATGCTAGTCGCCCGGCGGAAGAGCCCCCCAAAGGGGCCCTAATCCGTTTGTCGGCGACTGTTAGGGCCGCCTTTAACGATAATCCGAATTCGCGATGCCCAGTTACAAAGGTTGGTTAATCTTTGTAATAGTGGTAAGCAAATCGAACCCAAGTGCGTCTACCATGAACAAGAAGCCGATCGACCGAGAGCAAGCAGCAATTGTTCTGATTTCTGCGCATCGATTCCTGCGATATAACAACTTGGGTTGGTGGTAAAGCGAAAAGCCGTTCCGAACCGTCAGACCCTTGGGTGCGGGTGAAGAGCTACTATCAGATGTTGCGTTCTGGTTGGTTGATTTTGGCGAACGAACTAATAGGCGTTCCCGAAGAACCAGAGTAGCTGGGATCGTTCGGGTCGCAGCACCCGCAGTCGTCGATTCGCCTACGGGGGGGACACAGCCTTTAATTCGTCTTGCCCCAAAAGAAACTCTCGTCGCTTTGTGAGATGCTCCTTAAGTAGGCCAACGTTCTTTGCAAGAAGTTGCTGAGCCTTTTCCGAGTCCTGTCCTCTTGCCTCGGCCCGAATCGTGACCTCTGGTCGCAGTCTTTCGGCTAGCCGATCGATGACTGGAAAGTAAACTTCTTCGTTGTATGTGTCCGTGAGTACTGTCCGTAGTCGCGAAAGAAAGCGTTTGCGGAAGTGAGTGTTTGCCAGCAACGGCTTCGAGAACTCTCCGCCCGGTCGCCACCAGCCCTGAGCGAACATTCGGGGTTCGCCGCCGCCGGGTGGCACGTCGCCTTCCATTCCAAAAGTGAGCGGCAAATCCGTGAACACCTCGTTCGCCCCCGTTCGATCGTGGAAGCCCCAAGTTTTGTCTTGATCCCACGGATACAGCTCCCATTTGCCGCTGTCTTTCACGTCATGGTACGCGAAGTAATTGTTGAAGAACCCGTCCCAATGCGACAAGCACATGTTGACCACGAAGTAGTTGACCACCTGCTCAATGTTGATGTTCTTTTGGATCACCGCCCATTGCTCGTCGCCTTCGGTTTCCTCCAGTTGCCGGAGGACATTTCGTAGCTTTTCGTGCCCGTAGTCTGTCGGAGTCTTCAGCTCATACTTTCCCTCGATCCCTTTTCCGTACCAAAGTAGTTTGTAGAGATCGCCGTTCGCGTTGCGCTCATTGCGCCGTAGAAATGCCCTGTTCGGCTGTTCGAACAACAGGTGATAGCCAACCATTTTGTCATCAATGTGCAGCCGAAGGAAATCAGTCACACATGCCGGCACTCCGACACGTCGATACAGATCGAAGGCGAGTGGTTCAGCGAGCACAAACCGCTCTTTGACCTCAAAGATTACATTCGCCGTCGACATCCCGTTGAACAATTGATCTTTGTGAAATCGGATTTTGAAGCCCGCACTGCGCGGTTTAACATCAATGAAATCGAAAACTTGTTTCTTGCCAGTCGAGGTATCGATATGCACAAAGGCGGAAGCTCCTCGCGGGGAGGAGGCACTCTTCTTACCGCCGCCAACGCCCATCATGGATGTGTTTTGCGAATACCATCGACGGGCGAAGCGGTTTTGTCGAAACGAGAGCGCTGGCTTCAATGTTGCCCACATGCTGGACTCAATTTCCCCGGCCGCCGCCTGCACTTCTTCAAATCCCGCTTTGCCAGTCTGCAGTTTTTGCAAGAACGGAACCAATTGAGTCCTCCGGTCTTCTATAACGCTGGCCATCGCCTTGCGGATTTGCGGACGCTGTTCATCTGAGCTTTCAAATTGATTCTCGATCGCGAACCAAAGGCGTTCGAGCGGTAGCATCTGCTTGATGAATCCGCCTGAAGGATCCTGCGATTCGGCCGCACGTTTTTCGTAAGCGGAGTATGCTTCCGCACCGAGCACTTTTTCCAAACTCGCTTCGAAGTCTCCGTTGGCCACTTCAGCAGATTTCTGTACCTGCTGCATTGCCGAACGCATGTCTGTGTTTTTCAGTATTTTCGCTGTCAGTTCCTCTCGTTTCAAAACTTGTTCGCGGAACAATGTTCGCAACTCGACATGCGTCTGCTGCGAAAGTTCCTCATCCAACATGAGTTGAGTCCAAGCGTCTTCGAGATTAACCGCCGATGCGATCATCCTTTGCACTTGCGACATCATCCGCGCCTGCATACTCAGTCTGTTCCCTTGCGGCCCTGCCTTCAAAGCACTGGCGACCTCCGGGTCAGCGCTGATGATGTAGGCCATAGGCACAGTCGCTGGCGTGAGATCCGTCATCACGTAGACCGACATTGCCGGTCGTAGATCAGGGGAAGGATGAAATCGCTGGGCACCCGATTCATCAGTTGCTTGGATGCGAATTCGTATGAGAGCCCCAGCCTTTTGGCCGGGCACCATTCCCTGGTATTTTCCGGCGTCTGTTTTTGTCATCGGAACGGTAGCTTCTTCGCTTGCTGTACCGTTCTTCACGATTTGATAGATAACATTGGGAACCCGAAGACTTGCTTTGGGCTGGACAGCACAAGTCACTGCGATCGGCTCTCCAGGGGCCGGCCACTTGGGAGTCACTTCCACATCAGAAACCTGCGGTGGTGAAGCGTCGGAATAACGAGCGTTGCGTGCTCCAGGGGTGCCGCCGGGCGTACCGACTTTTTCAGGCACGAATGAAGCCGACCAATTCGTAGCGACATTCGGAGAAGACGGGGCGATTCGTTCAAGCGAGGCCCCGTACCCGTCTGCGGCGACTGGCCAAGGTGCTTCGTCAGTGAAGGTGATTGCATCGACGATACCGGAGTCGTTTGTTAACTCGATTGTGTCTCCACCATTGCCGATCGATTTCTCGAACCCGCCTATCGCTGGTGTGTCATAGAACTCGCGAAACAGATTGCTGTCCTTGCAAATCACGAGGTATTGGCCGGGCTCGACGATCGTTGACTTGGGGATGGTGTACTCAATCCCTCCGGTCAGCGACCAACCTGACACATCGACCGCAGCCTTTTCTGTATTCGTCAGTTCGATCCACTCCAAGCGATCGACATCATCCGGCGCGTGATAGAAAATCTCATTGATCACGATTTGACCATGTGAGTAATGCACAGACGCAATAGTCAACCAACATATGAGGAAACGTAAAAACATTGCCTGCCCATTCGCGGTTTGAGTCCAACGAAAAAAGATCGCCTAGCGTTCGACCGAGCTTTCGATTCGCCTAGCCCTTAACGTTGTACTACTGGACAGCCTGTAACTCAAGACAATACGTCTGTGTTGGACGTCGGATGTCTCGGCGGTACCTGTCGGTCAAATCGATCGACGAAGATAGTTCACTTAAAACTCCGCTGATGTGCAAGCGTTCCGGCGGAGACTTGGGCGGTGCGACGTGTCGTATGCATACAAATTAGCAAGAGAAAGTTTGCAGATAATCAGGCCGGGGAGCGGTCAACTGCGTCGTCTTGTCGGCGACTTAGCCATTCTGAAGCAGCGATCGAAGCAAAGATCAACCCGCAACCGATGTAGCCTCTAAGGTCCAAACGCTCATGCAAAAGAACCGCTCCAAACACTGCCGCAAAGAGGCTCTCGGATGCCATTAAGATCGCGGCAATGCTGGCCGTTGTATGGCGTTGTGCAACTGCTTGTAATGTAAAGGCAATTCCGCCCGAGACGATCCCTGCGTACAGAATCTCAAAACCGGCCGCTGTTATCGCCGCGGTGGATGGAAGTTGTTTCGACAGACCAAGCATTAGTAGCAGCCCTTCGGTGAGCAGACCCAACAAGCCGCAAGCGAAAAACTGAATGCATGCCATTGTCACAGGATGTGCACTCTCGTGCGTAACACGTCCGACAATGATCACATGGATCGCCCAAACGCAGGCTGCAAGAATCACACACGCGTCACCCCAGTTTAGATTCGAGATCGCGCCAGAACTGAGCAAGTAAACGCCAAAAACGCTGCAAGCAGCAGTTAGCCAAATGACTACAGGCTGCCTTTCGCGTAAGACGAGAACGCAAATCAGTGGAACAATGACTACGTACAAGACCGTAAGAAAGCCCGCATTCGTCACCGTCGTCCGCAAAAGCCCTACCTGTTGTAACGCCATCGCAAGGAAGAAGACGACACCGACACCGCCGAATTGTGCCACCTTCTGCTTTGTTAGATTCGTATCAGACTTCGTGTATTCGCGAATTGCGAGCGGCAGCACCGACAAACCGGCGAGCAAGAACCGTGAAGCTACAAACACCATCGGACTTATATCCTGCATGGCCGTTTGTTGCGCGATAAAGCCGAGTCCCCAAATTGCTCCCGCGGTAAGAAGCAGAAGATTTGCGGTCGAGGACTTCATGTTGATTCGGTTCTGAGAGAAGCCAGTCGTAACGCCAAACATGCCATACGCAGTACTATGGTCTTTGCCTCGCCGACCGTAAACCGCATCGCGCAGTCTGCGAGGAGCTTGTCTTGTCGACCGTGGTGATTAGCATGGGGGCAACGATTGGAGAAGGCATGCAAAAAATCTGGCGATATCTACCGTACCGAGTTCGATTGGTACTTCGAGCTCTTGCGTGTCTTGTGCTTTCTTTCGCAATCTTGACAGCTGCCGGGTGGTGGTATCTAAACCCCAGCGTGACTCGTACGGATGGAGTCATTTACGGCGATCGCAATGGCACGCCACTCACACTCGATGTCCTTCAGCCTAAAAACGCAAATGGTCGAGCCGTTGCTCTGATGGTTAGTGGAGGTTGGAAAAGTAAAGATCCGGGTGAAACTCCCGTTTGGATGTTAGCGCCAGTTTTACGACGCGGCTACACCGTGTTCGCGATTTGTCACGTTTCTCAACCTGAGGCTAGCGTGCAGCAGATTGTTCAGGATATGCACCGCGGAATTCGGTTTGTCAGACACAATGCTGACAAGTACGAAATTGATCCGAATCGCATCGGAGTTGCTGGGGGCAGCGCTGGCGGACATCTCAGTTTGATGCTTGCAACTTGCGGTGGACCTGGCGATCAAACTTCACCAGATCCCGTTGATCGAGAGAGTAGCGAAGTACAAGCCGTTGCTATTTTCTACCCGGTCACGGATCTCGAGAATCTAAAGGGGTCAACAACTGATCCGGGCGATTTAGGCGGACCGCCTCTGACGTTCCGTGATTCATTCGGTGAGGATGGAATTGCACGCTGGGATGAAATAGCACCTACGCTTTCTCCGATTTGCCATCTAAAAGAATCACTACCGCCGACGCTTATCTATCACGGCGATGCGGATACGCTCGTTATCCTCGATCAATCACAACGTTATCAAGCCGCTGCTTGGGAGCTCGGCAATAAGGTTGAGTTGGTGGTGCATCCAAGCGGTACTCACGGCTGGATTACGATGCTTTGGGATGTTCGTCATTTCGCACGCTGGTTCGACGACCATCTGTGATCGCGTACGAAATACTGGACCGATTCTTCGTCGCACCTGGCGACGGAAGTGCGGGTGAGGATGTACTTGCCTTTTTTAAAGCATGATTCGAAAAGAACGCCTACTTTCCTTTAGGCCGATAACCTTTGCCAGGTTTGTTGCGAGAGTTCTTTTTGTTTTTGTTCTTCGATCGTTTGTTGCCGTCGATCTTGTGCACGTACTCGCCACGAAAGCGTTTGTTCGCATCTTTGCGTCGTGCTTTCAAAGCTTCCGGCGGTGGAGTGCTTGGAATCAGGCTGTCGCAGTCGTTACCGATGAGGTCTTGTCGACCTGCCTTCTCTAGTGCTTTGCGTACTTCGAAGTAGTTTTCAGGCTTGAAGAACTGCATGAGGGCTCGCTGCAGCTTTCGGTCGCGAAGTTGCTTTGCGATGGCAACCGGCTTCTTTGTGAACGGGTCGACGCCAGTGTGGTACATCGCCGTCGCGATATCGAAGGGCGCCGGAATGAAGTCTTGCACTTGGTCCGGCTTGTACCCATTCTGTTTGAGGAACATTGCCAGATGGATCATCGAATCGAGATCGCTGCCCGGATGACTGGCTATGAAATACGGGATAATGTATTGCTTTTTACCGGCCTTCTTCGACTCGTCGTTGAAGATCTCGGTGAAATCTTCGAAGTCGTCGTTGCTAGGCTTTCTCATGTAATCGAGCACATTCGGATCCGTATGCTCGGGCGCGACCTTCAAATGGCCACCAACGTGATGCCTAACGAGATCACGCATGTATTCGGGTGATTTCTTTGCGAGGTCCAGGCGAATACCGCTGGCAACGAGCACCTTTTTGATTCCTGGCGTCTCGCGTGCCTCTCGCATCAGTTCGATAAGAGGTCCATGATCCGTCCCGAGTAACTTGCAAACCTTAGGGTGCACGCATGATTGCCTTCGGCAGACGGCCTCCACTTCTGGCTTGATGCATTTCATCTCGTACATGTTAGCCGTTGGACCACCAATGTCGCTGACCGTACCTTTAAAGTCCTTTCGTTCTGGCATGGAACGAATCTCCTGCATCACGGACTTCTTACTTCGTGACTGGATGATCCGTCCTTGATGTGCTGTTATCGAACAGAACGTACATCCGCCAAAACAGCCACGCATGATTGTGACCGAGTCCTTGATCATTTCATGCGCAGGAATCGATTCGGTATAAGTTGGATGAGGTTGGCGTGTGTAAGGCAGGTCGTAGATGAAATCCATCGCTTGCTGCGAGATCGGCAAAGGCGGAGGGTTACAAACGATCGCTTGGCGGTCGTGGTACTGGACGAGTCGCCTAGCGTTGTATGGGTTCGTTTCGTTGTGAATGATCTTGGTAGCTTCCGCGAAGTCCATCTTGTCGTCACGAACACGCTCGTAGCTAGGGATCGTAATCGCGTCTTCTGGTGGAGTCTCCGAGGCACCCATCGCGTAGGCCATGCCTCGCATATCACGTAGGTCTTTGGTTGTTTCTCCAGCATCCATTCGCCGTGCGATCTCGACGATTGTGTCTTCACCCATGCCATAGGCAACGAGGTCAGCTTTGCAATCAAGTAAAATCGAACGCTTGACCTTGTCGCTCCAATAATCGTAGTGAGCCAATCGCCGCAACGATGCTTCAACGCCGCCCGCGATGACGGGCACGCCTTTATACGCTTCCCGAGCACGTTGGCAATAAGAAAGCGTCGCGCGGTCGGGGCGGAGCCCAATTCTTCCACCCGGTGAGTACGCATCGTTGTTGCGAACCTTTTTATTCGCTGTGTAGTGGTTGATCATAGAGTCCATGTTGCCGGCGCTGATCGCAAAGAACAGACGCGGGCGACCGAACGTCTTCCAAGCGTCGCAGTTCTTCCAATCGGGCTGGCTAATGATGCCAACACGGTATCCGGCGGCTTCCAATACACGACCTAGAATCGCCATGGCCATGCTGGGATGGTCCACGTACGCGTCGCCAGTCACAAATACAACGTCTGCTTCGTCCCAACCTCGCTCCTTCATCTCCTTCATCGACATGGGCAGCGGCGTGGCCGGCGGTCGGTTCGCCTGCAAAATCGGCAAGCTCAGAAGAGCGTCCGCAGTCTGACCAGGAGCAGGCCGAACGGAATCGCAAGGTTTTGCATCAAGAATGGGTAGCGAGTTCTTCATCGCCAAATTTTAGGGCAACAGGCCGGTTCTCGACAGGCTCGAAAAGGAAGAGTATCTGCCTGATCGGCCGGTATGCGCTTTGCGCTCGTTACTTTCCGGTTAACTTGCGGAGTCGTAGCGAGTAAGCGAATCAGAAACCCGTCGCATTGCAAAAGACGCTGCGTTCGAAAACGTGCTTTGCCGGTTGGGCAACCGGATAAATGCGATTTTTCGGCTCTCGACCGTCAGACTCGCGATTGCTCCGTTAACTGGCGAACGATCTCTGTGTTTTCCCCTGTCAATTCAAAGATGCTTCGTTGCCGATCGGCCCAACTCGGGGAGCTCGCAATCTGTTTGATGTTCTGGAGTTC
>CAYNJG010000293.1:0-8382 GCA_964397295.1 uncultured Pirellulaceae bacterium
CATCAGGATGGGGCACGACGCCGACCAACTTGCCTGCCTTCCATTCATACACCCGCACCTGACCATCTCTACAGCAAGTCAACAGTAGCCGTTCATCGGGACTCACCGAGATGGAATACAACGCATCCGGATGAGGGAAAGACTGGATAGAGTCACCGGAATTCAGGTCCCACACACAAGCTCGGAAATCGGATTGCCCAGACGCTTGTCCCGCAAAGAATGCCTTTTCATCTTTTGAGAACTCCCCTGAAACCCAAGTCTGATCTTTGCCCAAATGGTGCAGAAGGTTGCCGTCTTGGTCAAAGATGCAAACTCCGTGATTGGTTCCGAAACAGGCGATCTTTTCGCCGGACGGCGATACCGTGAAGAAAGAATTGTTGGGCCCAAACCAAACGGATCCAATCGGCTGTCGACGTTTGATCGACTCCGATTCAACGTCAAACCAAATCAGCTCCCCCTCCGTGGCAATGACCAGGAAATTGCCAAATCTCTTGACGGCGACCGGAGCCTTTTTGAAACGGACTACTTCTCTAAGGGCACCCGAGGTCCAGTCCCACAATTTGATGCAACCGGGCTGATTCCTAAACGAGTCGGAGCTAGTCGTTTCCAAAGAAACGGCCAGCCAGAGTTTTCTCGTTCCTGGTTCAAATTCAACGAAATGATTCCAACCACCGACATTCAACACATCTGATACCGCCACCCCGTCGCGGTCAAAAACTTGCACGTTGGAGTTAGATCCGTACGAAACGCTCGGACCCGCTGGGGCAATGTATTTCCTATCCCGAGAATGAGCCGCGATGTAACCGGCGTTCCACGGAATCTCGTATACCATCTCGACTGTGCGGTGCCGTCGTCCCCGAATCCACCGGCGAATTAAGTTGTCCGTTTGCGCCGTGAAGATGACGCGATTCTGGCTAGAAGTTGCGACCGAGAGGAGCTGAGCTTGATGGCGCATCTGATAATGTGCGGGCTCATAGAGGTTTTCCGGGTCGTGGGTTGTCACACGCGCGTAGCCATCTGCCAAGCCCGCGACGAGCGATCCGTCGTTGTTAAATGAGGAACTGCGCACTCTATCGGGAATTTGATCCGACCGTACCAATTCGAACCTAGCAGTCCGTTGTTCATCTGCGGTGGTTTCCAGCGTGAGGTCAAAAATCGCTTGAAAGAAGATGCCGTACGAAATAGCGAGCCGCTTTCCCTCGGTGTTCAGCGCAAAGCTATAAGGCCGAATTCCCGTCAGCCCGACCGTATGACCAGACGACACTAGCCTTCCGTTTGTGAAGAAGAAGTCACCTCCGGCTTCGGAAATGGGTATCTCTCGGCCTTGAATATCTCGTAGCTCCACGCCAACGCCATTTGCTCCGAGCATTGCAACATCCAACGAGTCCCCGATGAACTCTGGCTGCAGCGAATGGTTCACTGCGACGTTGCCGTGGGTCGACTTGGTATTCCACTCGATACGTAGCGATTCATCTTCCGCTGGAATTGCCAGCAAACTTGTCTCTCGCGACGACCAAGCAAGTAAGTGGCTTGCAGTCGGATGAAACTGGCTTCGCGACGCCTTCAAATCAGTGTTGTGCGTTAGCTGCAGTTTGCCTTCGCTAAGTCGGTAAATGGCAATGCCGTTCTCGTTGCATACGGAAACCCATTGAGTATCTTGCGTTTCACTGCTGACGGACAGATCGTGAATACTGGGGCTGTTCACCTCGGCGATGACTTTCAACGAAGGTAGCGCGTGTAGCCGCAGGCTAGTTCCGCTGGCTACCAACAGACCATCTTGCGTCCAGTCAGCAGCATTGCCGACGATAATTCGTTTTTCGGTTTCGATATCCCAGACTTCGATCGACTGCTGTAGGTTTCTCACAATCAGATAGCGATTCGAGGCGTCGGCCTCCATTTCAGCCGGCGAAATTCCCGATGTGATCGCGCCGGTGGGGATCGTCACCAACTCGGCAGCGTTGGCCAAACGAATCAGATTCGCATCGAGCCGATGTGGTTGCCCCAAAGAGTTGTCTGCAGCTGCGGCAATCCAAATGGCGGCCTCCGAAAAGTTCCTCGCTTTCATCTCGTAATCGCCGATGCGGGCCATCCCGACCGTCGCGGCATCATCAAGCTTGTCGATCGCTATTTGCTTGGCGATCGTCTCTTTCTCAGCCTTATCTTGCGCGTCAACAGCAACTTGGCGATCGGCGAACGCATTCTTCCGCGCCTTTTCGGCATTCAGATAGAGCGCCGTACTGACGACGCTTGCAAGGACAACCAGCGCCGCAATCAAGCCAGAGGCGATGACAAACCCGCGGTTTCTGTGGACGAACTTACCGACCGTATAGGACATCGATGGCGGCCGCGCAAGCACCACTTCGTGATTGAGGTGTCGATGGATGTCAGCGGCAAACTCACTAGCCGATCCATATCTTCGATCACGATCCTTCTCAATGGATTTCATCACGATCCAGTCCAGATCTCCAGCCAGTTCGCTAAACGAACTCGTTGAATCCGACATTCTGAGATCGCTGGAGGAACGCGATAGTTGAACGGAACTTTGCAGACGCCGACTGGGACGCGGAAAGTCGGTTTCCCGAATCAACGAAAAGACTTGGTCCAGTGCCATGGATTTGATCGTGTCGGAATCGAGAGGCGGTGAACCCGTTAGCAACTCGTAGAGAATGATGCCCAAGGAGTAGATGTCGGCTCGAGTATCGATTCGCTGATTTCCGAGCTCCGTTTGTTCAGGGCACATGTATTGCAGCGTGCCCATCGCTTGGTTGACCTGCGTTTGCATGGTGCGATCGGTCAGATCCGAGTGGAGTGCTTTGGCTAGACCAAAGTCAATGATCTTCGGTACGGGCTTGCCTTCCGACTCGGCCACGAGAATATTCGAAGGCTTCAAGTCTCGGTGAATGATTCCCTGCTGGTGAGCATGCTGAACGGCCTCGCAGATTTGTTGAAACAGATCAAGCCGTTCGCGAGTCGTGAGTTGATGCTTGTCACAGAACTGGTCAAGTGGTATCCCATCGACCAATTCCATCACAAAGTAGGGTCGGCCACTCGACGACGTGCCACCGTCGATAACACGAGCGATGTTGGGATGGTTCATTAACGCCAATGCTTGACGTTCGGCCTCGAATCGCCCAACAACGGCCTCGGAATCCATACCGGGATTGATCAGCTTGAGGGCAACACGTCTCTTGATCGGTTCGTGCTGTTGAGCTTCATACACCGT
Source organism: uncultured Pirellulaceae bacterium (assembly GCA_964397295.1). GTDB lineage: Bacteria > Planctomycetota > Planctomycetia > Pirellulales > Pirellulaceae > CAYNJG01. The sequence goes on from CAYNJG010000293.1 coordinate 3,224, forward strand.
CCCCATGCCGCCCTTGCCGAGTACCGACAGCACTTCATACGGACCAATGTTTTCGATTCCATCCGGTTCGTCGGCTCCCGGGCTAACGGCGGATAGCAAATCTTGCTGCTGGACGATTCGATCCGCTTCGAGAATCCGCTGGACTTGATCGCTGATTTCCTTCGGAAGCGTTGCGAGAAATGCTTCGCGCTCGTCTTCCGACATCGCTGAGACCTTGTCTAGCAGTTCGTCAGCAATATCGTCCATCTATTCCAATGCTCGCTTCGAACAACGAATCTCTGCTACCACCCGTGTTACTTACTAGCGAAGTTTCCGTTGCATCTGCTTGATGAAAATCAAAATCTTGTAGGAATCATTCGTTCAGCCAGACGAAAAGCCTTGCTCGAGCCCATCGCCAATCGCTCTCAACAGTCGATTTCGAGCAACCAATAATTTCCGCAGTTTCCGCAACGGAAAGGCCGGAAAAGAAACGCAGCATCACGACTTGATGTTGTCGCTCTGACTGGTTCTTGAGCTTCTCCATAGCCAGATCGAGGGCTGGAAAATCAACGCCGTGGTCCGCTTCGAACCGATCGAGCACGATATCCATCGGTTCTCGCTTGCGGTCACTGCCTCGTTTCTGTGCGCCACGAATACGTGCATGGTCAACGAGTACTTGCCGCATGGCTTGTGCAGCAGCCGCAAAAAGATGTTGCCGGTTTTCCAACGAGTCAATGGCTCCGTTCTTGAGCACTTTGACGCAAGCTTCATTCACTAGCCCGGTGGCTTGCAATGTATGATCCGGTCGCTCAGTACGCATCAAGTCGGCGGCAAGGGATCGTAAACGGTCGTTGATTGCACGAAAGAGCTGATCTCTCGACGCATTGTCCCCATCTTGGCATTGTTGCAGCAATATTGTCAGCTCACCGCTTGCCTCCACGTTAATCCCCATTAGCTCTGTTGTGCGTATTTGAATCCCCCCAACTTAGCCGTTCGGTTCACCCCGAGCAAGATTTTCCGTTTGCTTTCAAACCTTTGTCCGAACGGTCACTCGTTAAGCCACGAGCGAAACTCTACGCGTGCCCAACGCGAGTCACGCACCAACCCTTGACACGCGGGGGAGCGATAAAGTTGGCAGGAGTCTAATTGTCAAGATGGGATTTTTTCTTGGTCGTTCCCCGATAGACAGCATGCCCAAGCAACTTGGTTCAGGAACTGCTGACGTCGGCGCTTCTTTTCTAATCGATGTACCGAAGTTATTGGTCAGGCACGCCTCGCCAAACACCCCAAGTCGGAACATCTTCATCGTCCAACTCAGTTGCATAAAAGTCATCGGCGTCCAATTCCCATTCGCGAGTCCACCTGGATTGTTGTGTCTCGTTTAACGCGCTAATAACGTGCTGGGCATCTTTCGGCGTGATCAAACCATCTCTTTCCACATCGAAATGATAGGGCGTCCCCACATACCCGGTCGGCTGGTTTATGTAGTTGATGACGAGTAACGCGTCACGGGGCGAAAGGTGTTCGTCTTCCGTTGTATCCAAGGTGTGGAACTGAGTGTGCGTTAGGGGTGCGAACTGACTCTGCGCCTGAAGAAGTTCCGGGATAGTTTGAGTTAGTAACGGTTCGGCGGCGGCACGCGCACGCGTCGCACCGAAGTTGTCAGCTAACGTTGTGAAGTCAGCGAAGGTGACTTCAGAGTCAAAGTCGAAATTCCCTTGGCCCCAACCAGCATCCGTTTGACCGAAGTTCTGTGACAATACAAGGAAGTCTTTAAACTCGACAACGCCGTTCAAATCCGTATCGCCTGGAATGAGTTGGAGTTCTTCAAGCAATCGGTCACGGTCCAGATCGCTGACTTCGCCTTCCCCCGTCAGATCGAATCTGTTGTCTTGTTCGCTGTCTCGTATTGCTCGAGTGAGATCGTCGACGTCCGAAATGTTGACAACGCCGTCCCGATTCACATCACCAAAGAGTTGACTAACCGAAAATTCGTACTGGATGTGGTCAATCTCGATACCAGTACCGCCAACGTTGGTGATTTCAATGGAAGAGATCCATGACTCGCGCCCGTTGCCGAATTGGACTCCAAAGAATCGATCCTCGGAAGTGGTGCCGTTAAAGACTCCGTCCGACAAATCGCCGCCATTGATAACACCCAAGCTCAGTCCGCCTTGATCAAATGCCTCAAATACGACATTCGTGAGGCTCGTGTCACCATCCGTCCATACAAGACCACCAGCAGTAACTCGTTCTTGGAATTGAACAGTTATTGTGTTGCCACGGTTGAAGAACGAGTGCCCTCCCTCGCCACTTTGCCCGGTTCCGTCAATCGTTCCGTCATCGGCATCCACCGAATCGGTAAGGAGTGGAGTTCCGGTGCCGAAGCCAGGCATGATGATCTCGCCCGGTGAAATTGACAGTTCAGCATCAATCGCATCGTCTTCGAAGTCTTCCAGTCGAACGGTGCAACCTTCGCAATTGCTCAAGAAGTCGGCAGGCGTGTCTGCTACGGACAGGTAAGGAGTCGGTCCAAAGAGGACTGGGGAATCTGTAGCTGTTCCTTGCACGAAGACGAACCCAAAATTGGTCTGAGCGTTCGCGTTTCCGGCTGAGTCAAAAACAGCTTCGTTTACGATTCGGACATCGACGTTGCCCACGACCAATACCTCATCGTCATCTCCATAGAAGTAACGATAAATTCCATCGCCCTGTGGAACGACACGATCAACGTCAACGTTTGAGATCACCAAGTCCGTTGTGTCAATTGTTTCAATGTCCAACGACGACGTGCCTGAGTCCGTCCAGTGGACATCAACATAGCCAGGATCTTCGGTAATTGTTGAGTCAGGTGTTGGGAAGACCAGCTCGGCAGTGGGAGGTTCTAGGTCTACTGCGGACGGGGAAAAGACGAAGCTAAAGTTTGCTTCTGCATTTGCATTGTCGGCCAGGTCACGCACGGAATCGCCTAAGACTTGTACCGTTACCTCACCTTCGGTCAGTACGTCACCGTCATCGCCGTAGAAGTAGCGATAGATGTCGTTTCCTTGTGGCTCAACTCGCTCGACATCTAAGCCTGCGACCGTGACATCCGCCGCGTCAATGGAAGCGGCATCTAGGCCGGCTGCACCGGTGTCTGCCCAACGGATATCGACGTAGCCAAGATCACTCGAAACAGTCGTGTCGGCTTCTGGAGTCACTAATTCCGCGATCGGCTGCTGAGTGTCGAGGAACACGATGAGCGTCTCGGTTGTGACGCCGACTTCGTTGGCAACCTGTACCGAGATTTGGTTTTCACCTTGGGTAAGCTCAATGTTCTCGAACCGATAGTTGCCGTCAGCGTCGGCAGTTACGGTTGCATCGTTCAGTCCGTCGGTGTCGCTATCAATCGAGACAGTGACCCCCGGTTCCGTGCGGCCTTGCACCTCAACTGTCGAAATGTTCGTTATGCCATCTCCAACTATTCCTGAATCCGACGATTCGTCTAGCGCAATGGAAACAGTCGGAAGATTCTGCTCCGTCGAGTCTGAATTGAACTGAACGTCGGAAATCAAAACCCGACTCTCGTTCGCGCCGAAGCCGATCAGATCGAAATACAACGTTGCTGCGCTGCCAGCTGCTGCTGCGGGTAACGAGATTTCCACGTCGATGGGGCGAGCGAGATCAACTTGCGAACCACTCTGGGCAACATCAGAAATCGTGACCCCTGCTGAGAAGTGTACGACGCCGTCCGGGGATACATTAAGCAATGCATCTCCTCCCTGGATGTCATCCATACGCGTCAGCACAGTCGTTGCGCTCGCAGCATCGAGCAAAGCGACCTCGAATGCGTCCGGCGGAAAGTCTCCGGTGCCGGCCACCAATTGGCTTAAGTCTAACGTGAATTCGATGGACTCTAGATTCAGCTCAAACGTATGCGACAGATCGCTGAGCATTCCGCCGTCTTCGAAGAGAGTCGCAGAATCCGAGTCCGCGTCCACATTGAGCTGAAACCACTCGTCGAATTGAGAACTTGGCTCGTTTTGCAGGTTGTCGAACGCATCGTGGACGGCATCAGCAAGCAGAACGAATCCACCAGCTTGGATATGCTGGTTTCCGCCGAACTCTGTCGAAGTTACGTTCCACGGACCAAGTATCTCGAACGCAGCCAATTCAATCTCGGTTAGCGACTTCCTGACTCCCGCGCGAAGCGTGGCTGACATCAACGCGTCCGGATGAGCCGCCGGGTCCAACTCGTTGCCCGTGGCATCCAGATAAAGTGTTCCCTCAGGTGTCTGCAGGACTTGCTGCCCGTTGATGACGTCGATCTGGCTTGCGAATTCTGGGTTGTTCGAAGTGAAGCCGTAAAGGTGGCCCAGCTCGTGAAGCACAACCGTTTGTAGGTCATAAAGTGAAGAGGCCTCTTCCGGTAGTGTGGTGGCGTCTACGCTGCCAGGAGTCACATCGAGGAACCAACCGGCGCCAGCAGCGTCAACATCCAGGACAATGCTTCCCCGCTGACGGTCTCTTTCGTCAGCATGGCGATAGGCAACGGCAAGTTGCCGCGGCGGCAAATCAACGATATCAACATCAACTTCGATCGCTGGCAGACCTGTCCAGGTAGTCCACTGTTGGGTTGCCGCTTCAATGATTGCAAGTACCGCGTCGAGTTCTGACTTTTCGTCGAGTCGATGTGCACGAGCAGCTGCCGCGGTGTCCCATTGTCCTGAAGCGACGGTCAAGTCGGCGTGCAAGAAGCCGTCCTCGCGGCCAATAAAGGCAGACGTGCGAATTCCATATCCAACGACTGACGAGAATTGCAGAGAATCTGGGTTCGCTTCGAAAAACAGCGATCGATTCGTTATGACCTGAATAGAATTAGCGTCACCCGTGAAGGTGATTCCGCCTTTACGAAGAGGGTTTGCAAGATCTGCGTGTTGAGTCCAACGCGCAAGTTCTGGAGTGTCTTGGTAGTAGATTTCGAGAGGCGGAGTCAAATCTTTGTTGGAGATAAAGTCCAGCGCTGATTGTGGCAGATTACCATCCGCTACGTTCTGTTGGACAATACTGATCATGTCTTCAACGAGGCCAGCATAGTAGAGACCTTTGGCCTCGGCGTTCGGGAACGTAACCGGTACCTTGCTCTCTCCTTGAATCTTGAATAGCCGCTCTCCTCCGCCTCGTATCGCGAGGCTAAGATC
>CAYNJG010000294.1:0-8376 GCA_964397295.1 uncultured Pirellulaceae bacterium
TTGTAATTGCCTGCCTCTTTGTTGTTAGCACTTCAATTGGCTGCGGCCCCGCTAACGAACTTGGTCGAAAGCCCGTTAGTGGCTCCATCACGTTCGACAACGAACCACTAGCAAATGGCTCAATTCTTTTCGCACCGTTAGACAAGAGTGGCCAGGGCTCCGGAGCAGTCATCAAAGACGGTCAGTTTTCAATCGCAGCACACCAAGGGCTACCCATCGGCGAATACGCGGTGCGGATTTACTCGGCAGACGAAGAATCAGAAAAAGTCGAACCAACACTGCCGGGGCCCGGCGTCAAGACGCAACCGGAACGCATCCCGCCTGAGTACAATATCAAAACGACACATCGACTAGCTGTAGAAGAAGCAAACGATGCAGTTTTCGACATCAACATCGAATCGTCCAAATAATCGGAACACTTCCATGCCACAAAACACACAGCGCCAAATATGCAAGTCTCACCGACATGCATTCACGCTTGTCGAACTGCTCGTCGTCATTGCGATCATTGCTATGCTCGTTACTTTATTGCTCCCAGCCGTTCAAGCAGCACGCGCTGCGGCGCGACGAACCCAGTGCTTGAACAACCTCAAGCAACTTGGTCTCGCAATGCACAACTACGAAGGCGCGCATACCAAGCTGCCGGTTGGTGCTTTCAGTTGCTGTTGGGGAACGTGGCAAATTCAGGTGCTCCCATTTATGGAAGATGCCGCAGCTCACGATGCATATGACCACACCAAGAAGATGGATTGGGACGATCGATCTACGATGTACGGCTCCGAATGGAATAGACGCGTGACAACTCGCCGCTTTCCCATGCTGACATGTCCAAGCGATCGCGAGGTGACGCACTTTGGTGGAATCACGTCACACAACTACGTCGCAAACTTTGGCAATACCACCCACTATCACCATCGGGAGTTCAACGGGCTCACATTTGGCGGGTCGCCCTTTTACGGAAGCGAAGACCCAGAAGTCATCCCCGTTGGCCAGTTCAGCAAGATCACTGATGGCTTGAGCAAAACGCTCATGCTTTCGGAGCAAGTGCAAGGTACGGGTGACGACCTTCGCGGCTTCAGCTGGTGGGGTTGGGCGGCGGGTTTCGAAACGTCTCTGACTCCGAACACCGCACAACCTGATGTGATGCAACAAGCCGCCTATTGCGATCAAACCCAAGCCGACAATCCACCATGCGTGGGACAGAGTTCGGCGCTGCCAATGCATGCCGCCGCCCGAAGTCGACACGAGGGAGGCGTAATGGCAGTGAACTGCGATGGTTCTGCTCGCTTCCACACGAACGACGTTGCATTCGATGTCTGGCAAGAACTTGGATCGGCCGCCTCAACGGCGTCCAACTAAGCACTCAACCAGAGTGAACGTAGGCAAACTGTTCATACGCTTACCCTCAGAATTTGCAGAACTCAGTAGAAACTGAGACTGGGAATTCGTTTAAACGGGATGTGATAGGCCCGCAAATTTCGCGGTTCGACCGCGTTTCTTTACCCAATATAGAATAAGTACTTGGAGACAACAGAATGAGCGTTTGGATTAAAATCGCCACCGCAGTTTGCCTTGTGGCGACACTTAGCACATCGGCTCTTGCACAACGTGGTGGAGGCGGCGGCCGCGGTAACACGGGATTCAGCCAACTATTTGGCGGCCGTGGCGGAGGAGGCAGCTCCACGCTTATTCTCCGTGAGGATGTGCAGAAAGAGCTTGGCCTTTCCGAAAGCGACCTCGAAGACATCAAAGCAGTCCTGGAAGATATGCAGGAGGAGACCCGTGATCTTCGCCGAGAAATGTTCTCCGATTTCCAGGGCATGTCGCGGGAAGAAATGACCGAAGCGGGTAAAGAACTGATGGAGAAGTCTGCGGAGATTACTCAAAAAGCTCGCAAGACGATCACTGCAGACCTGAGTTCCTCACAGCGAAAGCGTTATGCAGAGCTCGAATTCCAATATCAGATGCAGCAAGGCAACTTAGCGGCAGCGTTAAAAGCAGCTGATATCGAAGTCGACAGCGAAGAGCTGGACGAAGCGGTATCGGAAGCTCGCGCCGAGATTCGTAAAAGAACTGCAGAGATCACTCGCGAGGTTTACGCAAAGGTGCTTGGTGAAGTCTCCGATGCGGACGCCAAGAAACTCATGGGCGAGGCATTCACGTTTGAAAGCACGCGAGCTCGCGGATTCGGCGGCCGTGGTGGTGACGCTGGTGGGCGAGGAGGACGCGGCGGCGAAGGTGGCGGTCGAGGAGGACGCGGTGGTGACGCCGGTGGACGTGGCGGTCGCGGCGGCGAGGGCGGAGGTCGACGTGGCGAAGGTGGCGGCCGACGAGGTGATCGACCAAGCAGTGATGATGACGACGACTCAACGGAAGAGAATTCTCGACGACGACGCTAGATCTAGCTGAAACGACGCACGCTGAATCTTATGAAACTCTCAACAGGTCAGTCACTTCGGTGACTGACCTGTTTTATTTACGACCGATTGCATGCTCAACCGGCAAGACGCTTCGATGGATTGTGCGTCGACGTGGAACTCAAACCGATTCCCGTACCCTCGTGATAGAGGTCGGATCGAGTCGGCGGTAGCCCAGAGAATCCTTTGCCAACCTTCTTCGTAGCCAAGATTTGATAGATCTTGATTGATCCGGCCTGGAAGCCAGCACTAGCGCCTGCCAAGTAGGCGACCCACATCCGATATCGCTCGTGACCAACCAACTCGATAGCACGGTCCTTATTCTTACTAAGTCGCTTGCACCAGAAGCGACAGGTTAGCGCGTAGTGCTCACGCAGTGCCTCGACGTCATGCACTTCAAATCCCTCATGTTCCATCGAGTCCTGCGTATAGCCAGCAGAACTCAGCTCGGAACCTGGGAAGATGTACTTGAGAAGCAATCTGCGTTCGGGACGAATCTTCTTCGCCTTTCGCTTCGACTTTTTCGAACTCCGGGCGATGGCGTGATTTAGCAAAATGCCGCGATCATTCAGCAAGCTACGCACTTTGCGAAAATAGGTGGTGTAGTTTGCGATGCCAATGTGCTCGAACATGCCAATACTAGCAATCTTGTCGAAGTGGCCATCTAGCTCGCGGTAGTCCTTGAGTTCCACCGTGACTTGCCCCTCTAGATTCAGATCACGGATCTTTTCTTGCGTCAGATCGTGCTGCTCTTGCGAGAGAGTTACGCCGTGTGCTTTGACTCCGTAATGCTGAGCAGCGTAACAAATCAGCCCGCCCCACCCGCAGCCGATGTCCAACAGTGATTCGCCCTCCTTAAGTCGCAGTTTACGACAGATCAATTCAAGCTTGTCTGTCTGCGCCTGCTCGAGCGAGTTCTCCCAATCGCGAAAATATCCGCACGAGTACTGCATCCTCGGATCGAGAAACAGTTGGTAAAACTCGTTGCCGACGTCGTAGTGAAACTGAATGTAATCTTTGTTATTGCGTTTTGCTTCGCGTCGACCAACCATGTCGTCTTGGAAGCCATGCGCAATGAACCGGCTGGCATTTTCGCAAACAAAAACGGCAAGGCACTCTTAACGAAATACCCCTTGCCGATATCCTTCAGTGCTTTCCTTGAGCTTCCCTGCACTTGCAAGGCTTCGTAAAACTCAAGTAAGTCGCCCCCTTCAAAGTTAATATGGCCGGTCGCATAGAGCCTTGCCAACGTCTCCAGTGTAGGACGACGCAGCGCTGATCCGATTACCCCGGGAGAGGAAATCGAAACAACGAGCTTGGGGGAAACTTCCTTGCCCAAAGGAATGACGTCTCCATTCCAAAGCCGCACGGAGCAACGTAGATCCAGTCGCTCGGAAATCGTCTGGAGGAGGTCGGTAAATGATCGAAGTTGGGAGTCTTCCGAAAAGGTAGAGAGCATAATGAGGCATCCTTGCGTTGTTAAGAACCGCCATCTTATCGACCTGGCTCATTTAGTCGAAGATCATTCTCAGGCGGAAATACCGGGTGCTCCACCGCTTAGAATTCCTGCGTCTCTCAGTTCGACGTCTTTGCAGAACAAGCAAGCATAGCCGCCAAACGGAAAGGGTTACTCGTCGTTGGTGTCCATTTCCCCAAACAAACCGTCCTGTTTCGATCTGGTAAACTTGTTCGGATGAGATCTAAATTCAACAACCTACGCAAAGTACTTTCTATCGTTTGCGTCTGGGCGATCGTGTATAGCCTGGCAGTCCACGCCGCAGAGCCAACTCGTCCGCTGCTCGCATATGTGGGCACGTTTAGCTCACCACTCAAAGACACTCTTCCAACACAAGTTGATCTACCTCCTGGCAATGGGCTGGGCATTCATGTGTTTGAAGTAGATAGAACGACAGGTGAACTGACGCCCAAGACCGTCCACCGCATGGGCACTAGCCCCAGTCACGTCACCATCAACACCGCTGGGAATCGGCTCTATTCGTCCAACGAAACGGATCGAGTTGGCAGTGGTGAAGAAAAGCATGGAACGGTAAGTTCGTTCGCAATCGACAAAGCGGGTAATTTGAAACTTCTCAACACGGTCGATTCGGGCGGCGCGGGGCCAACGTACGTCAGCATTCACCCGAGCGGAAAACACTTGTTTGTCGCGAACTATTTTGGCGGGTCAGTTGCTGTTCTTCCTATCCGGGATGACGGCACCTTGGGCGATGCGACGGATGTGCAACGCGATAAAGGCAAAATCGGACCGACCATCGCAACAACGCGCCATCGGGTAGCTTTGCTTTCAGCGGTCACGACCGCACGCACGCACACATGATCCAAGCCGATCCCTCCGGCAAATTCGTCGTACACGTGGATTTGGGTTTGGATCGAATCTTTGTCTGGAAGTTTGACATGCAGTCTGGCAAGCTGACTCCGAACGAACCACATGCGGTGGCATTTCCGCCCGGCGATGGTCCGCGTCACTTTTACTTTCACCCAAACAAACGCTGGTTCTATTCCATCCAAGAAGAAGGGTCTACGATCTGCCTGTTTGACTTTGACTCGACGAGCGGTCAACTAAAAGAACGCCAAACGATTCCGTCAATTCCGCCCGGTTACGCCGGCAGCAATTTCTGCTCAGAGATTCTTGTCTCACATGATGGCAAATTCGTATACGGGGGAAATCGCCTGCACGACAGCATCGGCATCTTCTCCGTTGGAAAATCGGGGGAGCTAACATACGTGGACTATGAATGGACGCGAGGCAACTACCCACGCAGCTTTGAGTTCGATCCGACCGGCGACTTTCTGTATTCATGCAATCAACGTGCAGACAACGTGGCGATTTTTCGCGTCGACAAAACTAGCGGCAAACTCACCTTCACAGAAAAGTACACACCAGTCGGAAATCCCTCGTGTATCGTGTTTATTGATCTAGCCGATCAAAAGTAGCAGGAAACAGCCGTTCTTCGTTGCGCGATGTTTCAATGCAATTGGATCGTGAGAAAGATGGATGCATCCTGTCGACGACCAGCATTTCGTTCAGTCTGCAATTTCTGGCTGGTATGCTATTCCTGCTGTTGCTTGCTAACGGCAGGCTGGTTTTCGAGACCGCTGGCGAGCCAATCAAGCAATCGCTTTTCACTGATCGCTCGACCCGCTCCGTGTCCTTCGCCCATGACTTTGAAATGCACTACATCGCCGTCGAGATAACTGAAGATTGCAAGTTTGTCTTCGACGCGAGGCTGCGTGATCTTCTTATTGTCGGCTCCCATTCGCTTTGCCCAGAGAAAGATCGACTCTTCGGCGTCCACGAAAGCCAGCTTACCGTCCTTTGCCGGAATGACGCGAGAGGGCCCGCCGCCGTATGGCACCAACCGATCTTCAGTACCTGAAATGTTAAGAAGACGCTTGCCAACCATCGGCTCGGCTGCTTTGCTATAGTTGTTATCCGGGCCTTTGGCCTTAAAGTTCTTGCCGTCGTGCTGCCAAGCGTTCAGCGGACTCACCGCAGTGATGTAGTTGCGGACTTGCGGCAACTTGCTCTCGATCGCGATCTGGTTCACGAGCGCCGCGCCGTTCGAGTTACCCATAATACTGAAGCTATTGGGCTGAACGTTTTCGTATCCCGCAAGTGTCGTGACGATCTCTTCAATGCACTGCCGATCTTCGGCTTTGGAGCGTTCCGAAACGATATTCCAGCTCTTTTGATAGCCCTCCGGAAAAACCATTATGTACTTCTTCGCCATAACGGGGTGCGATTTCATAAAGCTTCGCATGGAACCCTCCGCGCTACCGCCGTTTCCATGGAGGAAGATGAACACCGGCAGTTTTTCGTCTGCGCGTTCTGGAACTCGCACATAGTATGGTCGCTTGAAGCCCTTCTCTTGCGACCAGCTCTGCGTAACGAAATACTCACCAGAGGTCAGCGAGGCTTCTCGTGCGTACGAAACCGTTGCGACGAGCAGCAGCAGGATGGCTTTCAAGCTTTTCACAGCCGTGTTCTTAGAATTGTTCTTTAGTTGATTCACTGTCTGTTGGTTCCTGACGGGCTGGAATACTCGTGATACTAGCCATCGAAGCGTAATGGATCTACATTTGCCAAGCAAAACCTCCGCCCTGTTTCTTCGCCCAGCGTGGACTCTCGATTCCCTGGAGCGGCAGGTAACACATACAACATGAAGGTGAGGCGTTTGCTCAAGTCTAGTTGATTTGCTAAAAGCAGAACTGATTGCTGGCTTGATCACCGCAAACTTTTGGCCGCCGATCGCTCTTCGTCAGACGGCCAAGTTTCCAATTTCCACGGCATACCATGCCGATAGAAGTCCGCTCTAGATACGAATTGCCGAAACATACACACATGATGCAAGTTCCACTCTTCCCGGTTTCGTTTGCTGCTCTGCTGTTAGCAACGTCGTTTGCGTTTGGAAAGGAAACCGCTCCGAATTTCGTCATGATCGTGACCGACGATCAAAGTTGGGTGGGAACTTCGCTACAGATCGATCCCGCAGACGAACGGTCCAAGAGCGATTATTTTCGGACTCCGAATATCGAACGACTCGCTGCCACAGGCATGCGGTTTACACGCGGCTACGCTCCCGCGCCATTCTGTTGCCCCACACGACGCAGCCTTGTGATTGGGCAGACGCCAGCGCGACATATCTATCAACGAGATCAAGAGAATTGGCCGAAGGTTTATCGCAAGCAACTTAGCCTGCCACGCATGCTGAAGGCGGCCAACCCGGCATATCGAACGGCGCACTTCGGCAAGTGGGATTCGCGTTTCGACGGTGTTGCTCCTGAGGAGATGGGCTACGACGTTAGCGATGGGAAGACCGGCAATAGTACGGGTGGCGGTAAAGGCTCCGGTGGTCCATCAGCTAAGGCCGATCCGAAATTGGCTTTCTCGATGACCAAGCGAGCCACAGATTTCATTCAGACACAAGTTCGCGAAAGCCACCCGTTCTTCGTGCAAGTTTCTCATTATGCCGTTCATCTAGACATCTTCTATCGGCAGGAGACATACAACGTAGAAGAAGCACGAGCAAAGGGACAAAAGCATTCGTTGCCCGAGTTTGCTGCTATGACGCACGATGTCGATGCGGCTATTGGCCAACTTTTGGACAACATCAAAACGCTGGGGATCGAAGACAACACATACATCTTTTTCCTCTCCGATAATGGCGGTCGACTAGAAGTCCCTGGCCAGAAGAAGATGCGACTGCCCCGAAACTACCCGCTTCGACATGGCAAAGGCAGCATGTACGAAGGTGGACTGCGCGTTCCATTCGTAGTGAATGGGCCCGAGATCTCCGCTGGCTCAGTGAGTGAAGTCCCCGTTAGCGGACTAGATATCTTTCCGACGATTGCGGAGTTGGCCGGCTATGAAAAAGAGTTGCCGAAGACAATTGACGGCGGCAGTTTAACGCCGTTATTGACCAACGACGGTCGCGGGAAAGTATCTCGCCAGAATCCATTCTTAATCTTTCATCAAGCCGTCGCGAGAAAAGCTCAGTCCGCAATCATGCTCGGCGATCACAAACTGGTAAAGACTTGGGCGACGAATCGACTTGAACTTTTCAACTTATCGACAGACGTGGGCGAAAAGAATAACTTGGCAGAAACTGCTCCGCAAAAGACCGCTGAATTGCATGGTCTAATGAAGAACTTCTTTGCGGAAGTTGACGCTGAGACACGAAAAACCATCACGAAACAGAAACAAAGAAAGTAGCTAAGCGCCGGTTCTTGATATTGTCGATGTCGCTGACTAATTGATGAGGGAGAAGCTCCCCGATTCTCTGATTTCATGATCGCAAGAATTTCCGTCATGGCCAATCCTCTTCACCTATCATGGTGACCAACAAGCCAGCTTGCATGGATTCTTGCACTCCAAACATCTCTACATACGAATAGATCGGTTGAAGCGATGGACGATCCAAACACTGCCTCGGATAGGAGC
>CAYNJG010000295.1:0-8334 GCA_964397295.1 uncultured Pirellulaceae bacterium
TTTTTTTTCTCGTTTTGATTTGCAGATCACGTTTATAGCTCACTGTGATTTGACGCAGATGGAATTTGATAACGACTGTGTTCCGCTTATTTAGAAGAGCGGAAAGATTGTTTATCAATAGATGACGGGCATGCGAGAACACCAAAAAAGGGCCTTTGAGACGGCCTCCTTTCTCTGGCTTATTGATATTAAATAGTGATTACTTCAGCTTATTTTTTGACGATCAATGTTGCCTCGCAGCCGCCGATTGGCGCCGATATTCTCGATAGCTTCGATAGTGTCGATAACGCCCGCTCAAAGCGGGCTTCTCGAATTAGATGATCTCTGTCGGATGCAGCTCGATGGCCAATAAAGTAGGCTCAAGTGACACCTCAGCAAAATCAGCTGCTGTGGTGCTTTGCTCACCAACCTGGCCTGTCTCCGCTGCTTCAGCCTGATCGCCAAACAGCGATTCATCCAAATTCAACTCATTATCCGCCGCTGAAAAATCAAGCAGTTCCGTAAGATCGGTATTCAAAACATCGGATCGCTGGGTATCCTCGCTTAAATCACCACAGTAACGTCTTGCTCAACAAGCAAGGTTGCACTGCCTGATGTGTACTCATTGAAGATGGTGCCATTGATGTTCTGAGCCATATTCGTATCAGTAAATCCGGCGGCGTTTACCGTGTCGTTGGGATCACCAAAGACGAACAGCGTGTCGCTATCGGTAGACAAATCTATGAGGTCTGCCAGTTCGAGCGTCAGGGTACTTGCCTCGAATCCTGACAAATCTGCGGTTTCCACGTTTGTGAAAGCGCCGTTGTCCACAGCTGTTAGATCGAGCGCCAAAACGCCAAAGCCAAACGCGATGGTATCGGCGTCACCGGTTGCGGTCAGGGTACCGCCTTCCAGCGCAGCTCCTATTGCCGGGTCTATATCAAACACTGTATCAGCGAAGTCGGGCGTGCCGTCGGCATCGGAATCGCTGGGTTCAAGCCCTACAGAGGCCGCAGCGCTGGCGTCGGCGTCGTCAGCGTCATAGTCGTCGTGCAGGCCATCGCCATCGGCGTCGACAAAGTTGATGATGTTGCCATCCGGGTCGCGCGGGACGTTGATGAACGTCTGCCCAACTTGCGCCTCGATGTGGTCAGCCATACCGGCATTGTCGCTGTCAGTGTCCAACTGGTTGAGGCTACCGTCGCCATCGGAATCTACAGATTGCGGAATTATCAGGTTGAGACGAGCTGTCAGATTTTGACCCGTGACCGCAGACAAGCCTGACTGTGCAAAACTAACAGAGGCAATGTCCAGATCAGGGTTCAAGCCGACCAGTTCAACAACGCCGTCCCGTTGAATAGTCAGATTACCGCTGGCGCTCTCAACAGTCAGACCATCCGCACTCACGGTAAGACTGCCAGACAGGCTATTGAGCGTGACCTCTCCTGGAAGGGTGGAGGTGCCATCTGAGTAAGTCACTATGAAATCGGAATACGCGGTTCCATCCAACAGATTTCTGAAATCCAGGTGAAGGTCAGAAACCGGTGTGTCGAATTCAACGATGACAGGGTGACCTAGATTGTTAATACCGCCCGTATTAGTTTCAACGAGAGCGAGTTCGATAGCGCCGCCGTTATTTGTATTGCTGCTGATAATGACCTCCCTTATCGCTGCAGGGCGGCTGGGGACCGAGAAGGTGACTGAATTGTCTAGCAGGCCATCATTAAATAGCCCGGTATTGCCATCCAGGGGATCGATCGTGCCCGTCACTCTGGTTGGAACGAATTCGTTGGTATCCAATATGCCGTCGTTATCATCATCGATATCGATGGTGTCTCGCACACTGTCAGCATCGGTATCGATCACGATGGTTTCCATCGCGGTTCCAGTATTGCCAGCAGCATCCGTCTGGCGCGCCTCAATTACCGCGTCATCCGCCAATGGCGTTGTCGGGGTAAAGGTAAAATCGCCATTGCCATCGGTCGTCGTTGTACC
This sequence comes from uncultured Pirellulaceae bacterium, assembly GCA_964397295.1. Classification (GTDB taxonomy): domain Bacteria; phylum Planctomycetota; class Planctomycetia; order Pirellulales; family Pirellulaceae; genus CAYNJG01. The sequence continues at coordinate 1,975 of CAYNJG010000295.1, forward strand.
AAGTGAAACGCCATTTGAGTCGAAGATCTCAACTTGTAAGTTTGGCTCGCCCGTTCCGGTGACAACTGTATTTAGTCCGGTTACCAGCATATCGATTGTCACAGTCGGCGCTGTCTCATCATCAACGGTGCCCATACCAGGGCCGCTCTCATTCCCCGCCGCATCCGTCGCGGTCGCCGTAACGGGAGCATCCACTTCGAAGGTCTCTCCCGCAGGTGGTGTAATCACAAACTGACCATCCGGCTCAGACGCCGTGGCCATAAATTCCTCACCACCAATAACAACCGTGACGGTAGAACCCGGCTCTGCCGTACCCGAAACTTCGGTTTCATTGGAGGTTGAAATTATCGGTGCATCTGGCGCTGTTTCATCTGCAATCGCTGCGTCTGCTGGGGTACTTACATTGCCTGCAGTATCGGTCGCTGTCACCGTTACTTCTGCACCCGCTGGGAAGGTTTCTCCAGGTGGTGGTGTGATCGTAAACTCACCGTCAGGACTAGATGCTGTTGTCGTAAACTCGACGCCGCCAACAATAACCGTGACCGTGGAACCCGGCTCTGCCGTACCCGAAACTTCGTTTTCATTTGATTCTGAAATGACGGGCGCTGCTGGTGCACTTTCATCAATAATCGTTGCTACTGTTGCTTCGCTTTCATTGCCGGATGGGCTAGTCGCTATTGCTGTTACTTCCGAACCACCTGAGAATGTCTCTCCGGCTGGTGGGGTAACAGTAAAGTCACCATCAGGATCAGAGGCCGTGGTCGTAAATTCAACACCATCAATGGTTACTGTGACGGTAGAACCCGGCTCTGCCGTGCCCGAGACACCCGCTTCATTGGATTCCGTGATCACCGGCGCATCTGGCGGTGTTGTATCAATAGTGAGTTCGTTCGTGCTGGCGTCTGTCAATACATTGCCATCAGCATCGGTCGACGTCACTGCAATATCCTGAACACCGTCTTCTAGTGGCACAAAGGGGCCGCCCGCAGTCGGCGTATCATTTTCTGTATCAATCGAGAAGGTGCCATCTGGCGCGGCGATGGTTGTAAAGGTCGTACCATTGACAACTACATCGACCGTAGAGCCTGCTTCTGCTGTACCTGTAAGTACGGGCGTGGCGTCATCAGTCGCCAACGCGTCCAACGTGGGAATAGCGGGCTGATCAGCGCGGCCGCCGGAATCCAAAGCGGCGCCTAAAAGGGTTGCTCCACCGAGTGCGAAGCCGGCAAGAGCTAAATTAGAAAAGCCAGCAGCGGCAATAGCAGATTCATTCCCGAATACTAAAGAAGGAGACACTGCACCTTGTGAAACAGGCGCCACCGCTCCAGCATTCTCAATTCCCGTGAGATCGATATACTCGATGGAATTATCTTCGCTAAAAAATAAACGGTTTATTTTCTTGTCGGGGTTTTCTTCAAAAAATCCTTTGACCTCAACAACCTCTCCGTTTGTGAGCTCCAGAGTGAGATCGTTTCCTGAACGATCCATTCCAACAACATCAGTCAAGCTGAGATTTAAAGAAACATCCACAGAACTCATCTCTGCTAGATCAAGCTGAGCTAGTGTTGACTCGATTACATTTGAAGAATTTTCTTGCGAAAGCGTTTTTACACCAATTTCCATTATATCGATTCCTGTTTTTAGTCACACTTTGGTGAGTCGGGTGAGTCGGGTGAGTCGGGTGAGTCGGGTTACATATTCCTGATTGATCTTTTAACTCTATTTGAAATTTGAAACCCCTCGTCACTTTTTCAGCTTATTTTGATATGCAGATCACGTTTTTTTTCTCGTTTTGATTTGCAGATCACGTTTATAGCTCACTGTGATTTGACGCAGATGGAATTTGATAACGACTGTGTTCCGCTTATTTAGAAGAGCGGAAAGATTGTTTATCAATAGATGACGGGCATGCGAGAACACCAAAAAAGGGCCTTTGAGACGGCCTCCTTTCTCTGGCTTATTGATATTAAATAGTGATTACTTCAGCTTATTTTTTGACGATCAATGTTGCCTCGCAGCCAGCAATTTCCGATCAGCGGTGTGCATGATAATGATATAGTCCGCGGCCGCAATTAGACGAGATAGAGATGATAAAGCGCAGCAGAAAGGTCCGACACATAAAAAGAAAGGCATCACAGATAGCGATTGGACTCTTTACGGGAGTGGTTAGCAGTATTGCAGTATTAACCAGTTCACAAATTGCGTTAGCCGCACCGGGTTTGGACTCTGCAGTTGCAGTAGCTCCTTACCTTGATGGTGCATTTCCCGCGGCCAGCCCTGGTTCTGCTGAGGGTGAATGGGTACAGGTTGATTACTATCCGGGTCTTTCCTTCGTGGAACCTATTCGAATCATCGAGCACCCGGTCGAAGATCGGTTGGTCATTGTCGGCAAAGATGGTGTTGGCTGGACGGTCTCTCATCAACAGGGAGCAACAGACCAAACACCCTTTTTCGATATCTCTTCGATCATGCACGGTAAGTCTGGCATTGGCGAGGGAGGCATCAGTGACCTGGTATTCCATCCGGAGTTTGGACAATCAGGATCATCGAATTCAAACTATGTGTATATCTCATATCGCTGGTCACCCACTCAATCAGGTACGTTTACTGAAAACCCGACTGTAGATGGTTATAACCGTGTGTCACGATTTTCTGTGCTAAACGGGCAAGTTAGCCTAGGCACTGAACAGATACTGATTAACCAGTACGATCGTCAGCAATGGCATATCGGTGGCGATATGTTTTTCGGTGACGATGGTTTTCTATATATCTCTACAGGCGACGAAGGTAATTGCTGTAACAGAAACTTCAATACTCAACGTCTTGATGGCGGGTTGTTCAGCGGAATATTGCGTATTGACGTTGACATGGACAGCAGTCGCAGTCATCCGATACGCCGACAGCCGACACACCTTGAAGAGAACCCGCAGTCCAACGGTCCTCAGTGGCCAGCGTCATTTACCCAGAACTACTTCATCCCCAACGACAATCCGTTTCAGAGCCCGAACGGAAGCCAGCTTGAAGAGTTTTACAGTATTGGACTTCGCCATCCGTTTACAATTGCGCGCGACGACGCTACCGGCAATATCTGGGTGGCCGATGTCGGTCAATCTACGATGGAAGAGATCAATATCACTGAGTCAGGTGACAATCACCAGTGGGGCTACATGGAGGGTACAGTTGCTGGTGTAATCAACAGGCCAGCTAACGTTATTGGCAATGAAGCCCCACCCATTTGGGCATATCCCCGAAATCAGGGTCAGGCGGTTATTGGTGCTGGAGTCTATCGGGGTAACAAGTTTCCGGAGCTTTTTGGAAAGTACCTTTTTTCTGACTTTATCAGTGGCAATTTATGGACTGCCACAGCCAACGGCGGTGCCGCTGGTGTTGAACAGATCGGTACGGTCACGGCAGGGTTCCCCAACGGAATTAACTCGTATTTGCTCGACAGCAAAGGCGATGTTCTGATGGCAAGAACTTCCGGTGGCCTAAACCCGAATGGCAAAATTGAAATGCTTACGCGTGCAAGCAACGTGGTACCAACAGCAGAACCACCATTATTTTTATCAGACACCGGTGCGTTTACAGATCTGCAAAACCTGGTACCGCATGACGCTTGTGTGCCTTATGATCTCAATGTGCCTTTCTGGTCGGATGATGCGTTAAAAGCACGCTGGATGTGTATTCCGAATGATGGAAGTCATAATAGCGGTAACGAGAGAATTGGTTTTTCCGCGAACGGAGACTGGTCATTTCCTGTAGGAAGTGTGCTCATAAAGCACTTCGAACTGCTAACCAATACGTCTAACCCGAACTCAAATATCCGGCTTGAGACACGCTTTATTGTTCACGGTGAAGACGGTTACTACGGTGTGACTTACCGGTGGAACGATGCCGGCACTGAAGCAATGTTGTTAACCACTGGCCAGAATCAAACTTACACAGTAGATGGCTCTCCACAAGTCTGGCGCTTTCCAAGTCGGGCTGAATGTCAAACGTGTCACGCTGATGTTGCAGGTGGTGTTTTAGGGCCTGTCACTCGTCAGCTAAACGGGGATACTTTCTACCCGATTACCGGCAGAACTGAAAACCAGCTTGAGACACTCAATTCCCTTGGCATGTTTAATCCGGCGATCGAACAGAATGAACTCGCAAATTTTCTGGATACCGTGCTTACCTCTGCACCCACTGATGATGAATCACTGAGTGTTGCAGCTCGTGCGCGATCCTACCTCGATTCAAACTGCTCCTATTGTCACCAGCCGGGCGGAGTAAGAGCTAACTTTGATGCACGTTTGACAACACCACTGGCATCGCAGAACCTGATCAACGGCGAGTTGGTAGAATCGCTGGGCATCAATGGTGAGGCAGTTATTGTTCCTGGTAACCTGTTTAGCTCTGCTGTGTATCATCGAGCGGCGTCAGCTGGCCAGTCCTTCTCTATGCCGCCGATTGCGAAGTCATTAGTCGACCCGGCAGGTGAGGATATTTTAAGTGAATGGATACTGGCACTGGATTCTTTTGACGTTGGGAACGATACGTCAACCGGTGGCAGCTTTATAGACAACCATCATCCAAGCCTATACATCAATGAACAGGACACGTTTGTTCAGGACAACGAACCGGGATCACTATTTGTTAAGCAATTCAAGTTTTTCGCTCAACGCCTCGGCAACCCGATCACTCCTGTGGTCGTACGAGTCAATAGTAATAACAATTTTACCGTTCTTGCTATAGGTACCACGCGTACGCAAAATGAATATTCTGTGGGTCAGAACATCTTTCCTTTTAGTGACAACGGCAATGTTGAACTCTCGCTTGTTGCGGGTGAAACTGTCGCCGTCGGTTTTATGGACATGTTTCCCGATGGCGGTGGTTGGGGTGCAGGTACAGTCATACCCGCAGAGGCGGGTAGCGGTGCAAGTCAGGATGAAATTTGGGGGCTGTTGCCGGCACCACTCATACTTCAATCTTCCGATTTCCAGGGGAATAGAGACACGGCGAGCGTTGCAGTCAATCAGACTATTCAGGCAACCAATGCTGGCAAACAGCTCAACCAGTTTACTGGCTTAAGACGCAGCTATAAGTTTGCTGTTACGTTTGGCTTAGTTGAGAATGCGTCAGCGCCCCCAACTGGCACGGCACCGGTTTTCGTAAACGGATCATTTGAGAGTCCAATCGTTAACACATTTGAGATCTTCAACAATGCCGGCGCTATTCCCGGTTGGACTATCACCAGCGGCGAGGTTGAACTTGATAGAACACCCTGGCCGGCATTTGATGGGGCACAATCAATGGATCTCAGTGGTGGTTTCGCTGGCAGCCTCGAGCAAACGGTGAGTGGCTTTACCGCAGGCGCAAGCTATGAACTGCGCTTTGAATATGGTTTGCATGCAAATGCCACTTCGTCACGTAGCGCTAATGTGCTTATCGGCGGTAACATTGTTGACGCCATAACCGCCGGAACCGGTATGCTGGTGCCGAACTATCAAACGGCTAGGGTTGCATTCGTCGCACCGCAAAGTGGCCAGCAAACTTTTGGCTTCAGCAGTCTGTCATCCGATTCAATGGGCGTTGTTATAGACAATATACGAGTCAGTCTAACCGGATTGCCTGCCCCGGCACCTCCCCCCTCAGGCATCAGTCACTGTGCTGCGGGACAGGATAATCTTCTGGTTAATGGCAGCTTTGAAGAAACCAGTAATCCGGCTTACTCATCGGCTGCGGAACTGATTAATGCTATCGGCAATACTTTTCAGGGCGTTAAATTTGTCGATAAACATCCGGATACCGACTTCCCCGGCTGGTTTACAACGGGCGGTATTGCGCTACAACAGGGCGGTTTGTCTCAAGGTGGCACGCTTGAGCTGGGTCTGAACGGGTTCCTTGGCTTCAATACCCCTGATGGTGAAGTGTTTGCAGAATTGGACGGCAATAATCACAACCAGATTATCTCTGTCACACCTGGCCAGTTGCTTGATTGGGAGTTTACCCACCGTGGCAGAGTGGGAGTCGATACGATCAGCATATCGTTGGGGCCAATTGGATCACCATCGGTCGTGGCAACCGTGTCATCGCCAAACACACAGTGGATCACACACACCGGGCAATATCAGGTGCCAGGCAATGTTTCAGAAATTCAGCTGACACTGACGCCTGTCGCAGCGTCTAATGGTGATATTGATTCATCGCACCTGCTCGACGATGTCAAACTCTGCCTGGCGAGCACGACAACACCGTCACCAGAGCCTGGACCTGAGCCGCAAACAGATAACATTGCATTAAACAAGGCTGCAACACAATCGACTACCGCTTTTAGTGGAACGGCCTCAAGGGCCGTGGACGGCAATACCAATGGCA
>CAYNJG010000296.1:0-8268 GCA_964397295.1 uncultured Pirellulaceae bacterium
AAATCTCGCGATGCCTTTCGATTGCTGAATGCTCGAGCAAAAGTTCTTCACCAAGACGGAGATGCAAACGCAGCGGCGATCGAGTGGGCGAAAATGTTCGACCTCGCAACAAAAATCGACGATGGCGGCGCGTTGGTACATGTGCTTTCGGCTATCGGCTGCGAATCAATGGCCCTCGATGGTTTGGACTCCGTGGTGGCAGAACTCTCGCCGGAGCAAAAACAAGAAGTTCTGACGATCCTGAAGGCAGCGGAACGCAAACCGCATGACTTCGAGAAAATACAAGAAATCGAACACGCCGTTGTCCGTGGCGAATACGGTGCGATCTTTGGCGGGTACATAACGGCCGTGGCAGGTGGCCAAAGCAAGAACGCCATGGACGCGGGGCGTGACGCAGACGCCCGCGTAATCGGCCAGTTGGAAACCGTGGTCAAAGCACTCCAACAATGAGTGACTATTTGAGCTTTGAGCTTAAAGCTCGCCATCTAGCCCGCGTTGGTAGTACTTGTGCGTAATCTCGTCTTGGTGTTCGAGAAGCCAGTCGATCGACGGCTCATTGTGCATCGCTTTGTGGATCGCCTGGGCCATGGCTTTTCGATGAATCTCGAACAGCGCCTTGTGGTCGAGATTCTCATCGGTCGCAGCGCCGGGATTTAGCCAAACCGAGCAAACAATTCCTAGATCATTTGCTTTTTCTTTCGGGATGTCACCCGCTCGCACGGCGTCGAGCACGCCATTGGCAATCGCCGCTTGTACCGTACCCATCAAAATGTTGGTGTAAGCACTGCTCTTCACCGTCACCTTACTGACCATGAGCGTCACGGGACGGACTTGAATATCGGTGTTGAGGATCGCAAATACTTTTGAGTGTCCTGCCGACTGGTCGCCCGTAAGTGTTGCGATCGCGGTACCGACAGGTCCATCGAGTTCGCCAATAACAACCTCCGGCTCAGCCGCAGTGAATGGCGGTCCGCCAGCAACCAAAGACTCACCGGTCCGCATGATGATTCGTTCACTCATTCCTCAACTCCTACCAAGATCATTTCAAAAAAACGTTGCACCAACTGCATCCCGCTAAGTCCGTTAACGTAGTCCTACTTAAAGGTCACACAAAGGGGCACTTGACGGCTGCAATTACTCTGGATCTACAGCACAACGAAGGCCTGAGCAGTTGCTGCAGACCGCACCCCTCTATAGCGACGCTGTAATCTGCTTGACACTTCTGACACGGCAGGCGCGCGTGCTAATCAAGAGACTTTTACGCCCAGTCCCAAAAAGGGTGACCAACAATACAAGTTTCACCATTTGGACCTTTAAAAATTTGTGAACAAGTAGCGTTTAACGTCGACTATCATGCTTCGAAATGGCCGTGCATCAACTTGGGGGTGATACGGCCCAATAAGCGGTGGGGTTACCTTGCTAAGCGAATTTGCGACACTAACAACCATCACATTTTGACATTCAATTCCCTCACTTTGCGTGAGCGTTCGTCAGCCTCGTTGCCCGCCTACAGTTGATTGGTGCACCCTTGAAAAATCGATTCCGTACTCTTCGCCGATTCCGTCCAGCGAGCTTCGAAACTTGCGAACCGCGTTTGCTGCTAACCGTTGATAATGGTGTGCTGGAAGTTGGAACGAACTTAAACTTTCTCTTCCAACAGGATTCAACGAATCTGCTCTCTGAACCAAGCGGCAACACACTGCCGGACAGCAGCGTGGATACCGAGCGTTGGGAATTCGCATTTCGCAACGATGTGGATTGGTCAACTGCCTACAACTACAACTCATCGACGCAGCTTTCGAACAACAACCCTTGGCGGCAAGAATTTCTTGATGACCTTGCTCCGTACTCGCAACTACGTTTTATCCACTGGACCAACACCAACGGCAGTGGAATCGAAACATGGTCGCAAAAGACGGACCCTAACTCGGATCAAACGCAGCTTTCGCTGTTTGGCGGTGCAACTTCTCCTACTCCGAATAACGGCGTGGCTTGGGAATGGGTTATTGATCTCGGCAATCGGCTCCAAAAAGATATTTGGATCAACGTTCCTCTGAAAGCAGACGACAACTACGTCCAAGAGTTGGGTAATCTCATCGAAGAGCGACTCGATCCCAACTTGAATGTGTACGTCGAGTACCACAATGAAATTTGGCTGACGAAGCAAATCATTGCCGACTCGCGCAACACGACACAGTTCTCCGTGGACATGGCGGAGGCAGAAGCCATTGACATCGATTCCAATGACTTTGACAACGCATTGAATTGGTATGCACATCGGTCCGCTGAGATCTGGGATACCTTTGCAACGGAATTCGGCTCCACATTCGGCGACCGCGTGATCAAAGTCGTGGCCGGACAAAATGCAGCCGTGAATGTCGGTGAACAAATTCGTGACAACTTGCGAGACAGCGTGGTCAACCCAACATCGCAGCTGGAAGACGCATACGCGGTTGGCACATACTTCGGCGCAGCGATCACAGATCCGAACGATTTTGCGACATTGCAAAGTGCTGCGGACGCCGTCGTGGCACAAGCGGGATTGAACGTAGCTGCTTGGGCGACGGTCGGAACCAACGTCATCGGCTACGAAGGCGGACAGGAACTAACAGGGCAGACGGTCTCTGACAACGTGCTCTTTAGCATGAATTCGGACCCGCGCATGAAAACGCTCTATCTGAATTTCTTGCAGGCTTTAAAAGATGAGGGATTGGAAGCGTTCAACCATTTCGCGCATGCTGGAGTCAAACATGATGCAACCGGCAACACCGACGAAGCATGGGGTTCGAAGCAGTACGTTGGACAACCTGCTTCGGAAGCCCCCAAATACGCTGCGATAGCAGAGTTCGTTGGTTTCCAAGAACCTATTGCGTTCCAACCGCTGATACACGACGGGCCGGTCGCATCTTACGACACGACCGGAATTCCAAACGGCGCCACCGTACTTCCAGCAACGAACCCTGGTTGGACAGATTTTGTGACAGCCACCGACGTCACCATTGGACCAGGCCTAGGCCCCAACATCATCGCGAACCACTTTGCACCGCGTTTTGTCGATTCGTCTACGCTCGTCCAATCAATCAATAGCGACGAGTACATTAGTTTCTCGGTGACGGTCGATCCGGGTCACGTATTGGACGTGACTTCGATAGACGCAACGCTCAGGAGTACAAATCAACAGCGCAGCTTTGGTTTATTCTCAAGCGCTACCGGATTCACGGCTGTCGACATCCTGACCGACTTTGGCGGTCCCATTGCAACACAAAATACGAATTACAGCGTCGACTTATTTGACGTAGCCGGGCTCGATGGTCTAACAGGGACGATCGAATTCCGAATATACGTGTACGGCAATCCAAATCCGTTCGAAGGCACTGGGATCGGACAACGTTCCGTCGGAGGACAATTCGAATTAGAGCTACTCGGGCAAGTTCGTGCACCAGCGAACGACAACGTCGGCGTGCACCGCGGCAACAACTTTATTTTCGATACCAACGAGAATCTCACACAGGATGGTCCAGACTCCAACAAGTCATTCGCACAGGCCGGTGACATCCCAATCGTCGGTGACTGGAATGGCGACGGTGCAGACGATCTGGGCGTCTATCGCGGCCAACGATTCATTCTGGATCTGAACGGCAACGATCTATGGGATGGCCCCACGATCGACGGAAGCTTCGTCTTTGGCGCACCGGGCGATATTCCAATCTCAGGTGACTGGGACGGCGACGGCACAGACAACATTGGTGTTCGACGCGGCAACCGCTTTTTGCTAGATCTGAATGGCAACGGAGCCTACAACGGTGCGACAGTTGACCTTAACCGAGCCTTCGGCCAAGCGGGCGACACGCCCGTGATTGGCGATTGGAATGGCGACGGCATTGATGACTTTGGCGTACGGCGAGGGACACGTTTCATTTTGGATCTGAACGGCAATCATGCGTTTGATGCTGGTATCGATGCTAATAGAGCGTTTGGCCAAGCATCGGACACACCGTTGGCTGGTGACTGGGACGGCGACGGCACAGACAACATTGGTGTTCGACGCGCCGCGCGTTTCATTCTGGATCTCAATGGGAACCTCGCATTTGATGGCCCCACGATTGATTCCAATTTCGTCTACGGATTAGCCAGTGATATCCCAATCGCTGGCAAACGCGTCGCGGTAAGCGGCACGACCGCACCGTCTGTGACACCAGAGCCTACGATTGGCGACTCCGACCGTGACGGCGATGTCGACTTCGCAGACTTTCTCATCCTGTCTACGAACTTTGGCAGTATTGACGCAGTCTGGAGCGACGGAGACTTTGACGCGGATGGTCGCGTGAGTTTTGTCGACTTTCTATTGCTCTCGTCGCAATTCGGAACGTAAGCAGCGTGGAATCTGTAACGGCGGCGATCGGTGCGTATTTACCGGTGTCACTAACTCGACTCTAGATAGGTTCGCGCAAACTGATGGCGGCGAGCCAACCGCTTAAGAGCGTCTGCGATTGAGTTATGCCGTAACGAAATCGTTTCTTGGCACCCTCAAAGCCTCTGCAAGAACGAAACCCTGGACCCTCCGTAACCTCTTTCTATCAAACCCTTTGCATCGCAAACCCACTGACAGCAAGGGCCACAACAACGCTCTTATGGATGGCTACCGTATAATCCGAAAGGGCTATCTTTTGTCAGCGAAATTGATATGATTTGGGACTGTTGGAGCTTTCTTCAACATTACGGGCTAGAACGTTCACGCAATGAAGCGCGGGACTCTAGCCCTTTTTCGTTAATTCGCGGGGTTCGTTGGACGGGATTTCTTCCGTCGCGAATTGCGGAAAGAAAAAAAGGGTCAGCAACTAATTCCGGCCAGCCAGGGGTGTGGTTATGAGTTGGGAATTGTTGCTGTGGCGATACTTGTCGTTTTTAAGCTGGGTGCTTGTGCCGTGGTTATCGGCATGTCGGTTGTAATTCTTATCGTGACTGCAATCTTCGAGCTTTCGAGGACGGCGGATGACGAAGAGGAGGGCGGCCCAGACTGAATCGTATGATCAATAAAAAAACGACGGTCTGGTGGGAAACCAGACCGTCGTTTTGATTCTACTAGCGATCAGCGAGCTACTTTAGGAGCTTACCGGACAGCGGAATCTCCATCTTTTCGCCGCTTAGGTTCATCATCATGGCCCCTTTGAGCTTCTTCCCCATGACCTTCACAACACATTTCGCCTCGAACTCCTGACCTTCAAGCTCACCTTCCAAATTGAAGTGCAACTTGCCGTCTTTCAAGGTCAGCGACTTGGCAGGAAACTCACCGAGGCCGCCGGCGTCGAAAACGGCCGAGACTTTACCACCAGAATCTTTGACCATCATTTTCGCTTCATGGTCTTCATCGGGTGCCTCAACCAGAATGTCCCATGTGCCAACGAGCGATGAAAGTTCCGGTTCTCGTTTACCGCTAAACGACAAATCTAGTTCGCTGCCATCTACCTCAATGACCATATCACCTTTGAGAGCATTGCCACGGGGCTGCGACTCACATTTTGCGACAAAGTCCATACCCTGCAATTCGCCAGTCACTGTGAACATGAATTCACTGTCTTTGACTTTCATGTCTTTGACTTTGCAGTCGCTCAAGCCATCGCCCTCAAACATTGCCATGTACTCGTCGCCCTTTTTGACAACTGTCATCGTCGGCGTGTGATCGCCATCTTCTGCGGCAACTAACAGATTCCACTTGCCAACGATGTCAGACATTTCAACGGTTCGCTTGGCTTTCCATGGAAGATCCATCGAGCCCTGGTCCGAAGACAAAGTAATGACGCCTTCCGCCGCGTCGCCATCAATGGTCGCGACGTACCGTGCCTCGAAAGTTGCTTCCGGTCGCTCAACATCAAAATCCAAAGTCAGTTTGTTGCCTTTGATTCGTCCCTTGTCGGATTTGAGATCGTCCATCATCCCGTTGTAGACGCCAACGACTTCGCCTTTTTCGTTCGTGGTCAAAGCAAGTTCATGCTTGACTGTTTCGCCGTCTTGATCGCTCTCCCATCTCCAAGTGCCAGATGGGTCAATGTTTTTTGCATCTTGGGCGAAGACCGAAGTCGCAAAACAGAAAATAATGAGAAGAAGAAACGTGAGACGCTTGGTTTTCATAATGAACCTCATGAGACGCCACATGATGTGGCAGGCAATAGACTAGACCGAAACACCATCGTAAATGACCCGCACTTCAATGGAAGGGCGATCGAAAGAACAAGTCATAAAACCCGGGTCAAACGGCTCGCAAACGCAAAGCGATACACGCCGATACGGTCAGCTAAAGTCACCGGCTCCCGTGGCGACCCAGGTCGTTCCAGGTGCCCATGATGTTCCGAGCGTATTGAGAAACCTAACGCCGTTGGATTCAAGGATCCACCATTGGCCATTTCCGGCACGGCCGACGAGATCGCTACGACCGTCGCTGTTGAAGTCGAAACTTTGGACATCATCCCAGGTAGTGAACGTAGGCCAGGTTCCCCACAGCTGATTCGAGAACGTTCGCGTCCCAGGATTGGCCGAGGCTACCCACCATTGGCCATTATTGCTGGCGCGGCCGGCTATGTCGTCGTCGCCATCGCCATCGAAGTCACCCACGGACACTTCCAACCAGTTGACGTGCTGTGTCCATGTGCCCCAGTGTTTTGAAAAGAACCCGTTTCCTAACGACTCGGCTACCCACCACCTAGAGTTGGAAAGTCGGCCAGCAATATCATCCCGACCATCGCCATCAAAGTCGCCAACGCTGATATCGAGATACGGATGTGTTGGATCCCACGTTCCCCAATGCGATGTTGTAATCGTATTGCCGTTGGAAATCCCGACCCACCAAGAGCCGTCCGCTGTGTCGCGGCCGGCAATGTCTTCTCTACCGTCGCCATTGAAATCACCGGTGACAAACGACCACGGAATCGATTTCGCGTAGGTCCCGATGTGAGAAAGCTGAAAGCTATTGCCGTCGGATTTCGAAACCCACCACGATCCATCGAAGTCGGCTCGCGCGATGACATCGTCTTTGCCGTCGCCATCAAAGTCAGCAACAGTGAAATCGGTCCATGTCACCGTTGGAGGCAGCGTGCCCCAGTCCGGCACAATAAACGACGAGATTCCCGTCGAAATCGCGACCTTGAGTCGGCCATCCGAAAGTAGACTCACCGCGTCTTCCAGGCCATCACCGTTGAAATCGCCAACTCCGAAGTCCGTTACCGTTCCAGCCCAAGTTCCAAAAGTTTCTGGAGTCAATGAATTCCCATCCGACTCACCGACGCGCAGTTGTCCCGTTGAATCAAGCGAGATGAGGTCGTCCAAGCCAATCGAACTTCCGCCCGAAGAAGCTTGCGAAGTGTTGAAGTCAACTTTCACATTCTCCACACCAATGTTGACCAAAGTTTCGACCATCGTCTGCGACACGCCCTCGCCATTCGCTGTGATTGTGTACCACCCCGGCGGCACTTCGACTTGGTATCCGCCGCTAGGACCCGATATTGTCTGGTAGGTTACTCCTGTACCAAGATTCAGAGCTGACACGGTCGCGCCACCAACACTTTCGCCGATATTGTAAAAGTCGTTGGCTACAACACCATCGGTAAAGATCACTCCGGTGAATGAAGCATCTGTTCCAGCGGCTCGTTCCCCAAACTTCTCGGTCGTGATACCAGCGTCGAAGGTCGTGGAGCCATCAAACGGCGGGTTCGGCATAGTCGGCGTCGTCTCTCCAAATCGGATAGCAAAGCCGCTCTCGTCTTTACTTCCATTCAACAAATTCATGCGATGCCCCGGACTAGCAAACAGAGACTCGTGGGCTTTGATAACTTCGGCTTCCTGGTTCAACGCTCCCGGATTGATTGTTGCCCAATTGAGGTTTTCGCTGACCGTACGGAAATTCGAGTAACCAGCATCCTCGGCGCGATCTCGCGGATTATCCCCGTTTAGGCTGAAGTGCGAAAAGAAGTTACCAACAAGCATGTCCTCCGAGTGAAGTCCGGCTGCATCCACCAACTCTTGGACCGATGTAAGCGGTTGCCTAGGCGTCGCAGTAAGACTGGGTGGACTAATGCCTTGATTCAGGTCACCTACACTGGAATGAAAACTCAGCTCGCCAACCGGATCCAGTCGCGCACGATTCACCAACTCGAGAAGGAATTGATCGGCGTCGGTCATCGTGACGGTCGTGAGGACTTCGCGAGCCTCAAGTGATTCGACGCGGAGCTTTCGTTTCGCCAGACGCTTTGCTGTTTTTTTTCTACGACTACTGAT
>CAYNJG010000297.1:0-8172 GCA_964397295.1 uncultured Pirellulaceae bacterium
GGAGATGTCGAACCTAACTCGATTCTTTTCGCTCCTTGTCATTGGCGGAGCTTGCATTGCCGCCGGATACGGGTGGCATATTGCACCGACTAGCGTCTACTGCCCAGTTATCAAAAAACTTTGGAGCCCGTCGTTCGTGCTTTACGCCGGCGGCTGGAGCTTCATCATGCTCGCCGTCTCCCACTTGATTATCGACATTTGCAAGTTCGATATCTGGGCGCGGCCGTTCGTTTGGATAGGCATGAATCCGATTACGCTATACATGCTCGATAACCTAGTTGGCGGCTACGAAGGACTGGTAGAACGCTTCGCGCTGAGTCACTGGGTCAAGAGCGTCGCTTGGGGACCGCTCGGCGTCGCCATCGTGACGACTCTGATTCCTGTCTTCATCGCCTGGATTATGTACCGCAACAAAGCGTTCTTGCGTGTGTGAAGCGTTCGACCCGACAACAACTCAAGAATCGATCCAAATGAGCGAGGCTCGGTAAAACTCGGTGGTAGCAAACTCGTCAAGAGTTTCGGTTTCTGGTGGTTGCCGAACGTTTGACGACTTTCGCTACATCGCCTCGCGATGCACGAAGCCCGAAAACTGTCACCTTGAACTGCAACAATCACGGTCGTCTTCGTAACGCTGTCAAGCTTACCGCCGCGACAATCACAAGCAAGGCACCGCTGGGCTCCGGTATCGTATGTACTGAAAAATTACCGATCACCCTGCCGGTTTGCATATCAAAATCGATGCCGTCAAAACTCAAGAAGCGATCACCCAGGATCGATGTGATTTGATTGGGATGCTCTAGGACGAGATTGAGGTCCTCGTCATAGATTGAACTGAAAACACGGACGTAGCCATCGGCATATTCCACCTGACTCGAAACGCCAGGCGGACTCGCGACGGACGCAAGTAGGTTTCCTTCGTAGTCGTATTTTAGGAGTTGAAAGTTGTCATGAATAAAGAGGGCGTCGTCGCTCAGCCCCACGCCGACTCCGAATGCAAGTCCGTCTCTTAGTTCAGCGGCAATCTCCAATTCAATCTCACCGCTAGGAATGTCGACTAGAATGACAGACTGTGTCAGCGCGCCGTCGACTCCGTTTCCTGTTGAGCCCGTGAGAAGCTTGTCTCCAAAGAAGTCAACTCCCGACTGCCCCGTAAAGTCTGGACCTCTCTCTACGGGCAAGTCCAATACTTGTTCGCCGGTTGCAATAGAAAAGACGGCGGTATTGCCACGCTGGTCTGCGGACGCAACATAGTTTTCGCCAACAGCAACACCCATGCCCCAGAAGCCGGGAGGGCTAAGCGTGAAATTCGTTTCGTCAACAACAAAACGTCGTAACAGCGAATTGGTGTCCACGTCCCACAAGAGAACGGGGGACTCGTTGCAGCGCGGACAGTTTGCAACATAAAAATCGTCGTGCGCGTCGGTCAGCGTTACCATTCCGCCCGACCCAGTCAGCTGATATAAAAAATTTCCGTCATCTCCATCGTAGGCAAAGCTCTCACCAACAATGATCTTGTTAGTGGTGAAAGTCGAAAGCTGTACCTCCGCGCTACTGAACTCCGGAAGAATCTCTGTTCCGGCCACGAAGGAAAACTCGACTGGATAGGCACGAGCTGCCGTAACCAAGAAAACAATCAGTGTCACGATTGAACGCATGGATACATCTCATTTATACAGATTTGCAAAATTACACCCTGCCTGGCCCGTCGTTAACAGCCAGTTGCTATAGTCTGCCCTAAGGTTGCACTAATGTTAATAAAGTCCGCGAAAGTAACCTCAAAATCGAAGTCGATGTCACGAGAGGTTCAAAGAGTCGTTTTGTATTCATCATTGTAGGCCTACGCGCTGCTGGTTTGAAATTAATCTATAACGGTTGACTAAAGTCCTTTGTCTCAGACCAATGACTAGAGTCATACTTGGCCCCCAACTACCCGGTCTTTCTTCCTTTCGGGAATCTCGCGCCAATCCAGATCGTGCAGCGTGCCATACATGGCATAGAGACACGCGGCGCTTAAACAGCTGCCACCTTCACCGCGTGCCATGCGGCCGCGCATCGTCACCTCGAACGCGGCCTTGATAACTAGATTTCGAATATCACCTGCAGCGTGGATCCCACCGCGCCCATCTGTTTTTCGCAGGCGGGACCAAGGTTTCTTAGCTCCATAATGGGTGTATCGTCTTTTGGTTTCACCATGAATTGAATTCCACCGTCAACACAGCTAGCCAGTCGCCAGAACATAGCAACGATCTCGCATTTCTTGTTAAGATACCACGAGGAACATGAAACTGAGCTGAGGTATAGGTTCTTGCGAAAACGACCCCGAAAACGAATGCGTGTCGAACGACTCGAAAAACGAGAAATGCTCGACGCGAGCGACATCATTATCTCCGAGATCCTTGCGGTCAACGAAGACTCGCTGCAGGATGAAGATGGCGATACCTCGGATTGGATCGAGCTCCATAACTCAGGCGATGAAACAACAAACTTGGGCGGACTTTTTCTCCAAAACGGAGGCACACGCTGGACGATACCCAACATTGATATCGAAGCGTCTGACTCGATTATCATCTTCGCGTCTGGTAAAGATCGCACCAGCGGTGAACTTCATACCAATTTCAGTCTCAGTGCTGACGGTGAGCGACTTTCGCTTTTTGCTGCTGACGCAACAACCGTAATTCATGAGTACAACCCGTACCCGTTCCAAACCGCCGACATTTCATACGGCGTTGAGATGCTCTCCGGCGACTCGCAGGTCCTGCTTGGCGAAGTCAGTCCGGCTTCCTACATCGTCCCACAAAACGACAGTTTGGGATTGAGTTGGACGGAACCAACATTCGATGACAGCGCATGGGATACAGGCAACACCGGCATCGGTTATGAACGGTCAGGTTCCAACTACGCACCGTTTCTGAACAGCGAAGTACCAAACGGCACGATCGGATTCTACTCGCGAGTTGAATTTGACACCCTGGATGTCGGAGCCATTAACCAGCTCGTTTTAGAGATGCGCTACGACGACGGTTTCATCGCATACCTCAACGGACAACGTGTCGCCGCGGGCAACGGACCGACCGACCCACGCTACGATTCACCCTCGACTGGCGAAAACAGTGACGGCGACGCAGTAATTTTTGAGCCCTTTGACATCACAGCGTTCAAGAACCTACTGCAACCGACCGGTAATATCCTTGCTGTTCATTCACTTAACCGGAACGACACTAGCTCCGACCTTTTGATGATGCCGCGAATTCTGTTTTCTGCGGCCAGTTCCACGAACATTAACGAAGTCGGATTTTTCTCTAGGCCCACACCGCTCGGCACCAACGGCGAGCCTGTAGCTGGCATTAGCGCACCGGTCACGATCGATCTACCGCACGGCTTTTACGAAACCCCTCAGCAAGCCTCGATCACAACGTCCGACGCGGCCTCTACCATTCGCTACACAACCGACGGCTCTGTTCCGACGGCAACCAACGGCAGTGTTTACACCGGCCCGCTGACGATCGACAGGACGACCGTATTACGTGCTGCTGCGTTTCAGGATGACTTCCAACCATCCGACGTTTCGACCGCCAGCTACTTTTTCGTGGCCGACGTCGTACAGCAAACTCGAACATCCACACTTGATCAGGGTTTCCCGACCTCCTGGAACGGAAATTCACCAGACTACGGACTCGACCCCGATGTCATCGGCCCCAACGATGACTTTGATGGCAGATATGCGGAATCGATCCAAGACGACCTGATGGCGATTCCAACGCTTTCCATTTCGCTGGATATCGAAAATATGTTTGGGACCGATGGCATCTATTCCAATCCGTCCAACAGCAACCTAGAAACCGCAGCGTCACTCGAGCTGATCAACCCCGACGGATCCGATGGGTTCCAAATCAACGCGGGACTCAAGATTCAGGGCGGAGCGTTTCGCAGCTTTGGACTCACCGACAAGAAATCATTTCGCTTCAAATTCCAAAGCGAGTATGGCCCAACAAAATTGGAATACCCGCTATTCGGCGAAGGAGCCGTCGATTCCTTCGACACCATCACTCTTCGCATGGAGGCCAACGATGGCTGGCAATGGTCTAATGGTGACAACACCAATCGACTCTACAGCCGCGACGAGTTTGGTCGCCGCACGCAACTCGCGATGGGACAACCGGCGTCCCATGGAACCTTTAGCCATGTCTACATCAATGGTGTTTACTGGGGGACGTACAACATTGTCGAACGGCCCGACGAAGCGTTCGCCAGCGACTACATCGGTG
The DNA here is from genome assembly GCA_964397295.1 of uncultured Pirellulaceae bacterium. Classification (GTDB taxonomy): domain Bacteria; phylum Planctomycetota; class Planctomycetia; order Pirellulales; family Pirellulaceae; genus CAYNJG01. The sequence goes on from CAYNJG010000297.1 coordinate 4,266, forward strand.
GTGACAAGGATGACTGGGACATTCAAAACTCCGGCAGCGCGATCAACGGCGACCTTGGCTCGTGGCAAACACTAAACCAACTAGCGCGCGACGTCGACAACGCTCCGAACGGTAGCGACGAGCAAATCGCCGCGTGGATGAAGATGCAAGGCTTGAATCCAGATGGCACTAACAACCCAGAATACGAAGACTATTTAGATGTCGAGAATTACATCGACTACATGATCGTCAATCTGTACGGCGGCAACAGTGACTGGCCGCACAAGAACTACTACGCTGGTCGACAACGCGGCCCGGAAAGTACCGGATACAAGTTCTTCATGTGGGATTCAGAATGGTCCCTGAATCTGCGCAGCTCACTCACGACAAACCGGGTCACAATCAGTGATGGAATCGCGGAACCGTATGCCGAACTGCGGCGTGTCCCCGAATTCCAACTCTTGTTTGCCGATCGAATCCAAAAACACTTCTCACCTGGAGGAGCACTGTACGTTGACCCAGAGAATCCAGAATGGGATCCCGAACACCCCGAACGCAATGTGCCGGCGGCGCGGTTCGCAGAAATCACGGACATCATCCGCAGCCCGCTCGTTGCTGAATCTGCGCGATGGGGCGACCAACACGGCCGCCCACAGACCGTCGATGAAAGCTGGGAACCGCAAGTCCAAGACATGCTGGAAAACTACTTCCCAGAGAGAACGGCTCGCGTTCTTCTGCAGTTCGATGCCGCGGGGTACACATCGGATACGCCGACTCCGACTTTCTCACAGCAAGGCGGGGTATTGCCTACTGGCTTCCTCGAGATGAATGCGGAAGCGGGAACAATTTACTACACCACCGACGGGACCGACCCCCGCATGCCTGGCGGCGCAATTTCTTCGAGCGCTATCGTTTACGATAACCAACCGCTTGGACTCGCGGGCGACACACACATTCGGATGCGGGCACTCGATGGCGATACTTGGTCGGCAATCAACGAGGCTCCATTTATTCTGGATGCAGCCCTAGCTTCCGCGGACAACTTGGCCATCACTGAAATACACTTTAACCCACAAGACGCTCAACCTGGCGAACCCGATGTTGACAGTGATGAGTTCGAGTTCGTCGAAGTCACCAACTATAGCGACTCGCGTGTCAACCTGGACGGAGTTCAATTCAGACAAGTAGAAGTCGACGGCGATACCGAGGGAATCCGTTTTACGTTCGCCCAACAATCACTGGAACCTGGTGCTTCGCTCGTAGTCGTGGAAAATGTCGACGCATTCCGCGCTCGCTATGGCGACGAGATCGCGATTGCCATTGGGTCTGATAACCCTACCGATCCGATCGGCGAGTATGGAGGGAAGCTCTCTAACAACAGTGAAACCATTGCACTGTATGCTTCATTGGGTGAGAGTATCCGCGAAATCCGCTACGACGACGACTGGTATGCTTCGACCGACGGGGACGGAAACTCACTCGAGGCAATCGATCCTACCGAAGCCTTGCAACTGAGCGCTGTCACTCTTTGGCGACCAAGCAATATCATCGGCGGCACCCCAGGACAGTACGCTACCGATTCCGTGCGTGGCGACTTCAACAATGACCAGCGAGCCGACCGCAACGATGTAGACTTACTCTACGCGGAGATCGCGAACAACAATAGCGACTCCATCTACGATCTCAATTCTGACGGCAACGTCAACAATGGGGATGCTAATGTGTTGATCGAAGACATACTTGGCATACAACGAGGCGATACGGATCTCGATGGCGACGTAGATTTCGTTGACTTCCTTGTCTTGTCAGCTAATTTTGGACAAAATTCCAATTGGCTGGGAGGTGACTTTGACGGCGACAACGAAGTCTCGTTTTCCGACTTCCTGTTTCTCTCAGCGGTTTTTGGCTCGCAAAACTAAGTTTACCAATCAACTGTCTTTGCGCGAAACCTATGTTCGCAGCTTGTCATGCTGCATGGCTGGCTTAAAATCGAACCATGTCAGCAATGCAAAATATTCGCCGTGAAGAAAACGGCTGGGTCGTTCGTCTAGTACGAGATGGCGAGGAATACTCCAAGTACTTCCGTTTTTCTAACGGAGGCGTCCGAAAGGCACTAGCGCGAGCCAAGCGATGGCGAGACAAGAAGTTCAAGGAACTTGGCGAGAGAAAATGGCGGACAGGCCCCAACAGATCCAAGCCCGTCAACAACACGTCTGGAACAATCGGCGTCAGCAAGAATCCGTACAACCGCTGGGTCGCATCATGGAACGAAGACGGCAAACAACGGTTCAAAACGTTTCGCACAAAACGCGAAGCCGTCGCGCATCGAAAAGCTCAAGAAAAGCGAATGTCGTAAAGTACGATTGGAATATGCGGCACAATAGAGAGCGCCTAGGGATTTCGATAACTCTGTCGACCGGCGGCTTTCAACGCCTGAGGTACGACATCGTCGGAGACATCCGTGCCGTCCGCAAGACGGATCGCCACGACGAAATCGAACTTCCCCTTGGGAGCACGTTTTGTGTAGGGACCAGAGCCCCAAAACTTGCCCTTGGATACCAAATCGAACCGCACCAGCCTGCCGCTCTTCGATTCAACAATTCCGCGCAGTGACGCCATATAGCCACGCTTGCCATCGCGCGTTTCTAGGTGAGCTTCTCCGAGGATTTCGCCTTCAGCTGTCAGAGAAATTTCCAAGGACTTGATTTCCTTGCCTTCCCACATGGGCGGCTCGCCTCGCGTATTATCAACCAAGTTGAAACGCGCAATCTTCCGCATTAATGACTTCGGAAAGATGTTTTCCGCAAGCCTCGCTTGCTCTTCAGCTGTCACCCAAAGGTTGTCACGCCCCACCGCATTCTGGAACACCTCATCGAACGATCGATTCGAAGGTTTGTATCCGTTCAGGATTTTCGAATTCACTCGAGCGACGATAGCACCTGGCGGCAGTTGAGGATGAAATTGCTCGTCAACTTTCTTCATCATCAATGGTTTGGAAACCATGCTGACTTTACGGCTAAGCGAATCCTCCATGAACTTACGAACCCGATCTGGTGTTCGATTGTTGTTGTACCCAATTAGTTGCCCGCCAGGACTAGCCACGTAGAACCCCTGCGTCGTCTTATTCGGATCGTTGCGAGGGCTGTTTTGAATGATCTGACGATAGAAGCGGCCTTCCACGTCCTGCTGCGATCGTGTGTACCACTGGTCGATGGCGACGGGAACAAAATCGCGCCGCAACATGGCCAAAATCGCCTTATCTTTCAAAATCAACCTACGGTCGATCACACCATTGTTTCACGTGCACCCCAGCGGATGACCATCCATCGCCCAAATAAATAACGGCTTGCGCGCTGCAGCGGCAAGATTCTGGGCTTCCACCAGTGAAGTATTCCACTGCACCGACTTCCACGGATCCTCAGACGGCATGATGGTCTTGTGTAGTTTTTCGAAATCAGCTTGCGTCAACTCGACAGGCAACACACAAAGGAGCGCCGCCGCAACAATAACTGAAACAACCATGTAAGTAACTCACTACGAGATTCGTTTTAGGTTTCTTCACTCGCCGCAGTTTGGAATACAACTCGAAGTTGCAACGATCTAATTGACCGGCCGAAAGATACTTCTTCTTCGCCCGCGTGGAAACCGGTTCCAACTTGGAACTGAAGACCGCGACGCCGGAGAGCTGGCAACAGGTGCAGGCTTGGGCAAAGCCGCCATCGTGGACTTTATGAAATCCTTCGAGAGAAGTTCAGTAATCGAACCGTCCACTTCCCATTCCAGTGTCAGCCATTCTTTGTCCTCAGACCAGCTTTCCCGAGTTGGCGCCAGGTTCTCGGGGTTCATCCCCAAACCGGCTAGTTGATCTTCAATACCGACCGAAAGCAAACGCATAGCCATGTCCAAACGCTTAGCTGTGCTCACCGTT
>CAYNJG010000298.1:0-7947 GCA_964397295.1 uncultured Pirellulaceae bacterium
AACTTCGCCATCGACGACGCTTCATCACGTATGAAGAGATCCTTTCGGTGCTGCACACACTGGGCTACTCGAAGAACGAAGGCTAGTTGAGCCTCCGTTCACATTCGAAAAATCACGCGGGGGTTTGCATAGGCTCCATTTGCAAACCCCTTTCGCGTGCGCTGTCGACTCAATCGCGTCTGACGAAGCCAGTTCTTCCGCCTTCCCTTTTTCGCCCGAAACACCACACACACCATGGCTGCCTCACGCCAAGAATCGAAATCCATTCTTCGGAGTCCTGACGACGCGCTAGTCGCATTGTCGGTTGCCGGTCGTGTGGTACTGTTGCTGTTGGTTGTCGGCTGGAGCGTCTGGTTTTCACCATTCGACGACCTACTGGATCGATCCGGAACTCCCTTGGGCGCGGACTACGTAATGCTCTACGTTTCCGGCGAGACTCTCTTGGCCGGTGAAGCTGACAAGCTCTATGACGATCGAGCAAATCAAGTTCGGACGTCAGCCCACTTTCCGACGATGGACTCTAATCAGAGTTGGCCGTTCCGCTATCCGCCAGTAACCGCATGGTTGATGAAGGGACTCGCGCGAATCGACTTTGCTTTCTCCTTCGCGATCTTCGCTTCGATTTGTGCGACGTGTGTCGGAATCGCTATTTGGATGCTCTTCCGCAATCTAGGAATTGAGAATCGCAGGATCGCAAAACTGGCATTTTGGTCGTTCGCGGGTTGGCCGATCGTTGGCGAAACACTGCTGGGAGGCCAATCTTCACCAGTAGCACTTTGCTTAGTGATGGCTGCGGTCATTGCTCTTCGCGCGAACCGTGACGTACTTGCCGGCGCCCTATTGGGCCTTTGCATTTACAAGCCGAATATCGTGGGAGTCTTTATCCTCGGCACGCTCGTTGCAAGACCGAAAACATTTTGGGGAATGCTCAGTGTTGCAATTCCAGCTGGCGCGATTTCGTTGCATGCAACGGGATTCGAGGGAGTACAACGCTATATCGAGCTTGCCAGTTCACTTGCGACCTCAGCGTGGAACCTTGAAACGCCTTTTCGAAAAGTTCACGGACTGGCACCGTACTTTGATCTAGTCATCGCCGGACGAGGGAAATTACTCGCGTTTCTTTGTGGCATTCCACTCGCGTTTTGGATTGGACGCCAATGGCGTTTTGCGACTGGAACTCGCTGGTGGCTCGCGTTCTCCTCTCTCCTAACAGCCAATGCTTTGTTCAATCCTTACGTACCGATTTACGATCTGTTATTGATCGGCCCTGCTTGCGTGGCAACGGTGTACTACCTCGTAGAAAAGAACCGGGAACGACTTTCGGAGGTTCTGCCAAGCATCATCGCGATGGTGGGAATATGGTATTTAGGTCCACATCTGTCGCAAACGCTCGCCACATCAATACGCATTCAACTCTTCCCACTCGCTTTGCTGTGTGTGCTCTTCGTGCAATTGCGAGAGTTATTCCTTACAGCGAAGGCAACGCCTGCCACATCAGCCCATCAACGAACATCGATTCGGGCAGACCTCGCAAACGCACCAGCCGTTTAGTTGGCTCTTTCATGGTCTTGCAGGCCGTACTTCGTCAGCTTGCATATCTCGACGCCAGATGTGCCGGCGAACGTCGGCGGGCATGGTGACTTTTTGCGATCCCCCAAGGATGATTCTCATATTGCACCCGCTAAGCGGACTCAGGTCTTTTACTGGGCAGTTCGTTAGGTTTAGTTCTTGCAACGCTTTGCAGTGAATGAGTGGCGATACGTCCTCCACCATGCTGTGACTGAGGTCGAGTTCCGCAAGTGCAGTACAGCTTGCAAGCGGCGACACGTCGCTAACGTTGGTGTTGGATAAAAATAACCGCTGTAGCTTCGTTTTATCGCTCAGCGCAGAGATATCTGAAACAGGTGTATCGGCAAGGGTGACGTAATTCACCTCCCTTAGCGACGCGAGCGCCGATATGTCTTCGATGTCGGTTCCTGATGCTTTGAGTGTTACAAGGTTAGCCAGCTCCGCGAGTGGGCGAAGGTCGACTGCTTTTGCCTCTGTAAGGTCTAGCTTCGTAAGTTTTTTCAGATCGCTTAAGGGCGACAAGTCCTTGGCATGAGCGCCCACTAGCACTAGCGTGCGCAGTTCAACCATCTGCGAAAACGGTTTTAGGTCGGCGGCGTAAGAAAACTGGAGGTCTAGTGTTTCCAGACTGGTCATTCCAGCTAGCGGCGTTAGATCGCTTTCCCCGCAATTGCCAAGGCAAAGGTGTTTGAGTTGCTTGAGATTTGATAACGGCGTCAGATCCAATGTCCGAGGCGGATTGGCTTTCAACACAGCCAATTGTCGTTCGGTAAGACTGAAGTTGTGATCACCATATAGGTCGCCAATTCTGAGAGTCTCAAGTTTTGTCAATCCCGCTATAGGCGCAAGTGATTCAAGTGGCATTTCGTTGCCAAGAGTCAGCGTATGGAGGTTGGTCATCTGGGAAACGGCTTCTTCAAAATCCGTTCCAGCTCCATTCTCGCGCGATCTCCAATAGTACCCGTGAAACCTCTCGATCGTTTTCAATATGTTGGGCGTGGAAAGATCATAACGCCATCCCAGATCCTCGACGACGTAGAACCCGAGGAACGGATCACCATAATTCAATTGCCGCTCGTAGTCTTCTGCAAAATCTATCTCTCCGCAACCGAGCAACCCAGCAACAACTTTGCGACCTTCTTTTTGGCGACGAAGCTTCGCCACGGCTAGGCCCAATCCTACAGATACAACCAGCGTGAAAAGCATGATCGACTTGAGGCCGAACCGAATCTTTCGTTTGCTTGACGATTGCATGGACCTCGAACCCCAGCCCCCACTTCCAGCCTCATGACATGATGTCTTAACCCAACAAAAAAAGATAGTCGGCAAGCGGTCCGCAGTGGGCCCTTCGCGTTGACGTGATCCGGCAGAGCTCTATACTCTGCGACTCTACTCGTACAGGCGTATGCGACACTCTTCGTTTTTGCCTGCGTTATCTGAATTTCTGGTAGTCTCGCAGCTTGAGACTGCCGTTTTCGCATGCTGGGCCCGAAGCACTATGACTGACTCCAACTTTAAGATCGACGGCACTTTTCTTGGCGATCTAGCTGCCATTGAAACACGAGTAGCGGAAGTGCCAGAAGCGGATCGTGAGCTATTTCAACTCGCACTCGGATATCTGTATCTCGCGGACGGACCGAAATCAATTCCACGAGACGGAAAAGCGGCCGCCGAGAAACACCTTACCGAAACCGAGAACTTCGTCTTCCAATGGTTGTACAAACGAACCGATGGAAAGCTGCGTCGGATTTACGGAGCAAACGTTTTGGACGCGGTAAAGAAGTCTCGATACCAATGTGCTCAATGCGCCTTCGCCGATGTTCGAGCTCTGCATATCGAGCAGATTGAAACCGAAGACGATTCGACCCGGCAATTTACGTGCCTGTGCGCGAACTGCAATACGATTGCGGCTCGCGAGAAAGAAATGGGCGTTGTCGCGACGAATAGAAAACGAGCAGCCGAAACGGCGGCGAAAAAGGCTGCGCTGGAAGCTGAGGAATAGAACCTGTTGGTTTTTCCCTGGCGCTGGTTTCAACGCACTCACTAACGCTTCTCGCTATAGGCCCGACGAAGATAGGCCAGCAAGTCAGCCATGGATTGTGGCGGAATCTGCTTGTGAAGATCAGACGGCATCAACGAAACGTCCGACGCCTTTAACAATTCGATATCTTTTCGCAAGATCGTTTCCGCGCGACCTTTTTCTAGCCTTAGAGTGATACTTGTCGCTGACTCTGACGCAAGGACGCCGGTAAAGCTCGTACCCTGCTCGGTTACGACAACATAGCTGGTGTACTCAGAATCGATTTTGCTGCTTGGATCTAGGATATCAAAGAGGATGGCTTCATCTGGTTTATTGATAACACTCCCAAGAGGTGGACCTACTTCATATCCCGTGTCGTTTAGCTTGTGACAGGCTGCACAAGTCTCTTCGAAAACCTTCTTACCGTTGTCGATATTTCGCTTCTCAACCAGTGCAGCCGAATACTCCTTCATGCGTTCGACGAGTTCAACGGCGCCCGGTTTGGTCACCGCGGGCCAAGCTTTTCGTAAATGCTCAACATCGAATTCTGTGCTTGTCCTGAAGAGATGCTCTCGCTGCGAATCGGTAACGTGATTGCTGTCAATCTGACCTGTCTTGATCGCGTTGATGACCTTATGCCGAATCGCTTTCTTCGATAACGTTCTATCCAGCACGAGCTTTCTGGTTTCAGGTGTATAGCTGGCCCAGTCTTGAAACAGAACATCTACGGCTTCCGGATCCTCCGAGTTAGCCAATGCGTTGATGACTGCGTCGCGTATCGCTGGCGGCTGTTTGGCGTTTAGCAAAACACTTGCGGTTTGCATCAACAGCGCCGTCCTTCCATAGCCTACGGTTTCGATGGCCGCCACTCGATCCTCAATCGGTTTGTCATCCTGCATGGCAAACTTTTGTTCGAACTCCAAGATATCCAATAGTCTAGGGTGATCTTCGTCAAGCAGAGTCGCACCGAGCTTGATTCCCAAATGACGAGTCCTCGCGTTGGTGCTGAAAAACAAGTCCGACAGTTCTTCTGCATACGCCCGAGGTAGCGGTGTAATCTTCTCCCTTTGCACTCCGTCCACGAAACCCTGAAGGCACGCGACCTGCGTCTCTTCATCAACACGCTGTAGCGTATGCAGGCAACCTAAGAACGCTTGGTTCCGAGCAGTCGCTTTTGCTAGTGGGTATAGAATCTCTCGAACGACCTTCGATGGTTTGTCATTCAGGTTTATAAGGACGTCCCTAAGGTTGAGCGATTGGTCGTATTTCGCTGAACTGAGTATCGCCGCCGCAAGCCATCGGTCGTCACCAAAGTCGGTAGCGAGTTTGCGCAAAGCTACGCTTGGCTTCGAGCTCTTGGGATTCCCGCTTGGGTTGCGTGCGGCTACCGGAGCAAGATCTGCCGCGATGTCACCAAGTGTGATAGCCAGCTGTAACCGAACTGCTTCGTCATCATCAGCCCCCATCGCAAGGATTGCCGTCGCGCGTTCTGAATCGGCCAGCGGACCCGACAGCGTTGAATTGAGCCGCAACGCTTGCAGACGAACACGATAGTCGTCACTTCGAATAGCCTCCACGATGTCGGCGTCGGTCAGTTCTTCGAGTCCTGCCAAAACGCACAACGCGTGCACGCGAGCCAGTGGAGACGCGCTACCTTGAACGACACGATGCAACGCCCGGGTTTTAGTACGATACTGTGATTCGCTTGCCTCATGGCGCCGCTCTACTAGCAAACGCTGCGCCGTCAATCGCTTTTCAATGTTTGCGTGGCCTAGATCGTCGATCAAGTCTTCAACGGGGCTTTCCGCAACGCTTACGATTTTGGATTTACTTTCCTTCGGTAGTAGCCGCCAAATGCGGCCCTTGTCGCGGCCTTTCTCGAGTCCGTACTGCTGCTGTAAAAAACGTGGGATTGCGGAGTAGTCTTCGATGATCTCGCGATACATGTCGACGATGTAGAGCGCTCCGTCTGGACCAAGCCGCAGATTCATGGGCCGGAACCATTGATCTTTCGACGCCAAGAACTCTCGTTTCTCTTCTCCCGCTGCTCGTCGTGCTTTGTAACCCGCGCCGTCTCTTTTCAAGATGCAGCGATGAACGATGTTCAATGATGGTTCGCAATAGAAGAAATTTCCGTGGTATTCAGTTGGAAAGAGAGCCGCGTTGTAGATTTCTCCACCGCAACCACCAGTGAAGTAGTTGCTATCCGTTTCGCGATTTCCGTAAAACTTGATCCACTCGGGATTTGCCCGGCGTTGGACACGCCATGGATGTGGTTCGCTAATTCGAAATCCATTGTTGTAATTTGCAGCGGATTGATTTGTTGACGGCATCGCCACATCGGGATTCCGAATCAATGCTTCGTGTAGCATTGGCAAAGCGTAGATTGCGGGCTGTCCGCCGCTACATGGAAAGCGATCACCCACTTCGTTCAATGCAAGTCCAAACGTACCGACGCGTCCCGTCACGGGTTCGATCGCCGAGCCGTCCGCTTTGATGCGAAAGTCAGAGTGCTGCAGCTCAATCGATTTCTCGAGATGTGGGCCGGTGATGGTTCCGCCATGCCCCCCTGCCCCAACATAGATCCAATTATCCAGCCCCCAACGCGGGTTATTGATGCCGCGTTCCATCTCGCGTTTTTTGAAGCCGGTGAACAGTCTCTCTCTCACCTCCGGTTTCCCATCACCGTCGCGATCGGCCAGAAAGACAATGTCCGGCGCCGCCACAACGATGATTCCACCTCGTGCAGCAATGACTCCGTAAGCTGCTGGCAAGTCGTCCGCCCACACGTCGACCTTATCCATTTGGCCGTCGCCATCGGTGTCGGTGAGAAGCTTTATTTTCCCGTACTGGCGATGTTTCGCTTCTTCTGCAACTTCTCCACCGATAAACTCCCACCGCAAGCGACGCACCTCTGTGTCGAGCTCGCCGGTCTTGTTGAGCTTGGCCACATCAATTTCACCTTCGACGTTGTAGCCATGCAACTCGGTGACAAACATCCGTCCTTGTTCGTCAAACGTAATGCATGACGGTTCTTGAATCAGAGGTTCGCTAGCGACAAGGTCAATGCGAAATCCATCCGGCAGCCTAAGCAACGCCGCACTCTGTTGTGGCGACAATGGTCGCGGAGCGTCTTCGGCTTTTTGCACTTCGCCGAAAACACCTGAACGACAACAACACACGAAAAGAAATGCCCAGCCAATGGTTCTGTTCATCTGGATATTGCCTATGTTTTCCCGCAGTAGAGCCTGTTGCATTATAGGTAATGCAAGTCATGAAACATCCAGCAGCAACGCAAATACACGCTTTCGAGTGAACGCATCCATCCAACGATGTTATTCATGTACACTAGATGATTCGTTTTCCCCAACTTGTAAGGTCTCAAATACGCGGGTTTGTGTGGGCGGCTCGGTGGACGCAACCTTCGAATTCCCCCTCAGTTGGTTTACCAACTTTACCATCGGGATCTGGGAAGGAAGAACTTGTTGGGATCTGTAGACGGATTGGCTACGACGTTGGTTCCTACCAGAGGAACAGACACCGGCTTTTTGCCAGATACTGGAGCAAGGATCATAGACGGACGCCTAGTGCAGGGCACGTCTAGGATGGTTTTTGCTGGAGGATTGGTTTTGATCGTCACCTCAATCCCGATTGTTACATATTTGCCACTTCCGCTTCCGGCACGGCTTGGCGCTGGAAGTGTGGCCCTTGCAGGTGGAGTTTCAGCTCTATTCTTTGTACCCGCAATGCGCAGATTCTCGGGTGGAGTTGATGTCGTGGTTGACCGTGACAATCGAACAATCCAAATGCAAATACGAGGTGAACAAAGGTTGGCTTGCTCTTGGGACGAGATCGTTGGGATTCAACTGGTTGAGCCCTTGAAGAAGGGACCAACGCAGCTCAACCTTATTTGCCAAAAGTCTGGCGACTGTGAACGGTTGCCGCTTTATACGTCGGTCATTGGCTGGCATGTTCGGCGGATAGCCAGCAGGTACGAGGCATTCACGGGTTGGCAATTGCTGAGATCGAATTACTGAACAACAGCTTAAAACTGGGATTTGAGTGATGTTTGACCGAGAAAAAGGGGAGATGCTCAATAGTGTTCGGCCCGGCATTATGTCACCAAGCATTGGTTGTGTTTTGATCTGTGGTTCTCGAAGCAACTGAAGTTGCTGTGCCCACCGACGCTGTGTTGAACAAGGATCGGCGCAGCATTTGCCGAGACGAACGAGAAAGCGAGAGCTTGCCCGCGATGCTCAGGCCTGTTTTTTGAGACGGTTCAGATGTGCCAACAGCTCTTCATCGTCGGCCATTCCGCAGAAGTACCAACAGATCATCTCGTAGGTTCGCAGCGTTGG
>CAYNJG010000299.1:0-7926 GCA_964397295.1 uncultured Pirellulaceae bacterium
GGCTAAGACGGGAACGGAGCTCTACGATCTGAAAAACGATGTTGGCGAGCAAACAGATGTTGCCAAAGAGAACGCAGACATCGTTGCTCGACTTTCTGCCGCGGCAGAAGTGGCAAGAGCCGACTTGGGCGACAAGCTGACGAAAACCCAAGGTGACGGCATTCGCCCCATCGGAAAACTCACGGGCGACGACGAACGTCTCGAGTGGTAGTACGAATCGATAGCGGATCGATCTCGCAAAATCTCTAACACGGATATCGATATGTCATTGCGTTTTTACGTCCTCGTGGCTTTGTTTTGCATTTGCAATCCCCTCGAAACGCCGGCTCAAGACGAAAGCGTCTACACGCTGATCGATGATGCTTGGGAATACCAGATGCAACAAAGTCCGTTGTTCGCAACGCGGACGGGTGATCATCGTTTTAATGACCAGCTACCACCTGTATCGATTGAGCAATCAAAAAAGTCGGTCAAGCAAACGCGAGAGTTCTTGAAACGGGCGGAAGCAATCGTGGCCGATGGTCTTTCGGATAGGGCGAAGCTAGACAAGCTGCTCTTCGAACGATCGTTAAAACAGAATATCGAAGAGTTTGAATTCAAGACTTACTTGATTCCCATCACGAATCGTTACGGATTCCACATCGGGTTTCCGGAGACTCGTCGTACCTCGCCATTCGAAACAACGAAAGACTACGAAAACTATATCCAGCGGCTTGGCAAATTCAGAGCTTACTCACAACAGCATATTGAATTGATGCGAGTCGGGATTGAGAAAGGGTTCACGCTGCCAAGTGTAGTGTTGCAAGGGTATGCCGAACCGATCGAAACGCACATTGTGCAAGATCCAGAAAAGAGCTTGTTCTTCGATCCGTTTCGAGAATTCTCGGATGGAGTGCCGCCTTCGGAACACAAACGCCTGCAAGACGACGCCCGCAAAGCGATTCAAGAATCGGTCGTGCCAGGTTACCAAGCGTTCTTGGATTTTATGCGTGACGAATATGTGCCCGATGCACGTGGATCATTGGGTGCGTCCGCACTGCCGAATGGTCGAGATTACTATCGGTTTTGCGTGCGGAAATTCACGACGCTGCCGCTGACGCCCGAGCAAGTGCACAACACGGGGTTGCAAGAAGTTAAACGTATTCGATCGGAAATGGATGAGATTCTTGCGAAGGTAAAATTCGAAGGCGACTTTCCGGCGTTCTTGGAACACTTGCGGACCGACGAGAAGCACTACGCGAAAACGCCGGAAGAGTTGATGCAAAAGACGGCTCTTGAGTTGAAACGGATGGATGGCTTACTGCCGTCGCTGTTCAAAACGCTGCCGCGAACGCCGTACGGAATTCGAGAAGTGCCTGCGTACATTGCTCCGCAGACGACCACGGCTTACTACATGCAACCGGCGGGCGACGGGACCAAAGCCGGTTTCTACTACGTCAACACATACGATCTTAAGAGTCGGCCGCTTTACGGCGTTCAAGCGTTGTCATTGCATGAAGCAGTTCCTGGGCATCATTTGCAACTCGCTTTACAGCAGGAAATGGACATGCCGAACTTTCGCAAATTCGGTGGCTTCACTGCGTTCATTGAAGGCTGGGCACTGTACGCGGAACGACTTGGTTTGGAGGTTGGCTTCTATGAAGATCCGTACGATGACTTCGGTCGACTTACGTACGAGATTTGGCGGGCGTGTCGCTTAGTCGTAGATACTGGCATTCATTACTTCGGTTGGACGCGAGAGCAGGCGATTGAATTCATGGAACAGAATAGCGGACTCTCAAAACACAATATCCGCGCGGAAGTGGATCGATATATCTCATGGCCGGGCCAAGCGCTCGCTTACAAAACAGGCGAACTTAAAATCCGTGAACTACGACGCGTCGCCGAGAAAAAACTTGGCGACGCCTTCGATATAAGAGATTTTCACGAAGTGGTTTTAGGGCAAGGTGCCGTGCCGCTAGACGTGCTCGAACAACAAGTGCAGGCGTATCTAGAGGTTCAGTAGGCTATGACGCAACGAGCTCTTTCGCTTGCCTTGCTCACGATGATTTCACTGGCGACGCATACGCTCTTCGCTGATGTGATTGTCTCGCCGATTTATTCAGATGGCGTTGTTTTGCAGCGAGGAATTCCCTTGCTCGTTTGGGGGAAAGCTAAACCTGGCGAAACGATCAAGATAACACTTGGCAAAGACGTCGCCACAGCAATTGCTGACGAGCAGGGCGACTGGTGTGCCGAACTAACTTCGCAAAAGGCGTCGACGGAAGCTCGCGTCATGCGGGTAGAAGGCAACAACACAGTCGAAATCAAGGACGTTGTTGTGGGCGATGTGTACTTTGCTGGCGGTCAATCCAACATGGCGATGAACGTAGGTGCTTGCGCAAAGTCTGTGGCCGAAATTGGGAAGATTGCGAGCGAAAGTAACTATCCCTTGATCCGCTTTTCATGCATTAACGATGGCCCATCTAAAAAGCCATTGGATTGGTTGGCTTCCAAACCGAAGTGGATGAAGTGTTCGCCCGAATCAGTAGGCCGGTTTTCTGCGGCGGCTTTTTTCTGCGCGCGTCGGATGCATTTGGAAACGAAGGTACCGATTGGAATCATTGATGTGTCGCGCGGAGGAACACCCATTGAGCCGTTCATTCCAGAGTCTGCATTCGTTGATCATCCGACGCTCGTTCGTGAACGCGAACTAGCAAAACGGGATGATCTGGCCGGACTGCAACGTCTGCCGGGTGGCGTCAGAGCGCGAGATTCCAACTGGTTGCCGGGTCGGTTGTTTCATTCTCGACTGGCTCCACTTGCGTTCCAAGATAGGAAGCGCGGTTTTGCGTCCGCTGGCTGCCTTTGGTACCAAGGCGAGTCGAATTGCGGAGTGATGGAAGATCCACGCGACTATCAAATCAAAATGCGGGCATTGATCTCCAGTTGGCGATCTCATCTGAGTGGAAAAAACTCGCCGTTTTGTTTTGTGCAGTTGCCAGGAAGCGGGGCTGGTCCAAACTGGCCGTATCTGCGTGAGCAGCAGCGATTGGCTGCAGCGGCGGCTGATGAACGTGTCGGCATGGTGGTGACGATCGACTTAGAGAATCCAGACATTCATCCGCCGAACAAGCTGGACGTTGGAGAACGGATGGCTGCATTCCTACTCGCTAAGAATCCGCATTTGCCGAACCAAAAGCGAAAGCAGATCAACGGCCCTATCTTTGAATCAGCAGAAATCACGAGTGGCGGTATCGAAATCCAATTCAGGTTGGATTCGGTGCCCTCAGGATTGATGATTGCTGAAAAAGTTGGTGTTAGCCCTCCCGCGAAAACGCCAAACGGAAGCCTGCGTCACTTCGAGGTCCTTGATGATCAGGGCAATTGGCACGAGTCGAAGGCGAAGATCTTAGGGAAGAACAGAATTGAAGTTGTTTCCCAAGCGGTCGCTCATCCGATTGCGGCTCGATATGCTTACGCCATTTCGCCGATTGGCTGCAATCTTTACAACGCCGAAGGACTGCCGGCATCACCGTTTTGCACGCGGACCGAGATGTTGAAATGCGATCCAGGATTGCCGGAATAGCCGATGGGCTACGGTGCGTAGCGAGGGTTTGGTGTTTTCGGAACCGGAGCTTTCACATCCTGCTGCCAGTTGTCCAGCTTCGTTTGAAGCTCTTTTAGCTTGTCGGTGTTTGCCTCTGCGAGATTGTTCGTCTCGCCGATATCGTTTTCTAAATTGTAAAGTTCTCGATGTCCCGTTTCGAACCACTCGATCAGTTTCCAATCGCCACTGCGAATAGCACCGGCGGGCGTTGTGCGGAATGGGCCGCCCATCGGATCGCCTTTGCCTTGCAGGTACGCTGGGAAGTGCCAATACAGTGCATCGCGTTCTAGACTCGCTTGCGGATTTCGCAGTAGCGGTACAAAGCTGGTGCCGTCTTGCGGTTGTCCCTGCGGTAACTTTGCCTTCCCCAATTCGGCAATTGTTGGAAGGATGTCTACGCCAATGATTGGCTCTTCACAGACTTGTGGCTTTGTGATTCCAGGGTATTTCACGAGTAGAGGCACGCGAATTCCGCCTTCGTAAAGCATCCCTTTTGCGCCGCGTAGCGGATAGTTGGATGTTGCTCCGCTATGGCCACCGTTGTCCGAATAGAAGATCACGATGGTGTTTTCTGTAAGATCTAGATCGTCCAGTGTTGCAAGGATCCGGCCAACGCTGTCGTCCGTACTTTCGATCATTCCCGCGTATTTCGGATTCGTGTGGTGATCTGATTTCTGTTTGGATTTGAATTTCGCGGTTAGCTTTTCCTTCGACTGAATCGGTGTGTGAACAGCGTAGTGTGTGAGATACAGGAAGAACGGTTGAGACTTGTTCTCATTGATGAATTCCACTGCTCGGTCAGTCAACGCGTCGGTCAAGTAGGTGCCCTTTTCATCGATCTTCAGATTCGGATAGTTCAGTGGGCTGTGGTAACCGCCGCCCGACGGACTACCCCATTCTCGACCAGCAACGTTGACGTCAAAGCCCTGGGTCGTTGGATCATGGCCCAAGTGCCACTTACCCATCGAAGCCGTTTTGTATCCAGCCTGCTGTAGCAATTCGGCGACCGTCACAAATTCATCAGCGAGTACCGTTTTGTTCTCGATCGGTTCGAGTTTGCGGTGCTTGTGATTTCCTCGCCGAGGATCGCCGACCGTGAAAATGCCGTGTCGCGGGGTGTACATGCCGGTCATCAATGACGCTCGGCTAGGCGCACAATTGGGTCCGACAGAGTAGGCGTTCGTGAACAGTAAACTCTGGCTGGCAAGACGATCGATATTCGGACTCTCGTAGTATCGCTCGGCAACATCCAGCTGATCGTACATGTAACCGACGTCGGTCCATCCCATGTCGTCGATGAAAAAGAAGACGATGTTAGGTTGCTCGGCTGTGTAGGCGGTCGACGAGCACAACAAGCCGATGACGAAAGTGAGAACGTGACGCTTGGATGGATTCATGGATCTTCTTCCCGAAAAGTGCGTCGTTTATCTTCGTTTATTCGACCTACTTCGTCCAATGCAGGAAATGTGTTTCCTGCGCAAAACGAAACGAGCCCAACACTTTCGCGTGGGCTCGTTCGTGACTCGTCTAACCCGATCCCAGAGGGGAGGCCGCTCTAGTAACTCTGAACGGTCTTTCCTGCGGGATCGAGCTAAACTACTGTCGATTTAGGCGGGTTTTATTTAAGTAGTGATGTCGAGAAAGAAGTCGAGGTCTTCATCATCGACGTCGGTTGTACCCAAAACGTCGTAGAACGCCATGACGTGGTCGAAGGCGTGAATCGACTCGGTGCGTGCGGCGTTCCGTGTGAAGTTAGCTTCTGAGCCAGCCGCCTGGACGTGGTCGTCTGCCGTCAAGTTCAGGACGTATGCCGAATCATTTCCGCCGTTCAGCGACAACGCGGTGACTTCTTCGAAATCTTTCGTGTAGGTCAGACGCGTTGATGTTTGCATGCTCGCAAAGACGTCGGTCGAGATGAATCGGTCGTCGCCGGTCGAGTCGTGCAATGCTGCAACGTCGTTTCCACCGCGACCAAAGGCATCGACCCGTTCGAAGTCTTTGGTATAGGCCATGAAGTTTTCGCCCGTCAGAACAGTGTATTCGTCTCTAGCGATGTACCAGTCATCACCTTGCGTACCGTACAGTGCAGCGTAGTCGTTACCGCCGCGGCCGTAGGTGTCGACTCGGTCGAAACCAAGCATTCGGGCAACACTGTTTGGTGTGGTTAGGGTCGTGTCGTCCGGCAAGGCGGAAAGTGTGTCGTCGCCGTACGAACCATAAAGCTGTGAGTGATCGTTTCCGCCACCGCTGACGAAGATCGTGTTGTCAAACGCGTAGGTGTGCACCGAGTAGTGGCTGGAGTGCAGTTCACCAAACGTGTCTATCACGCTTGCCGTATCATCTAGGTGGGTAGCGACAACCGTTACTGTATCGTTACCTGTGGAAGCTCCGAGATGAATATCGGTGACTACCGTCGCGTCGAATCTCATGGTCTCGCCGTTGATTTCTAGCACGTGCTCTTGCAGACCGAGATAGAGCGAAATTTCGTCGTCGCCAGCCGTTCCTACTGCGATTAACTGGTTGCCGTTAACCGTGACGTTGGCAGAAGGATCAACAACGGGTGCAGAAACGACGTCCAGCGATAGTGTTTGGATGACGGTGTCACCGGAAATCTGAACGTAGTATGTTCCGCCCTCGGGAAGTTCAACTGGATCTACGACTAGCCCCAGAGTCTGGGAAGCAACAACGTTCATGTTGCTGTCGAAAATCGTCATGGTCGCGTTTCCACCGGTTGGCAGCGTAGCGTTCGCTTCGAGGAACGACCGATGATCGGCATCGAACGAGTACCAGATCGAAGTTTGTCGGACGTCAACGTAGTTCCATTCCGTGTAAGGCGTTGATGTTAGATAAAGTCGCTTGTTGACAAACTGTGGAAGCAGGCCAAGCTCACCGAAGTTGTACTCAACCGCGTCATTGGTGAGCGTTACCGTGAACTTGTCGTTCACACTGCCATCTCCGCCAAGGTTGCCGAGCGTATCTCGACCATCAAGGAACTGGATCGGCTGCGTTTGCGTTACCATGTAGGTTCCGGCAGCGAGACCGTCGAATTGGTAGAAGCCATCGCTGTTGGTGAACGTCGTCAGGTTAACCGCGTTCCCCGCGTTGTCGCTACCCATGAGAGTGATTTCGACACCCAGCAAAGGCAGCTCGAATGATTGAAAGATTCCATCGTTGTTGGTATCGACGTACGAATGCCCCGAAAGCGATAGCGAACTGGCAACGGGGTTGTTGACCACGATTTGAGCGGCCGATTCGTCATCTTCACCTGCACTATTGTTTGGTGAGGAATCGATGTCGGTTTGATCAGCATCAACAACTTGGGCAGTGTTTACGATCGCCCCATCAAAGGTTGCCGTAACGGTTGTTTCCAACACAAGAGTCAGCGTTTCGCCGGGAGAGATCGCTTCGTTGATGATCCACTGACCGGCTGCGAATTGGCTGTTTCCTGTTGTTGTTGCGTTGACGAAAGTTACGCCGGCTGGAAGCACATCCTGAACGACAACACCCGTCGCATCCGCGTTGGCCGTGGTTGCATTGTTCGTTAGCGAAATTGTCCAGTTAACCGTGTCGCCAGTTTGGACCACGGTACTATCGACAGTCTTTGTTAGTTCGAGGTCGATGACGTTGCCAATGGTAACTTTGGCATCATCGGCGTCGTCTTGCGTAAGGGTTGCGTCGCCGGGAACGGAATCAACGTCCGTTTCATTTGCGGTCGCAACGAATGCTGTATTGGTCAGCATCGTGCCGCCAGCCAAACCAGGGTCGATCGTCGTGACGAGCGTCAAAGTTTCTGTGTCGCCCAGAGCAAGAGGACCGTTAAGCGTCCAATTACTGCCGGCGAAAGTGCCGTTTGTTGGCGTCGCACTGACAAGGCTCAAACCGGCTGGAATCAGGTCGGTAACCGTGACGCCTGTTGCAGCAGTGTTACCGTTGAGGGCATTGTTGGTTAGCGAAATCGTCCAGGTAACGGTATCACCCGATTGGACGGTGGAGCTGTCGACCGTTTTGTTTAGTTCGAGGTCGATGAAGCTGTTGACTGTAACTTTTGCGTCGTCCGCGTCGTCTTCGGCCACATTCGAGTCGCCTGGTGTCGAGTCGACGTCGGTTTCGTTTGCGGTCGCGACATGGGCCGTGTTCGTTAGCATCGTGCCACCAGCAAGGCCAGCGTCGATGGTCGAAGTGATCGTCAGTGTTTGACTCTCACCAGGAGCCAGCGGATTGATGAGCGTCCAGGTCGTACCGTCAAACGAGCCACCCGTTGCTGACGCTCCAGTGAACGTTAGGCCTGCTGGGAAAAGGTCCGTGATCGTAACGCCAGTCGCAGCGGTGTTTGCGTT
>CAYNJG010000300.1:0-7829 GCA_964397295.1 uncultured Pirellulaceae bacterium
CCTGCGTTCTCCGTTATGCAGTCGGATCACTTGTACGCGGTCGTGAAAGACTTCGCGCACATTGAAGCCGACATGAAGAACGGCGGAAACGACAAGGTCTACTTCAAACAGATCGCGACAGCCGAGCATGTATTTGCAAATGGAAACATTGCAACGATTACAGGACCGGACCGAAGCGTTTGGGTATGGAACCATGACGAACTCGAGATCGACGTCGATGCAGACGAAGATCCATCGTTCGACTTGGGAACGACACAGTTTGTTATTCAGAGTTGAACCGTCGTTCCTGTTGCACCGCTTGTGCAATGCAATGACCACTACAGGGAGGGGTACGGCTCATACCTAGCGAATTGCTAGGCATCGCGTGGCAGGCTTAACCGTTCCTAGATTCCGTGCGATACTGTCGACTATGACGGCGAGATGATTCGTTCCTGCTGTTACCTAAAGCCAGTTCACTTATCGATTCCGTAGATTCGTTCGACAGACACCCTTCGGATGCGAGAAGTGAGCTAGTGGTAGGCCGCTACTCCAACCACCAATTGGCGTACGCTAACCCGTTATAGCCAATCGATCCCGCACGCTTGTTGAATCGCCACCTCACAGGTTTCCGGCACAATCAAATGAACTAGTGTCAAAGCCTGACGCTGCCCCGCACTTCCAACGTTCCGTCAAAAGTCCCTCTGATTTGTCAGACGATACTCAAAACCAGCGTGAAGAGCGAACTTGGATTCGTCTCTCTCGGACACGGACCTTTTGTTGGGAATGGATTACCAATGCGTTGGCTTTCAATCGTAGCGTTTTGCTTGTCGTCAATATTCTTCGGTCGCAACGTAATAGGCCAAGAGTGTATCGCTTACCAATGCCAACCGCCTGCCCAGAGCGTTAACAGTTATTCGAAATGCTTTCCAGGGCTTTGCGATCCGCCGGGCTGTAATTCTCGCAACTGGGTCGATATCGACTATATACAGTTCTTCTCGGATGGTTTCCGTGCTCCGGCATTGGTAACGGGATCCGACGCGGGAACTGCACGACCTGATGTTGGAATTCTTGGCGATCCGGCAACCAACGTACTTTTCGGCAACGACCGAATCGGTTCAAGCTCCCTTTCAGGGCTTCGCATCGGTTTTGGGCATTACTTGGATGATTGTGGAAATACGGCAATTACAGGTTCGTTGTTCGCACTGGGAAATGATAGTTCCTCCACGTTTCCGCGTGACCCAACGTCCATTGTTAGTCGCCCTTTCTTCAACACTGATCCTGCAGTGAACGGCCCGGATGCAGAGCTGGTCAATTTTCCCGGCGTAGTCAACGGAACCATTTCGGTTGCGACCGATACAGATATCTACTCCGGTGGGATCGGTATACAGAAGAAGGTTTGCTGTTGCAGCGACGGATGCTCGGCACAGCGAACCGATGTTTTTCTGGGTTACCGTGCCTTTGGCCTAGATGACAGTCTCGTCATTTCCGAATCACTTACGAGTGACGTTTCAAGCGGCTTCGTTCCTACTGGAACAACATTCGACGTCATCGACCGGTTTGAGACAGAGAATCGATTTCACGGTGTCGAGTTTGGTGTCATGCGTACTTGGCAGCGACAGCGTTGGACATTCGAAGCCGGATCGCGAGTTGCGTTGGGCAACATCAATCAACGGGTATTAATCGACGGATCAACCACAGTTACAGTACCCGGTGTAGAGCCAGTGGTTCAACCGTTTGGTATTTTGGCAGGGCCATCCAACATCGGCGAATACGAGCGAAACCGATTCGGTGTGCTGACAGACTCGCGACTTGAAATCGGCTACTGGCTTTCTTGCCGACTGAAACTGCAGCTCGGCTACAACTTCATCTTCATCAACGACGTTGCTCGCCCAGGCAACGCCATCGACTTGAACGTAAACGGTACGGCGATTGACCCGACCGTGGCAACCACCGGGCCTGCTAGTCCTAACTTCGACTGGAATTCGGAGTCGCTCTTTCTTCACGGGTTCAACGCTGGTATAGAGTTTAGGTTCTAGAGCTGGGTAGTGGCTAACAAGCGAGTTGGATTCATCTTCCCGCCGCAGTCGTCAGACTGCGGCGAAGTAGTTCAGTCGAGGATTCAAATAGCTGTCGAAGAACGACGCCTTCCTTCGCTTTCGCATAGTGACCTCTAGTTGCAGCTGAAGAACTGCACGCTGCTCTCGGTTCATTCACGAACCACATTAGTGCGGCGCGCCGCGTCAATCCACACCAGGCGGCCCCCACGAGCTCCCCTTAAACAACGCCCTGTCGGTTTCCGCAGGGCCTGGGTACTTCTTTCGATTCACGTAGCCTCATCCACTGCGACGATTCTGGGATCCAAATAGATGGCCTTGTCGCCATAAAAAGCCAGAACCGCATCAAGCCGGAGGGTGCCCTCGTGGTGCCAAAACCTGCAAAGCACGCCGTTTTTTGCTGGATCTGAGCCAATAGCAACGCAGCGTCAGCTCGGGCCGACGGATGTCGAAGCAGATTCATTGCGCATACCAGACACGGGCCGGTTTCTACGAATACGATTCCGTGGAGTTCACCGGATTCGTTCAGTTGTTTCATATCTATGGCGAAACAATCGAGGCCGGAACCGAGTGTTCTCTGTCATTCAAAAATCGCAACTCTCTACGGATGAGTCTCTTGGTGAATTCTATGACACGGGCGATGAGTGCGAACGCAAGACAGACCAGATGCCATGCAGAATAAGCATGTTGATTGCCCGCTTGGTCATTTCATCCGACACACATTTTTCACATGCGTGTTGACTTTGGCGCGACTTGCATTGCACCGAATTTCCGCTCGAACACAGTGTGGCAATCCGCATGCACTCTGGGGTTACCAGCAACTCTAAAGACTGATCTTTTCACTAGTGTACGCGGACGAATGTATTCGGAAGTTCTTACGGACGCGCAACACACAACGCGTTCGTTGCGAAGAGATTAGGGGTTACCGCAATCAACTTTGACGTGCCCATTCTGAGGTTCGCATCCCTATTTTGGCTTCTACATTGAATGGGAATTGCAAGTCTGCCGCATACAAAACAGCGCTTGCACCAACCGAACAACAACCCGCACGCAAGAAAGAATCTGTTATGTCTGGGCGCAAAAAACTTCGTAGTCGTCGATCGAAAAAAGTTTTCAGCCGTAAAAAACCTCTATTGGAATCGCTCGAACAAAAGCAGCTTCTCGATGCGGGAGGATTTTCAGAGGTTGTACAGGCTACTTCCTTGACGAACGATCCCATCGAAGTGGAAATCAGCGAACAGGTCGCATCGTCGGCACTCAACGCGACGATCTCAGACTCCACAAGCAATGCCACGGCTGAATCGAGCCAGCTAATCTTTGTCGACGCGGGTGTTGAAGATTACGAATCGATGCTCAGCGACTTTCCGGTTGGTGCGGAAGTAGTTCTGCTTGACGCTGATCAGGATGGCATTGAGCAGATCTCAAACACGCTTGCAAGCCGATCGAACATTTCTGCGGTTCACATCATTTCGCATGGTGATGAAGGCGAAGTCCACCTCGGAAATACAACACTGACCTCAGCAAACCTCGGCGACTACGCGGACCAATTGGCGGGTTGGTCCGGTGCGTTAACCGAAGATGCGGACCTGTTGTTCTACGGTTGCGATTTGGCGGGCAATGCGGCTGGCGAACATTTCATCAAGTCAATCAGCGCGGTAACGGGTGCGGATGTAGCAGCGTCGGATGACTTAACTGGAGCGGCCGAGCTGGGCGGTGACTGGGATCTGGAATTGAATGTTGGTCTCGTCGAGACGCAATCCCTGACCTCGGATTCTTTTCGTGGAACCCTCGACACCGACGGTGACGGTGTCGACGACGAGGTCGACCTCGATGCCGACGGCGATGGGATTCTGAACACAGATGAAGGTCTTGGAACATCGACGGGCCAATTCGCGCATCAGAACTTCAAGGAGTTCTCCGCTGATGCAATCTTCGGTTTTGCTACGGAAAACGACTTGAATGATGAAGTCGTCGTGGAAAATGCGGATGACCCCAACAACGATCAGGAAGTCGATCTCGAAGTCGGCGACGTTGTTGTATACAGCATGAACGATGGCGCAGACTTGGTTGCCGTGACGGTGATAAGCATCACCGATGGAGCGCTCGTTAACGCGGAAACAACGCGACCGGGCGAGTCACCGAAGATAGAGTTTCGCGGGGTAGGAGAGCGTCTGGGTGACGAAGAACGTGCGCGACTCGAAGTCGCATTCTTCAGTCCGGACGATCCTGATTTTGCCGAAGCCGCCGACCTTGGTGTGATCGCTGACCGTATTCGATCCGGCCAGGGAACAGCCATCGAGCAAACGACAAGCATTCGACTCGGGGATGTCGATGACACGTTGCTAAGCGGCGATAGCGTCAAACGCATCGAAGGTATTGGTGCTGATCTATCGACACTGCACTCTTACACGTTGGAAGATGGTGGTAGTTTCACACCGGTCGTCGAAGACGGTTTTGTTCGCTTCCGGGGAACTGTTAACAATCCTGATGATGACATCCAGCTGAACTTACTGAATGCCGATCGTTTCCAGATCGAGTTGCTGAACGATGCGGCCAGCACGGCTGGATTCGGACTTGGCTTCCGCCAGAGTTCTTTCACCAATCCACTAACGACCGCTGAAAATGGAACAGACAGCGACAACGATGGAATCCCCGATCACCTTGATATCGACAGTGACAACGATGGAATCACCGATAACATCGAAACGCAGACGACTCAGGATTACATCGCACCCAACGACGACGATGAAGCGACTTTACTGGCGAATGATGGAGTCAATAGTGCGTATCTGGCCAGCGACGCGCCCGTCAACACCGATGGCGATGAATATCCCGACTACCTTGACCTAGATAGCGACAACGATGGCATCCTGGACATCGAAGAAAGCGGTCTGGGCAACAACGACTCAGACGGCGACGGTCGCACCGACGCGAGCGTAGGTGCGAACGGCCTGGACGACAGTGCCACACACGAAGCGGCTGATGATTACTCGGATGTAAGCGGACTTGGCCACGACGGCAGCGAGTTCCAGCTGGCTGATTCGGACGATGACACGGCTGCCGATGGTAGCGACGCCGTTCCATTGTCGGCAGACTTGGACTACCGCGACGCGCCAACCGACACGGACGGTGATGGCATCGCGGACGAAGTCGATATCGACGATGACAACGACGGAATTCTGGACACCGATGAAGGCTACTCAGTCGGTGGCGAAGGCGAAGGCGAAGGCGAAGGCGGCGGCGGCGGCGTTGACTCGTCGTCTGGTGCGTCCACCGACCCAAGTGACTACTCGATCGTAAATTCCGGCGACAACACTAGCTACAATTTGAACGCCACAGATTCGTTGTTCATTGAGAGCGGAACCTATACCGGAACTATCAACAGCTTCCCGGCTGGTGCGCAGATCGTTGTGGGGCCGGACGCAACATTCAACCCCAGCCAGATCAACAACGGCGCGGGCGAAGTCATCAACCTCGGCACGACCACGATCGGTGGCATCGTACTGAATGGCGACTTTGCGGTTCAAAATGAAGGCACTTTGACGTGGAGCAGCAACGTCAACACAAACGGACCGGTGGATATTACGAATCACACGGCCGGCACCATGCAGTTCAACACCACGTTCCCGCTTTCGCAAAACGGAACGGTTTTCACCAACAACGGGACGCTGCTATTCGCCGCTGATTTCAACACGAGCGACGGAACGACGTTCACCAACACGGGGAACGTCACCACTGAGGGAAACTTCAATCCGGGTGGTGACGCGACGAACGATGGACTGATCACGGCGAACGCTTTCATCAACATCAACAGTAATTCGCACGTCATCAACAACTGCAGCCTGAACGCGACTCAGGGATTGAATAACAACAGCAACCAGTTTGAGAACCACGGCTTCGTCGTATCCGGTGGTAGGATTCAAAACAACGCCAATATGCTTTCTGGCGCAGACGCGGTCATGACGGGCACCGACTTTACCAATAGCGCGGCAATCACCGGAGGCGGTAGCTTCTACTTCTCCGGAGCGACGGTTAATCAGGGTCCATTCGGTGGAACGGATGGCAACACCATCAACTTCTTCGACTCGACACCAACCGCTGGCCAGATTTTCGACCAGGAAAACACGGCGCCGACGAATACTGTCGCCGAGGAGTTTACTCCTCCAGCAATTGGTGATCTTCCGGATGCCTGCCATTCGGGTGATACCGGTACGGGTACGGGTGGGGACGCCACAAGCCAGGATTCGGACAACGATGGCATTGACGATCACCTGGACCTGGACAGTGACAACGACGGCATTCCTGACAACGTCGAAGCGCAAACAACGCAGGGCTACATCGCACCCAACGCTGATGATGCGGCGACCTATGCAGCCAACGATGGTCTCAACAGTGCTTATCTGACATCCAGTGATGCCGGAGGTTTAGGCCTAACACCCGTCAATACGGACGGAACCGACGAAGTTGACTATCTGGATACCGACAGCGACAACGACGGCGCATTGGACATCGCCGAAAGCGGACTCGGCAATAACGATTCCGATGGCGACGGTCGCACCGACGCGAGCGTTGGTGTCAACGGCCTGGACGACAGTGCAACGCACGAAGCGGCTGATGATTACTCGGATGTCAGCGGGCTTGGCCACGATGGTAGCGAATTCCAGTTGGCCGATTCGGACGATGATACGGCGGCCGATGGTAGTGATGCGGCACCGGTGGATACCGACCTCGACTATCGTGACAAACTACTGATTGAGGACAAAGATGGCGACGGGGTCGGCGACGACGTTGACGCAGATGCCGACGGCGATGGCATCCTCGATAGCCATGAGCAAGATGTAGCCGAAGGTGCCTCGGGGGCTTTCACCTGGACGCACAACTTGGATGGTGGTCGCAGTACCGCGGGCAGTCACAATGCGTTTGGCCCAGGAGCCGAACACGCCGTGGCGAGTTCTGCCAATGCAATCCTCGGCGGCGGGTTCACGTCACTGCAACCCAATGGAAACCCGGCAACCGGTGATAACGGGATGCTCTTCGAGTTCTATATCGAAGGCGCGACAAGTGCGACTCTGGACGAGGCTCGCGCGAATGACCACTACGTCGAGATGGCATTCACCACGCTGGAAGACTTTGAAGGCGCTGTGAATACGTTGACGCAGTTCAATCACGGCACGTCAAATACCGGCGGTGGCAGTAACAACTTTACTGATTTCGATATGGCGATTGAAGTCTCCGCCGATGGATTCGCAACCGATGGCGAACTGCTGTTCGAAGACTTCCGCATCGACCGGGATAACAGCTCGTACAACTTCCGCAGTGGACCAACGCTGAACTACGAACTGCAGCCGGGAACGACTTATACGTTCCGTTCCTACCTCTACAACGACACCGGCGTGGGTGTCAACGGAAGCAACGGCCAAGTCGATCAGATCGGGCTTGTGACGTTCGACGATTCGCAGTTCGAGATTTCCCAAGCAACCGTCGGGGATCTCGACACCGATGGCGACGGAATTTACGACCACTGTGATCTCGACAGTGACAACGACGGCATCAGCGATCTTGTCGAAAGTGGCAATCAACTGGCGATCGACGCAGACACCGATGGCGACGGCATTATTTCCAGTGACGAAGCAGCTGAGGCCGAATTCACCGACACCGATGGCGACGGGGCATGGGACCAATTGGGAGAAGCTCCTGTCGATACCGATGGTGATGGAATCGAAGACTTCCGTGACCTCGACAGCGACAACGATGGCATTCCCGATGTGGTCGAAGGCCAGTCAACCGAGTCCTACA
>CAYNJG010000301.1:0-7758 GCA_964397295.1 uncultured Pirellulaceae bacterium
GTCCTTATGAGCGGCTATCCTGCTGTCGATGACGATCAATGGGCAGACATGAATACTCGTTGGTTGACAAAGCCTCTCAATTTGCAAGAACTCTCAGAGTCCATCGAAAGAGCATTGGGGGTTGTATGATTCTATGAGCCTCGCAGTCTGACTTTTTACAATGAGCGAAACTCCATTGGAAATCTCTGCTCTCTGTTTGGAGCACGAATCACTTATTGCGGACTATGTGTCGTCATTCGCCGCTGCGGGTGAGAGTGCAATCCACGGCTACCTAGGGAAGCCTGATTGGGATCACGCTCTTGCAGTTGAAAAGTTTGACGCATGGTCCCGAGGCGAAGACTTGGAGGGCTGGGTTTCGAACACTACTCGCTTTTTGTTTGAAGATGGTCGGATTGTTGGAAACTACAATTTCAGGCATGAACTCACGGACGCATTAACTTTGTACGGCGGAAACTGTGGGTATAGCGTAAGGCCATCCGAACGTCGTAAAGGGCATGCCACGATGCTGCTTCGTCATGCCAAAGGTTTCGGTCGCACTTTAGGGTTGGATCGAATGTTAGTTGTATGCAGCGTCGAAAATGTCGGTTCATCACGCGTCATCACAAACAACGGTGGCGTGCTCGAAAACGTTGTGCTCGAGGAAGCATCAGCGGAACACTTGGCACGGTATTGGATAACGCTGTAGCATTATTCGCTGCAGTGGATAAATTCTATGGCAACCAGTTCCGGCAGTCGCGGCTGATTGGGTAGCCAGGGCGACAAGTGGAACTGGATGCGGATGCATTTGCGGGCGTGGCCAGATCCGAGGCGGCTGGAGGCTAGTTCAACGAACCAGTGGTAAACGGGGAATGCAAACCGTATCCTGAATTGTGGAGGGCTGTCTACACAGCCGAAGTCGCGAAGCCCGGCGTTATCGAGCGGAGAATTACTTATCGCGACATCGTGATTTAGAGCCTTAGCTGACTGCACGAAATGTTTAATTGGTTATGGAAGCGAAGACTTCCAACATTTAGGTATCATCCAGATCCCGTCGCGACTGGCAACATAGTGCAGTCGGATAAGAAGTGCCGTTGCTGCAACGCTTCACGCGGTTATGTGTACACCGGACCGGTATACGCTGTCGAGGATTTCGACAGCGAAATCTGCCCGTGGTGCATCGCTGACGGAACGGCCCATTCGAAGCTTGAAGCCGAGTTCCATGATTGCGAAGAAGTCCCAGGGTGGGCCTTCGCGGATGCTCCGGAAGTCTCTGAATCGATAATTGAAGAAATTTGCCAGCGGACTCCTGGATTCGGTGGTTGGCAGCAAGAACAATGGGCGACATGCTGTGATGACGGCGCGGCCTTCTTAGGGCGTGCTGGAAGATACGAACTCAGCGAACATTGGCCCGACGCCATCGAGTCCATCCAAGAATCGACCGGCTTAGTCGGAGAGCAATGGGAAGCCTTCTTCAACGCTCTGACTCGGGACGGTTCACCTACGGCATTCGTGTTCAGGTGTTTGCATTGTGGCAGGCTTCTGGGGTACCAAGATGCAAACTGAGGATTGAAAGGCGCTAGCTGTTCGTCGGCAGCCACGTTCTTATATGGGACAACAACGCGTTACACAGATTGATGCGTCAGGCAACGGAGGAAACATGATTTTGGAAGCCCGTTCTCCCAGCTGTTTTTCGGGCCGCTATGTTCTAAAGCTCGATGGTCGGCCTCGAGGTGAATATCGTGGCCGATGGTTCAGCGAAGGTGTTGACATTCGCCTTACTGGTAGGCTGCGGCTCCACCTTCAAAAGGCATCGTGGCTAGGGAGCCATTTCAACTTGACAGATACCAATGGCGACGTCCTGGCAGAAGCGAATAGAAGTGGGTTTCTAACCAGTGCCTGGGACTTAAAGCTAAGTACTGGAGCTGCACGACTCGTATCGGCAGGGTTGTTCAACACGGGGTTCAATGTATTGCAATCAGGGCAAACGACAGGAACGGTGAATCGCGTTGGTATGTGTGAGGGAGGGTGGAGAGTCGAAGGCCAAGTCGCGTTTGCTGAGACCGATCTGCTGTTTATTGGGCTCGTTTATCACACCATCCTGGAGCGTCGTCGTTCATCGGATTAGCGGTATGCGATTCGATAGGGTCTAAGATACCGCCGACTTTTCGACCGCCTCTGATCCGCTTGGGAAAACTTGGTTACTTCTCACTGTGGAATTCTACTTTTCGAATGTCCACCGGATGAATGCGGTGCCTACTGCCATTTTCGGCGGTTTTCAGGCTCTCTCCTTTGCTGGATTATTCCTTGGAGTGTCGCTTGGTTGCGCTGCAATCGTCAACGCCGTAAGGCGATGATCGCCCTGGGATTTCGAATTGGCGGAGTGCCGCGACTAGGCGGCTTTTCGCTGCGCTACTTCGGAAGGTGTCGGTTCGCTGACCATCAATCGATTTGATCCTGCGAGGAACTGCCAAGCGGAGAGGCCCATAAGAGCATAGCCGATAACTTCACTGCTCTCTTCATATAGCAAAGCGTTGTCCGCAAGCTCGAGGAATCCGCGATCAAACTGCCAGCCGACTAAGAGCATGGTCGCCGCCGCCCCGAGCAGCCAGAATGTCATGTCGATTGCTAGGTTCCGGCGAACAATCGGCACGAACGTCGACGGTGTACTGCTACCGATCGCATAAAAGATTACAGCAAGCCAGGTGGTTGCAAGCAAAATCTTTTTGCCCGCTTCATCGACCCAATAGGTGAGCCACGCGACTTGGGTTGACTCGGGAATGTCGGTTTCGCGAAGCAGAAAAGTTACGCACAGAGCGACTAGTATCAATGAACGGATCTTAGGTAGTCTCGTATTTGAGAAGAACGTTGCTCCGAAACCTACGCCGGCGACCGCAATCAATCCTTGTTGTAGGTTCTCGATTAGTCCATTCTCGCCGAGGATGTCTTCGGCAGTTGGGGAAAATAGATGTGAGCAGAGCACCAATCCACAGCAGGCGGCAAATGTTGCTACGACGATTCGGGCGAACATCAGCTGCAGAGATCTGGTTGGAAAAGGCAGCGTACTCTGTTCCGAAGAAGACATCCTTGCCTCGCTAAAACGCTTGGGAAAATTGGCCAATAGGCTCGCCGCATTTGCCCAATGCAATTGTTGCGTTTTGGAATTCTAGCGGTTTAAGGTTTCCGAACAACATCAGCCTCGTAATATTCGCTAGCAGGCGGTTCGAAACCGCGGCAGACTTCGACCACTACGACAGGTCTGGCCGATCGCACATTTGTTTCGTACGTATTCACCAGTATTTGGATAGTAGCTCTCCCCGATGATCTGAAATGTCTACAAAATCGGTGGCAAAGTCCGGGCTAGGCATCTGATGGTCGCTGTACCGTTTGTCGCTTTGTCCTGTGTTGGTGGATCGACCGCAGCCGACTTTGGCGAACGATCGAAGAGTATTGTCACAGTCGCGAATGGCTAGTCGAATACTCACTGGGTCGATTGATTGTCTAAAAGTTCGAGGAGCTTTTTGCGACCGAACACATTTTGGCATTTGTGGAAGACGTTAGCGTTGAACAAAAGGCCGATTGAAACGGCGCAGCTCATTGAGCAACAGCGCAACGACCAGCTTTGGGTATGGCAACGATTCGTCCGAAGTTGGGCCATCACGACGCGGGTTAGGTGAGATAGGCAAGGTTATGTCAGGTGGTGACATGAGGTCTCGAGGCTGTAAGCGGCCGGCAAACGAACCAGCCGGTCCGTAATAGTGATGGTGACAGCCACTGAGGCAGTTTTGTCTTGCTCGTATGGGGACGAAATACTGCAGATTGCGATTGCTGAGACGGGATATTGGTTCATCCGTCGATTCTGGTGCTTCGAATATCGCCACTACTTCCTGTTCAAACGTGTCGGCCGTAATGCCGTCTTTGAATTTCCCAGTAGGCAGTAGAAATGAGTAATTCCATTTCCCATACATAGCGGAGTCTTCTCGCTTAGATTTGATTTCGTTTTTGCCCCCAAGCAAGCTTTCCCTGCGATGCAGATTCGCAATAACCAACTCGGACATTGCATCAATGTCACGATTCAACAATTTCCGCTCCTCTTTGCGTGTATGGGAGACGTGCCAAGCGATTGCAATGCAGCACAAGGTCATCGTTACAAAAGCCATGCGAATAGAAAATCTGAAGGATGGTCGCGACATGACGATACTCTGATTGAATGCTCTGTGACGTGTGTGCTTTCATGCTGGAGCGGTGTGGTTTCTCCATTCTAACGCCATCTCTTGCGAAGCTCTGGCGTTCCCTACGATACTCAAGTTCAATCTCGGCTAGTCCGAACATCACGCTCGCCACCATGCGGCCAACGGCACGGCAAAGTTTTAGCCCTACGGCAAGTATCGCACCGAGCGTTTACCTTCCTTGGCCAGGAAGACGCTGCTTTAGCTAGCTTGATTTGCCAGGTATTCTCGCCGTAAGTTCAAAGTCTACCGGCGGCAACTGCTCTGTTAAACCAAAGCAGCGAACGAGTCGATGTACGATAACTCCATTATTGATTCGACCACTGTGAGATTGTAAAAATGGGATTCTTGTCTGGCACCGCCTCTTTTCAGCGATTCTGGGTCACGAAAGACCCAACTCCAGCACTCGGTCCCGATCACATCAAGAAACTGAAAAAGTTTCAGATCGGCCAACTCGACAAGGCAGCGACGGACGAACCGAACGTTGGATTCATCGCTGGAGCTCATCTGCTTGATACCAATTTTGCTATCGAGAAGAACATCATGGGCGACGCGCTGCACTTTGGCGTCCGAGTTGATACCGATCAGATTCCTGCGGCTATAAAGAACGCATGGTTGCAAATGGAGTTGCTCCCGCTGACTGTAGACAACCCGGGTGGCAAGCCAACAAAATCGCAACGAGAGGAAGCCAAGGAGATGGTCGAAGCTCGGTGCGAGGAAGAAGCGGCCACTGGGAAATTCCGCCGCATGTCGCAGGTATCAGTACTTTGGGATGCCTCGAACGAGCAGATCTATGTGGGCTCAACCAGTTCGTCGGCGTCGGAGGTTGTGATAGGTCTCTTAGAACGGGCGTTCGAAATCGAAGTCGAGCCCGTTACTTCGGGTAAGCTGGCGTTGAACTACGCGACTGAGTACGAGCTGATTGAAGATCTCTACGAGATTTCGCCATCAGTATTCGTAGCCGAGCAGGCACCTGGGGTGACGTGGTGGAACGGTATGGCGAACAATTATGACTACGTGGGTAACGAGTTCCTGCTGTGGTTGTGGTGGAGCTTTGCAGCGAACGGCGATGCTATCTCGTTGCATGATGAGTCTGAGGTAAGTGGTATGTTCGCACGAACGTTAACGCTCGACTGCCCGCAAGGTGAATTCGGCAAAGAAACGATTTCTGCTATATCACCTGTTGCCCTACCGGAGGCCGTTTTGGCTATTCAATCGGGAAAGCTACCTCGCAAAGCAGGGCTCACATTGATCAGGCACGACCACCAGTACGACTTAACTCTTCAAGCCGAAACATTTTCTGTTGGTTCCGGCAAGATCACTGCGTTGGGCGACCAGGGAGATGTTGATTCCCATGATCGGATCAAGAGCATTCAGGAGTTTTCCGAAACGCTCGACCTTCTCTTTGACGCTTTCTGCGAACGGCGAATAGGGAAGAACTGGAAAGGCGAATTGAAGAAGATCCAGGAGTGGCTTGAGTCTGAAAAGCCACTCCGACGCCGCGCCGCCTGAGTTCGAGTTCAATCGACAACTTGGAGAGCACCGGATTCGCATCGCTGATAAACATGTTCAAATGTTAGTGACCGCGATGTTCATCAACGTAGCTTTGTTTTCGGAATGGTTCTTGTTCTCTAATGTGGGGCCATCGACCTCAATTCGCTTCTCCAGAATGCGGATGTCGGGATAGTATCTTGCGGCGTTGAGACTCAATATCGTGAAATCGGTTGTCTTCACTCTTCACTTGCAAAGCAGGCCTCGTTTTGGAAAGTGTGGTTAAGCCAGTGGTAGTGGCCCGTGTGCTTCGAACATTCAATCGAACGAGACTCTTGATTTTTGCGAGCTTACGAATTCCTTCATCGCCAACTGCTGTACCAACAAGGCTTAGCTCCTGGAGTTTGGGGATCTTCACTAGGTGATTCGCTGTTTCGTCTGTGATTTTGCAATAGTTCAGGATAAGCGTTTCGATGTTCGGTAGCTTTGTCAGCGTTTCGATCACGCGGTCATCTGTGCGGGTGTTCGTCAGATCGAGGAACACAAGCGATTGGAGAGCAGAGAGATCGCAAGACGGTGAGATGCGTGTCGAGGCTAGAGACAATACCTCGAGATCCGGAGACTGCGCTAGCGAGGGGCGGATGTTGTCGTCCACGTTGGTGCCTCCAAGATTCAGGCATCGTAGTTCCTTCAGCGTGAGGTAACGGGCAATGGTTTCCGACGTGATGGGCGTATTTGCCAAGGATAAAAAGCGGAGTTGATTGAGCTCGCTGAGATGCTGTGCAGATCTGTTTGAAAGTTCCGTATCGGACAGGTTGATGGCGTGCAAACTCTTGAGATCGGCTAGGTGGCTGAGCGTAGACTCCTTCATTACCGTACTCGATAGGTCCAAGCTTCGAAGTTCTTTCATTCCGCTGAGTTGTTGTTTTAGATGCTTGAACTGTTTTGACGTGACTCTCGTGCCGGAGAGGTTCAGCATTTTCACTCGGTCATATTGATCGAGTTGCACGCGACTTCCCAGTCGTTTGATGACAAGCAGTGTTCGTTCATCGTATTCCGCCTCGTCGCTGGATTTCGGGTCGTACTCTTGCTTGATCCACGCGCCGACATGTGCCCATTTGCGGGGCAACCGAGTCGTAGTGCGAGGCGGATCGACTTCTTGCATCGGACGGAGCTTGCCTAGCTGAGATTGCAATCTACGCTGTGCATCGGCTTGACGAGCCTCCTGCCATGGCCCTTGTCGCGTTTGGGACGAATTCAGCAGTTGTTGAGCTTCGTCTGCAATCTCCAATTCGGGCCAACGTTGACATAGATGTTCGAGACGTTGCATGCCGTGATAGGTGGTGGAGTCCTGTTGCAAATCCCGCTTTGCGTCTTCGAAGACCATTTTCGCGTGATCGTCTCGGCTGACCGCTTCTGAAAGACTGGTCGAGGGGTAGTCTCTCGCGATCTCGCGTCGCTTGGTTGCATCTTCTTCCAGCCACTTAATCGACTCTTTGAGTAGCTTCGGCGGCGCCATGTTGGTGACGGGCCCAGTGTATCGGCCCAGTCGAGATTCGATTCGTGCACGAGCTGCGTCCTGCTGGAAAGCTTGCGTTAAGCCAGCGCGTTGGTTGCCAACGCCACGCATGTCTTTGGTTCCGACAAGGAACGCCACTTTCAGTCGTTCACGAATTCTTGCTTGCTGCCAGGCCAGCTCAGGTGGTGATACTCCGTCGGCAATCGCGATCAGTCCGCCGAAGTACTCTGGCAGATGAAAGGCAATCTTCGTGGCTATTCGTGCTCCGCCGTAGTATCCGACAATGTACGTGCGGTCCGGGTCAATATTGTGTCGTCGACGTACATCGTCCAGCACATCGAGTACGACTCGGATTCGGAATGAATCTTTCGAACCCTTATCCGCACCGTGTGGTCCAGCAAATAGATAATTGCCCTGACGGCAGACGGCTTCCCAGTGCTTCCAACCCGTTGCCCTGCCCCTCGGAGAAACATGGATAATAAGTGGACGAGCTGGCGAGTCTTTGTTCTTCTGACTTTTAACGGGTTTGGGGCCGTACCACTC
>CAYNJG010000302.1:0-7683 GCA_964397295.1 uncultured Pirellulaceae bacterium
CGCCGGCGTTATCGATTCAGGTAAACGACCTTCGCAAACAGTATTCGTCGGGGTGGTTTGGAAGCAAAGTCACGGCGCTGAATGGCGTGACTTTTGAAGTCCCGAAGGGTCAGGTCTTCGGACTCCTGGGGCCCAATGGCGCGGGTAAGACGACGATCATCAAAATCTTGCTGGGTATCGTGCGCTCGACCGGAGGCCAGGCAACGCTGCTCGGCAAACCTGCGGGCGATCGCAGTGGTCGACAACGCGTTGGCTATCTGCCTGAGAATCTGCAGTTGCCAGCCCATCAAAATGCGAAGTCGGCGCTAGAGTACTACGGTCGTCTTAGCGGAATGAATTCCGCAGACATTAGAAAACGCGGCGATGAGCTACTTGATCGTGTTGGACTGGCGGACCGCAAAAGGGAATCAGTCAAACAGTATTCGAAAGGCATGCGGCAACGATTGGGGTTAGCTCAAGCGCTGCTGCACGATCCGGAACTGCTTGTGCTTGACGAGCCTACAGACGGTCTCGATCCCGTCGGTCGGTCCCAGGTCCGTGACATATTGAAACAATTCGGTGACGAAGGACGGACCGTTTTTCTCAACAGTCACTTGCTGCAAGAAGTGGAAATGGTCTGCGATCACGTGGCGATTCTCAATCGTGGCGAGCTAAAATTCGTCGGCGCTATCTCCGACTTCTCCGGTGACCAGGGAGCAGAACTCGACATCACCGTGTGTGCCGATGAACCTGCGGTTCGCGAACTACTCGGGCAGCAGGAGTTGAAGAAATGCACAGCTTTGCCCGAAGGACGCCTGAATCTTGTTCTGCGCGTGAAAGATCAAGCTGATATCGATCGAGTGGTTGACTCATTTCGCAACGCAGGAACTTCGATCGAAGCAATGGCTCCACGAAAACGAACGCTGGAAGATATATTCCTTGAATTAGTGCGCGGACCCTACAAAGCATGACTCCGTACTTAGCCATCATCAAAGATTCATTTCGCGAGGCTTTGGCATCCCGCGTACTCTGGATTATGCTCCTGCTGATCACGTTGCTGTTGCTTGGCCTCGCGCCGCTTGGCTGGGACGGTGCCGTCGGAAGCAGCATGTTCGAATTCGACATCCGCAACATCAACAACTTCGCCCCCGAGTTGCAAAAGGGCAAAGAAGCCGATGCAACTCCAATCCAAAAAAAGATCTGGGATTCACTTTCGGATGACACTCGCAAAAAGTTTGAAGAACTAAAAGACGGTGAACGCGGGCCGGTGCGTGTTCAAGCTCGCGCGCTACTTACCAATGATCTGAATCGACTTATCGATCAAGAGGACTTCTACGATCCTGAACTGTGGGACGGCATTGAAATCCCGCCTCGGCTTGAGGAACTACTAACTCGAAGCGACCTCTCGTTGGAATTTAAAAAGCAACGTAATCGCCTAGCACTCGAAGCCGCTTTGCCTGGCCAAATCCGTCCCTGCCCTGAAGAGGCGATGAAATTCTCCTACGGAACCTGGTCCATGGATTTCATTCCGCCTCTGAAGCGTTCCATCGCCACTGAGCAAATCGAGTTCATCATACTCGTCGTGGTCAAATTGTTCGTTGGCTTTTTTGGCATCTTCGCCGCCGTACTCGTCACTGCGCCGATCATCCCGAACATGCTCAGTACTGGTTCACTGTTCCTACTGCTGAGCAAACCGATCGCCCGACCCCTGCTCTTTCTTGCGAAGTTCTGCGGCGGCTGTTCATTCGTTCTGATTTCCGTCGCCTACTTGGTGGTTGGCATCTGGGTCATTCTGGGACTTCGATTCGAAATCTGGAAACCGCAACTGCTCTGGGCGATTCCGATTTTCTTGTTCACGTTTGCCATCTTCTACGCTGTCTCGGCAGTGTCCGGCCTCATTTCACGAAACACGATTGTTGCCATCTCAATGACGATTTTGTTCTGGGCTTTTTGCAGATCCATTGGAGTAGTGCATGGATTGATGGAGCAGCTCATTGTCGTGCCGGATCGCATTGAGCGGATAGTTCCTACCGATGACCAAATATTTGTTCAACGCGGTAACAGTGGATTTGGTCGTTGGAATGAATCAGAGAACGTCATCAGCCCAATCATGGAAACGCTCGACCCCGATGCGGACATGATGATGGGACCCCGAACAACTCTTTTAGGAATGGTATACGACGAAAAGAACGAAGTTCTAATATCGCTAGAGCTCAATTGGTCGCAAGCGAATATCATTTCCGCATTGAAAGCAAACGAGTTCCGTCGCGAACCACCTGCTCCCTCGCCAAAGAATTCCGTTGCTTTATTCATGCGAAAGGGCAAGCCGACCGTTGTCGCGGATGGCGGTGTCTACCAAGTTTCGCTTGCACAAGTCGAAGAACCATTGTCGGATATCAACATTTTTGGGTTGAGGATTCCGGCTCCCGCAGCAAAGGATGAAAACGAAAAAATATCGGAAGGGTTAGGGTCTGTAACATCGGAAACGCGAGTCGCATTCAGCTCGGAAGACGACCGAATCTATATTTACCAAGCACAAGCTTTGCAATCTCTTCTTGCGGAAGGCGGTATCTTTTCGCCTACCAACAAATCGGAAGTTGCCCTGAAGCAAGTCAGTCATATCGCCGCAGGCAAGGGTGTAGTTGTGCTCGCAAGTCGAAAAGAGGATGTGAGCTCCCTTCAAGTATTTGACGGCGAGACACTTGCCGAGAAAACCACCCTTTCGCTCGCGAGTGATGCCGACGTTCGACAACTAGCCATATCGGAGAACGGCAACTGGGTTTCATTGCTTACCGACGACGACAAGCTGACAGTCTTCGACCTTTCCCAAGACGGCGAAGCTCGATCGGTTCGAGGCAATTGGTCAGCGGCAACGATCTACAAAGACAAACTCTTGCTGTCGAACCAGAACGATCGAATTGTTACTCGCACTCTGAGCGACATGAAAACCGAAAGCACGATTAACCCCAAGCTTTCGATGTTTAAGCGCGCCTTTCGGTTCTTCGTGAGCCCTGCGTATCTCGTTTGCCCCAAACCAGCTGAGCTGCAAAACACGATGCAGTACGCATTAACTGGCAAGGACACGCAGAGGGTTGAAGGGCCCGGCATGGGACCTGGCGGACGTACGATCAAGCTGAAGCCATGGCAACCGATATACAGTAACTCTGCGTTTATCGTTGCGATGCTTTCTTTCGGCTGCCTCTACGTGTATCGCCAAGATTTTTAAAAAGCGTGCTGTGGCTTCTAACAACATTCAGCCAGTGCCGAAGCTCCGGTTCTTCGTCACTATTTCAACCAAGACTTATACTCTGGTCGCGTTTTCCATTCGTTGAAGAACGGTCGGTACTGGTCGATGTCGGCCCAAGAACGGGGAGCCGGATCACCGGGCAGTAACTTGCCTTCGAGATAGTCTTGGCCCGCGTAGCTCGTCGCGATCGATTGCTTCAACGCGACCAGCGATTCTGTCATCCGCTTCGCGACTTCCGGATTCGAGTCATACAAGTTGTGCTCTTCTTTCGAGTCCGTACTCAAATCGTAGAGTTCGTAATTCTTCTCGCCTTTCTTTGGCCCCACGTGAAGCAGCTTGTAGTTGTTATCCAGCAATACCGTATTGCCAAAGCACTGAAATGGAATCGGCTGGTCGCGTTTTCCATCCATCCCATTCAGAACAGACAATAGACTGACACCGTCTTGGGGCTGCAACATAGTGTCAGCTGGCAAGTCAACAATCGCGGCAAGCGTCGGGAAAATATCCATCACCACAGCAGGGAATTCTGTTACGCGAGGTTTGATTTTCGCCGGCCATTCGATAATTCCCGGGACCCGCAAGCCACCCTCGTACATCGTCGACTTATTACCGCGCAACCCACCAACCGTATCCGGTTTGATTCTCGGTAGCCCACCGTTGTCACTGCAAAACCAGATGAGTGTGTTCTCCTCAATCTTCAACTCACGCAATCTTTTTCGCAGAGTCCCAACACTACGATCCATCGCAACGAGCTCACCGTACTGTAACTGCGAATTTTTATCTAAGTGCGAGAACGGTTTCGCATCCTCTTCAGACGCACGAAAGGGATTGTGGGGCGTTCCGTACCAGATCACGCTTAAGAAAGGTTTGCTTGCTTTGCTTTGTTTTTCGATAAATCGAAGAGCCTCATCAACAATGATCTCGGACGAATCTCCAGCGAACTCTTCGAAGTCACCATTTCGACTGATAACGGGATCAAGATCGAAGAAGTTCGTCACAGAAAACCATTCCTCGAAGCCAAATGCGCCAGGGTTGTGTGAGTCATCCGCAAAGATAGGAACGCCCGGCCCTCGCATACCGTTTAGATGCCATTTCCCAAAATGTCCTGTCGCATAGCCTACATCGCGAAGAGCCGTGACAAGCGTCTTCTCTTGGTGGCGAAGTGCAAAACCATGCGACTCAACACCCGTTCGCATATTGGTTCGCCCCGTGAGCACACTTGCTCGTGTTGGTGAGCAAACCGGCGCGGCGGCATAGAAGCGATTGAAACGCAAACCTCCGTCAGCCATCGCGTCTAGGTTCGGCGTCTTCAACAGTGGATGTCCGTTGTAGCCCGTTTGCCCCCAACCTTGATCGTCAGTCATCACGAGGATGATGTTGGGGCGATCGGCTAGGCTTGCCGAGCCAAACAGAGTCCAAACAAGAAACAGCAATGCGATACAGTTCAATTTCATCGTGATCTCGCGTGGCAGGCAGTAGAGAGAAACGCTGCGACTAGCCTAATTGACGCGAGAACACGAGTGAAGTGCGAGCGATCAGCTTTCGTCACCGGACAAAGGCGTAGCCACAACCGCTCGACTGCGTAGCCCAAACACTTTGGCAAGCTTCCATACGATCCAAG
Organism: uncultured Pirellulaceae bacterium; assembly: GCA_964397295.1. Classification (GTDB taxonomy): domain Bacteria; phylum Planctomycetota; class Planctomycetia; order Pirellulales; family Pirellulaceae; genus CAYNJG01. The sequence continues at coordinate 4,848 of CAYNJG010000302.1, forward strand.
CACAAGTCGCCAGCAATCCAAACGGGAGAATGGCCGCGGCGAGAAACACAACAAGGTTTTCGAAAAACGCTATCAAGTTGCTGGTTGATCCAGACCATGCGGCGACGATCCGATTGGCTAGTGTCGGTGCCTGCGGTGGCTGATACTCGCGCCGTTCATTAATACGAATGGTAACCGTGGTCATGGCTGTTTTGTCCTGGAGGTAACGAAGACGCCCCTCGAATCGTTCGATCTCTTCCCGGACACGACCCAGTTCACGTTCGACCTCGATCACATGCTGGATCTTATCGTCCGGACGTTCAAGCAACTGTTGAATACGTGCTTCCAGCTTGCGTTTATTCGAGAGTCGCGCTTCAATATCAACGAACTGCTCAGAGACATCCTCGGCGTTTTGGTTCCGCATGGTAGGAACGCCGATTTGGCTCACGGCATCAAGAAAGCGATCGTAGTTTTCCACAGGTACTCGTACGACCCATGAAGCGTTACGGCGTTCACCGCTCATACGGTCCAAGTTTGCTGACGCAACATATCCGCCATTGGAATCGACCAGTGATTTGATTTGTCTGGGGATTCCGTCAAAGGATGTAACGGCGATTTCCATCTCTGCCGTGTATATAATGCGTCGATCTACACCTGCACTCTGATCGCCAGAGTCCGAGCCAGTTTTCGCGTATTTTGCATTGACACTCCCTTGAGCAGTAGAAGGCATTTTTTTAAGCGCCTTCTCGACACGATCTTGGCTACTGCAAGAAGCTCCACAACCAATACAGAACACAGCAACGAGCATAAATCTCATCGAGCACCTACCTAGACAACGGCAACAATCGTTTGCTGCCGTTGAGATGCGCCGAGGAAGAGAATTATTCCCAGATCCTCAGAAATATGCTGTGAAGCTATCCGTAACTCAGCTCGCTTTGCAGCAAGTCGAGGCTCCCGTGCAAGGTCGAAGAGGTACGGTTACTACTCGCACCCCGTCTACGAAGACTTCGCGAGTTGAGTCGCTTGATCACGTAGCGAACGAGCCTGAGCGTTTTTGCGGTCCAGGCGAAGAACTTCGTTGAAATCAACCTTCGCACGCTCGTATCGCCCCATTTTCATGTAAGCGATTCCGCGATTGATGTACGCCACTTGATAGCCAGGCGAGTACGTAATGGCACGGCTGTAATTGGCAATTGCACGTGCCGGCCTGTCTTGCTTGTGATGGCACAGTCCGAGCCAAAAATAAGCTCGTGGATTGATGCCGCCTGCTAACAGAATGCTCCTATTGAGGTCCGCTTTCGCTAACTCCAGATCACCCGTTCGGAAGAACATGACTCCACGCCGAAAAATATACTCCGAAACCGTCGGTGCCAATTCGATTGCCTCGGTGTAGGCTTCGAGTGCAGCTTCCCGATCACCCAACATTCGGTAAGCCATACCTTTTTGGTAATAGGCGTCGGACTTCTCTGGGTCGATATCAATCGCCGCGTCTGCATCTGCAACCGCTTGTTGGTAGTAGAATCGACTGTCGCCTTTGTTCTCATCGCCGAGACCAATGTAGGCGGCCGAACGATTCACCAAAATGTTTTCTCGAAGGATGACATCAGGATCTTCCAAGTCGACTTCTTGATCTTCCGGAACAATGGCCAGGAATTGCGTGAACTGCTTTTGCGCCGTTTCTAGGTCTTGAATAATTCTTGCCGTCTGTCCATTGCGTAGATTCGCTTCCTGCAACCCACGCTGCAAACTAACAAAGCCGAGTTGAGCAATCGCATCCGTGTTCGCTGGATCAATCCGAACAGCGCTTTCGAGATCTTCAACCGCCTTGTCCGGGTCACCTAATAGAAGGTGCGTGTTACCTCGCTCGTAAAGCGCGTCGGCGTAATTTGGATCGATGCGAATCGCTTTGTCGAAGAAACTCAATGCCTGATTCAGTTCTGTCTGTCGTGTTGTTGCATCTATGAATTGTTGGCTCATCGTATATTCCGACTGAGCGAAACCAACGTTGAACAGGATTTCCGGATTGCGACTTTGTCCAGGCAGTTGTCCGGCGCCACCGTAGATTTGCAAGGCTAGGTTGTACTGCTCAGTATCCAGGTAGGCTTGTCCCAGTTCCAAGTAGGCTGGCAAAAGAATCTTAGCGACTTCATTAGGGTCTTCGCCCAGTGTGTCTCGCTGACGTATCGCGAGGCCGTAAAACGCAATGGCCTCATTCGTTTCTCCCAATTCAATGTGAATTCGGGCGGACTCCAGGGCTGACGTGAAATTCGGTTTCGTTTGCAGGGCTTCTTGATAAATCCCTAGCGCCCCGTCGAGGTCACCCTGTGCCGCCTTTGCTGCAGCAGCTTGATTCAACTCGTTCATTTGAGTTTCAAGCAACTCTTCATTGGCAATGTCCTCGGGTGTTGGTTCTTGATCTTGAATTCCCCAGCCTGGAATGTTGTTGGGATCAGGGCCACCTACTTGACCAAACGATAGAGGTGTTCCGATTCCAAGAATCAACAAGCTTGTTACAACAAATCGAACCCAACAGATTTTCATAGCATGCCTCTGGCGTGAACCAGCTCAATGAGCGCATAAGAATTACCCTTTTCTCACTTCGGCTATTCTAGGCGCATTGTGTTTAGGGGATGGGCAAAAAGAAACGCATCCGCTGCAAGACGGAATCAAATCCACGCTATCTGCAGACTGTGCGGGTCAACATCGAACCGGACAAACTACTTAGGTGGTACAGACACTTTTTACTGAATCCACTCAAGTTCGTGTACGCAACTATACTTATTCTCTAGTCGAAGTGGAGAATTCGAGTTACTATCAGAAGTTGTGTTCTTGAGTAGATGAAAAAAGGTGGCGTATC
>CAYNJG010000303.1:0-7606 GCA_964397295.1 uncultured Pirellulaceae bacterium
GTCCAGATCCAACGTGAACCAGCAAGTCGACGCTGTTGTGGAAGCCGTTGGCCCTAAGGTCGAACAGATTCCCGAACGTCATCGCACGAATCCTAAGCTTGTCGAATGGGGCCGGCCGATGCGAATTCGTGTACCCGAAGAATGGAATGTCGAACCGGGCAGTCTTCTAGACGTGGTCTTGGATTAGTCCTAGATTCTTACTCATGTTCTTCTGACTTGGAGTAAGGCATGAGCGACGAAATCCCTCGTACATCCCACCGTGAGTTGACGTTCGAAAACGGTACTGCGTTAGGCCTCAGTCATCGCTGGCATCAGGGGCAATATTGCACGATTCTTACCGCCGCTGGGATCGTCGGCTGCGGAATCTACGATTTGGAAACGCCCGCTGAGTTTGGTCAAGCAATCGCGATCGCCAAAGGCACGCCAGATAATCCGCTTTGCGAACCGGAAGATCTTTACGAAGCAAAAATCGTTGGCTGCACTCCGCAAGCCAAAGCATATGGTGTGGAGCTTGGCATGACTGGTAAGCAGGCTGTTGAGTTGATGTTGCAAGCCAAATTGAACTGATCCAGTCAGACCAGTTCGATAAAACCCGAATTGACGCTGAGCTATCCAGCTGCATTCACTGTTTCGACAACTTTAGATTCTGATTTCGATCCGTTGAACGCAGTAATGATAACTTGCGTATTCGGTTCGACGCCCACCAACGCAGTCGTTGGAATCTGTCCGTCCGCCGATGTTCTTAGTCCGCGGATCGGAAGACCATCAACTGATACGACTCGCACGTCTGCGTTCGCAAGCAGCTTCGTTTTCGGCAACCAGCTTGACGGTTTGCGTCCCGTATTTGAAACCGTGGTTTCCAATGGACCTCCGCCACGCGGTGTTTCTGACGGTGGATCGATCATGTTGCGAACGCGAAGACCAATCGTTCCGTCGACCGGACGGGGATCAAATTCCATCTCCAGGAAATTCCAATAGAACGGATCTCCCTTGGCGTGAGGCTGGAGTTTCACATCGGCATACGCTTTGTGATACAGCGACGTCACCTCTAGCGGTCGACCGTCGAAGTCTTTCATCTTGGGGCCGAAGTCGGGAATGATTCCGCGGCCACCACTGCGACCAATTGGTCCGAAACTACATTCGATTAACCGATGATCGGTGTTCTTCATGATGCATCCGTTGTGCACATCGCCGTAGACCGTCACGATGCCTTCTCTTGAACCTAGTAGCTCGATAACACGATCGGAACCAGCCGCAACCCAGCCAGCATAGTCAGCCGCAACGCGATCTCGTTGTGCGAATGGTTCGTCCGTATTGCTGTACTTTTTTCCTCCCGTCCAAACCGTATGCAATCCGTTCAAACCCGTCAGGCAAATTAGCGGCGCTGCATCAGTACGAACCAACTCTTGAAGCCAAGCGAATTGTTCTTCGCCCAACAGGCTTCGCGTTGGATCAGTTCGATCATAAAGATCGTCTAAATGTCCCCAGCCTTCATCGTCCCACATTTTTGTGTCTTGGCTTGAACGCCAGAGTCGTGAATCGAGAATCGCAAATGTGAAGTCTCGCTGCGGCATCTTCCATGCTCGCCATTTTTTCGGATTGGCCAGTGGGTCGACCTCTTCGTCACCAGAGATGAGGTGCTGAACGATCTGGAAGTTGCGACGCATGTAGTCGCGGTCTTGTCCGAGCCCATCTTTCGCGCGGAGCACGATTTGCTCTGGACCTTTCACATCGTCCATGCCGTAGTCGTGGTCGCCGGGGTTGATGACGTTCCAGTGACGCATCATTTGCCAACGCGAAGTCGGGCCAGCGATCGTACTCACAATCATCTTGTAGGCGTCGTCTGTGCTGGGCGGATAGAGCACCAATTCCATGTACCAGACATCGTCTTCCCAGCACATGATTTGAAAGTTGTAGTCTTCCAAATGTTTGTAAGCTTCGACGGTCGGCTGATCGCGGAACTGCCATTCGTCACCGCCACCTAAGATTTTTAAGCCCGCGTTAGTCCGCTGTTGTAAACCACTAGTAATCGCGTGGCAGCTAAGTCCACAGATCTTGTATGGCGCCGTCAACTGCGGGAGCCGCCCAACATACTCGCCGCTAGCAGGCACGTCGCCGACGAAGCCTGTTCCTGGTCCCGAACCATCACTACCGATCCGCGGGTCGGCCGTAACGTTGTTGCCATCCTTCCACACGGTGAAGTAGAGCGTCTTATCCGCAGGGTTCGCGGGTAGCGTGACTTCGATCGTCGAAGTATTTCGACGCCATCTGTTGTTGACGATCTTCGCCGTTCCAGCGGGAGGAACTTGTTCCCAGCCACCCGTCGGTTTTTCAAGGTCGGAAACGCGTACTTCGGCCGTATCACCGTCGGAAGCGAAAAGACCAACGAATCGAACTTTCCATTTTCCATCGATTTCCTTCAGCGTATCTCCGAGCGGATAGCACGTGTAGCAATCGACGGCGCCCACGATTTGCGGCTTGTTCTTGCCGGGTTCGACATAGACGTCGTTTACTTCGAAATCGAGAAGTCCTCGCCCGACGATGCCGAAGTAGCCTTCGGTCTGGGCGGCGGGTACTTTTTGAGAAAGCGTAACCGTCGAGCCATCGCTGGAGATAAAACGTGCTTCGACGGTCGACTGTTTTTCTGAGGCCGCTGACACCATAACTTGGATTTGCACTTGATCGCCATCCTTCAGCTTGGATGTGGCTTTGCTTTGACTCTTCTCCGGTTGCTTCTTTTTGTTCCCTCCGCGTTTTGGAGTCAGCGAAAACTGCGAATCGCCAGTCCACGCGGCAACGGTTGTATTTCGATTCTTCCCGTAACTTTCGAAGAGACTCTTTCCTCCGATGACAATGCCCATTAGGCCGTAGTCGTCCTGATACATTTTCCAATTGTCGGCATCGCCTGGTCGTTTGGTTTGGACTTGGCCGCGATACGTAAACGTAGCGGTGATGGTGTATTCGCCAACGAGTTTCCAGTTTCGATGGTAAATGATGCCTTCAGGTAGCGATGGATCGTAATCGACGTTCATTACGCCATCGTTTCTGCGATGGGTTTCGTAGTGAAATGGAAATCCGGTCGATCGAGCTCGATCGCCGTAATTCGACAAGCGACGTCGGAGTGCTCCGTTTTTAATTTGCCAGTAGCCGGGATTCAGTGTTTCCCACTTGCTGCCGTGGAACATGGAATCTTTGGTATCGAAGCTGATGGCACCGATACCAGTTTCGGCAGCTCCTTCAACTATGCTGCTCGAAATCGCGACCGCGGAAATCGCTGCTCCGCCAACCTGAAGAAACTCACGACGCTGGATCTCTGTCTGGTTTTTGTCTGATTCGTTTGAACTCATCGAAGCGTCTCTACAGGTTGGTGGTTGCAAGAAGGGCTAGTCGCACATGCTAACGGTCATTTTCGCAGAAGCAAATCAATCGCCGTCTTTTGTAAGCTGTTGCTGGATAGCCTTGAGCAAAGCGTCGCGTGTTTCCATCGGAGTTTTATACGTTAACGTAGATTTTCCCGAGGGCTGGTCGATGACTGCGACAATTGAGTTGTCATTGAATTCGCTTGGACGGACGGAATCGATGCGTTTCCAAGGCCAACTGCCGAATGCTGTAAGTAGCCCGTTTTCGCAGACCTCTAAGTCGTGTCGATCGGTGCCCAGTACAAGATTCCAAAAATAGATCGGTCCCGTTTGAAACAGAAACATCAACTGTGGTACTAAAATTACATAGCGCATCGCCGTTGGTTGCGTATCGTTGGAGATCATCATGTACATCATCGTGGCATGGGCGCACACGAAAAAGACAGGACCCAATAAGGCAAGCAGTTCGGGTCGCCAGCCACGACTTTCCTGATTTCGGAACGAAGCGCGGAAAAGTGTTTTGCCGGCAGTTTTTCTCGCATTCTTTCTGAGCAAGCCAGCGAAGTGGCATCCCAACGCGAACACGGCTACTTCGAGCAACGTTAAACCAAACCAAGAAAGTTGCCCGGTCTTCACGCTTCGTACAACCGGAGCAATAGCAACTGCAGCCACGGCGACGAGCGAAGTTAAATAGAACAGCGTGCGAAGGTCAAACTGTTTAGACTGGGATGACATCTCTACAAGGTAGCGGAATCAACTTGCGTCTTCGAGAAAAATCGGATTCGCCTAACGAAAAAACGCTGGAGCACAAATTCGTGCTCCAGCGTTTCGTGAATCTAGCGAACGGTTGTCGGTTGACCTTAGCCGGCCATCTTGCTGGCGTTTCCAGCTTGTCCGAAGGCGATCATGCGAGCCTTGCACAGCTCTTTCATTGCCGCGCGAGCTGGCTTCAAATAGTCGCGAGGGTCGAACTTACTTGGGTTCTCTTTCAGAGCCTTTCGCACAGCACCAGTCATCGCCATGCGATTGTCGGTGTCGACGTTGATCTTACGAACGCCATGCTTGATTCCTTTTTGAATCTCTTCGACAGGTACGCCGTAAGTCTGACGCATCTCACCACCAAACTCGTTGATGATGTCTTGCAAGTCTTGTGGTACCGACGAACTGCCGTGCATCACTAGGTGAGTGTTTGGTAATCGCTTGTGAATTTCTTCGATGCGATCCATAGCCAATACATCACCGTCTGGCTTACGAGTGAACTTGTAAGCACCGTGGCTAGTTCCGATTGCAACCGCCAAAGCGTCAACGCCCGTCGCTGCGACGAATGCTTCTGCTTCTTCTGGGTCGGTGAGCAACTGATCCATGGTTAGCTTGCCTTCCGCTCCGTGTCCGTCTTCCGCTTCGCCTTCGCCACTTTCAAGCGAACCAAGGCAGCCAAGCTCGCCTTCGACAGATACGTTCAGCGGGTGAGCCATATCAACGACGGCTTTGGTGACTTTGACGTTGTAGTCGAAGTCCGCTGGAGTCTTGCCGTCTTCTTCCAGCGAGCCGTCCATCATGACCGACGTGAATCGGTTATCGATGGCACTCTTGCAAGTATCAACGCTGTTGCCATGATCTTGGTGCATGACGATTGGAATGTGCGGATACAGTTCTTCCGCCGCCATCATCAAGTGTTTGAGATAGGCGTCTTGCGAGTAAGAACGTGCACCGCGCGAAGCCTGCACGATCACGGGCGAATCCGTTTCCTCAGCCGCTTCCATGATGGCTTGAATCTGCTCCATGTTGTTCACGTTAAACGCTGCCACGCCGTAGTCGTTTTCAGCTGCGTGGTCGAGCAATTTGCGTAAAGGGATCAATGCCATCGAAGAACTCTCCTATTGGTACTTGGGGTCCGCTACCCCAGGTTGGAATAACGGGTCAAATCAAGCCCCGAATTATCGATCAGCGAGAGCAAACTGACAATACCCCGGAGAAACTCGCAGTTCTTGGCGAAGTTACGTCCAGCGTCGGCGAAATTGCATGGCTACGAAAAGACCAGTTAGAAAAAGGTTGACGGTTGCGGGTTCAGGGATAGACGCCAAGTCTGCAGGACGAGACTGTCCAAAGTTGCCGCCGAGACGAATGAAGTCTTCGAAGTCAACCGTTCCATTGCAGTTGATGTCGCCTTCGCCGTAGGTGTCTACTTCTAGGCCAAAGTTTTCAGCGAGCGTTAAGAAGTCGCTGAACTCAACGGTACCGTTGTCATCCAAGTCTCCAACCAATTCATCTGCCGGAATGAAGCAAGTGACTGGTGGCGATACGAATTCTTCAAGGTTCGTTGTTGTGAATATTGGGATGTCTGGCCAATGGGGCTGGGGCGAGGTAATGCTCCCGTTTGGTGTATTTGGTGCGACGAATACGTCTAGCTCAAACGAACCATCAAAGGTGGGTGGCGTTCCAAGTGTACCTAACGCGACGTGTCCCGGGAGACTAGCTTGGGGTATGAAGAAAGCGAATGGGGACGGATCGTCTCCCGGCGAGAGGATGCCAGGTTCAGCGTGGAATTCGATTCCGCTGTGGTCAAATTGTAGATTGCTCGCATCGATCGGGAACAGAAACATGTTTCCGCCTTCTTGCGGATAGGTTCCGATCAGGGGCGAGTCTCCGATGTCTTTCACACCATTGAAAGAGATTTGTGTTGTGGTGGTTCCATCAAAAGCTTCACCGGTCAAGAGAATTTCGGGGCCTACCTCAATATCCAATTCAACGATACCGTCAATGGTCAGGTTTTCGATGGTCTCGAGGACACCGATTCCTTCTCGGAATATTCTTCGAATAGACAGGCTCTCAAAGAACGTTGGTTCGTTGGAGGCGATCGATACGGGGCCCCGTTCTCTGAAGGAATAGCTACCGATCACATTTTCGTTCCACACAAGGTCTTGTGCATTCGCGGTGCATGTTGCGCAGGCTAGCATGATGCAGAGCCAACAGACGGATTTGACTGTGTCGAGAATCATTGCATCTTCCTTTGAGTAAACAGAGTTGTGAGGAGGCCGAGTACTAAAAGGCTGACGCCGGTCGGTTCGGGTACAGGTTGCGTTGCGGTCTGCCGAGATTGCCCGAATCGATTGCCTAGCCGCAGAAAATCTTCGAAGTCGACGGTTCCGTTGCAGTTGATGTCACCTTCGCTGTAGGTGTTTACTTCCAAACCAAAGTTGCCTGAGAGGATCAGAAAATCCCGGAACTCGACCGTGCCATTGTCATCCAGGTCTCCAGCCAGTTCATCTTCTGGGATAATGCACGAGTGCGTTGGTGCGGCGAATCTTTCGAGGCTTGGAGCTACTGTCACTGGAAGCTCGGCTTGAAATCCGGCGCCCCAAATCGCGCTGATGCTGCTGGACTTCGTATTCGGAGCAACGAAAATATCTAGTTCAACAACGCCGTTGATAGAAGGAGGATTTCCTAGGGCACCGACCGTTACATTTCCTGGCACCGAACCGTTAGGTATGAATAATACAAATGGTGCTGGGGACTCTCCTTGCGTCAGGATCCCGGGTTCAGCAGCGAATTCAATCCCCACTACGGAAACCGCGTATTCCGGAGTTGCTACAAGTATGTTCCCACCTTCTTCGGCATAAACTGCAACTAACCCCGCAAAGTCGTCGGTGATGTCGTTGGTGATGCCGTTGAATACGACTTCCGAGGTTGTGGTTCCGTCAAACGCTTGGCCAGTAAGAAAAGCTTCGGGTTCGACTTCGAGATCAAGTTGCACGATACCTTCTAGGTTCACATCAACGATTGAAGTGACGGACCACTCGGTTTCCGTGTTAGTCGTGAGCGTTGCGAATGGTTGCGGGCTGCCTCCGCCAATCAGTGCACCATGTTTGGGATTCGCGTTGATGGTGAGATTGCGAAGACTCACCGGTCTGTTTGACGCCAGCGAAACGGGTCCACCGTCGAGCAGCGAGTACCCGCCAATCAGGTGTTCGTGAACCGGTTGCTGAGCGACTGCAACATTGGCGATCAACGTGCAAAGCCAAACAGCAACAATTGTCTTTGTGGGATTGCAAAACATGTGGAGCTTACTCCTTGCGAAATCACCGACGATTTCGAAATCTCAGGAATGCGACTAATCCAACCAGCAGCAGAACCCGGGCCGTTGGTTCCGGGACTTGTTGTGCCCGCGTTTCGCGAGTCTGTCCGAAGCGACTGCCTAGCCGCAGAAAATCTTCGAAGTCGACGGTTCCGTTGCAGTTGATGTCACC
>CAYNJG010000304.1:0-7485 GCA_964397295.1 uncultured Pirellulaceae bacterium
CAAATACTGCTTGTTGTATGCCTGTGTTAATCCGTCACGAGTCGTCATGCGAAAGACGGTTTCGTGGTATTGGACTTCGATAGAATCCGATGACAGATACTTGAAGACATGTGAACCGATGCGAATCCGGTCGCCAGCAACCAATCGATGCTGCTGAACAAGTTCGTCATTCACATAGGTGCCGTTGGTGCTATTCAAGTCCAAAAGCAATGAACCGAATTCATCTTGCTTGATCGCTGCATGCTGGCGTGATGCGGCTTCGTCTTCGAGCTGGATGTCACAATCGATTCCACGCCCAATGTTGACTGTTCCGATCTCTAGATTCCAAAGCCCGCACGCACCTTCCGCTGGATAGATGCGGACCAAGCACCCGGACTGGTCGGACGACGGCGCGTCCGTATGGAGCGTCGGTCCGCCCATTGGGTGACAGATGGTTTGCGTTGGATCGTTCATAGGTTCTGCATCGAAGTTGAAATCAACTCGAAATCATAGGTTACGGGTGCCCACACACAAATAACCCACAGCAACGGTTGTATCGGTTGTGTTGCCCTGCACTGGGGTTCAACGGGCACAACAACGCAACATAAGAGAGCTTCTTTGCAGCGGACAACTCAACGAGGCTCAACGAATATTTAACGAACAAATCGGCAACATGCTCGACTGACCCTACCGACCGCGAGAACCGGATTCCAATCGATGGTAAGGAAATTCCCCTACTAATATTCACATGCGCCAATGTGCCTGCCAGTCCAAAAACTTGCGCGCCACATGTCGGTGGTGCGAGAGCGAAGTGAAGTGAAGTGAAGTGAAGTGAAGAGCCTCAAACGGAGAATCAGTTGCGAGCAGATTTAACAATGCAAGAGACCATATGGTTTTATCGCGAAATACGCCAGAGTGGATTCGAACCACCGACCTACGGATTAGGAATCCGTTGCTCTATCCCCTGAGCTACTGGCGCTTGACTCGGTTCTCTTGTTTTACAGTGCTTTTCTGCACCCCAGAACGGCTCGGCCGTTTTTTGTCTAGGTTTGGAATGAAATGTTACGGAACAAGCATAGCAGAAACAACGGTTACCACTTCAAGTCCGGTCGAGGCTGGGTGCTGGCTTCCGAGCCCATCCGCACGAAGTCTAGGAAGAAGCAGCGGCCGCTTACAAATGCAAACCATGCGACCGCATCGAATTCGGAAAGTCTATGTGCTTGAGCTGGTTTAAGGGCTCACGCAACAGACATACTTGTTAGGATGCGGATGCCATCAGTGCTCAAAACAGTCGTGCGACGTGGATGGTCCACTCTTCGCACCCGGTTAATCGTAACGTTCTGCCGCTCTACGATGCGAGTCTTAGTTATTGAAACGAACTGCTTTAAAAACGCTCTTCGACACTTATTGGCCTCGTAGCGGACGGGATAGCCGCCTCCGAGATTTGACGGCTGACGCGTTCGCTCAAGCAAAGGCAGCGGGCGTGATGTTCGACCCGTGCTTCATTTCGCACGACGAACTCGTGAAACGCGCACGCGACGTTGTTAAGTCAACCAAACGCGAGGACGTGGCAAATGCCTTTGTTGCAAGCCTATCTACGCGGCGACTTGATGCACGAGCAGCTCTGGGTAGTTGGGTATATCTAAAGAATCTTCCGAGGCATTCGCATTCTACGCGGGGGCACATGTGCGATGTCTGTGGCAAGTACGATCAACCCGAAACAGCCAATGATCTCAACCTGCTAAACTTCGAGCGATTCAAATGGGGAGGTATTCGCCACGACGACGTATTGTACGCTGCATTCAACCTTGAGCGTTTCGCAGAGCTAGAACCCTTAGCACCTACAACCAACGACCGCGATCTATTTCGGCAACTTATTGCGGCTATTGAATCTGCTCCAGCAGAAACCACGGCACCGAACCTTGAAAAACTTTTCCCCAAGACGATCAGATCGAACAAATCGGAACGAACTTCGGTGCTCGACGTATTAGGAATATGCGGGATTCTGCAAACGAAAACTCACCAAGGTTACCTCAATAAGTTCGTGCACTACGTTGATCGTGAGCTGCCTCCGCATCGCTTCACCGACCGCAGTTATCCATTCGTTTGGTGGCATGGCTCTGATGGCGTAAACTCGGAGGCCTTAAGCGATCTGTTTGGCCACGCTTGAGCACAACGCGGCAGAACAAACGCTTGAACTCGGAGTGCTCAAAACAGTCGCGCGAAGCGGACGGTCCGCTCTTCGCTCCCGGTTAATCGTGACGTTCTGTCGCTTGGCAATTAGATATGCCTTCTCTCGACCTACTCCCGAAGAAAGATCGTGACGAGGTAGTGCGATTAGAACACATCTACCACAACGACTTCGCTCCGAAGATGCGCAAGCACCTAAAGACCTTAGCGCGACGTGCTTCTGAACCTGGCAGCCGATTTTCGACACGGGACCTTCACTCGCTGTTTCACGACGGTGCCGTGCACCATTGTCAGCGGGGAATTATTGATCGATTTTGGCGGGACAGCCCTCAGGAATTGCCTTGCTCACTGGCCTTGGCGTCGCGGTTCGGCTACTTGCAGGGAATCCTCCCGGACAACCCAGAGTCTTCTCGAATTGAGGGATACCATGTTCATCATCTACTTCCCGCGCTGGCGGCGCGGGATGACGTGGCTGTGTCAGCATTTCTGCGACGTTTTCGTCCACCATTTCTCGGCGGTCATCGCGGGACCGACTTATTGTGCACTGGTATTCATTCGGTGCTGCGCGATGATGGTTCGCTTTGGGAAGACTTCGCAAAAAGACTTACTCGATCAAGAAGGGAAAGTCGTTTCGTACGTGCCATGCTTGACTGTGTTGTCGCGATTCACGAAGGGAACGACAAACGCTTTGCTTCATCCATGTTGGAAATGATGGAATTCAATAGACGCACTGATCTCCACCTAGCAATGGACAAGATTGTATGCGTGGAAGCTCATGCATTCATGGCACTTGCGCAACGACATTCGCCCGCGTGCATCCGCGTCTTTGATCGCACATCAAATCTTCCTTGGGATGCAGAATTTGATCAATGTCTCATTCAACATCTGGGTTTGGAAGGTCACGGTTGCTATAGGTCTGTAAGCCAAGTAGTATCGTCGTGGCTACTTCATCTGCCGGATCAGATACACGCAGCTGACCTACTTGCAACCTTAGACCGCGACAGAACAAAGCCGTGAACCGGAGCGGCGAAGTCACACGATTCTGAAACAGACAAGCTTTCGTCGCCGCCCGGTTACGGCAACTCGTTATTCGGCTCGGCCCCATTGGTTCTGGCAATGGCTCCTGAAAACCCATATCTTAGCTCAGCTCAAACGGACGATGAGCCGACCGCCATCGAACCTCGGCACGGTGAAATGGTGTTTGGGTCATTGGCTGGTCTATCCGCTGGATATATCGCAACGAATCCTCGACGTTCTACCAACACACCGAGTTGCCCTAATCCACTTTAGCCACCTCCTTCAGCTTCGACGCTTGCAGGCGCAAAAGAACTGTCGCCCCTTCAACATCGATCGCTGCGTTCGGTGCACGGAAACGTTCTCGCCCACAACAAGTACCGGAAACGGCTTTTTCAGATCTTTCACCATCTTTTTGAATTCGTCGCGACTGATGCGTTTTTCGTTCGCAATTCCACATCGTAAACCTTCAGCGGAATGGTGTGTTCGTCTTTCTCCGTCATCATCCGCGTTGAGATTCGTGTTTTCGTCTCAGCCTGAAATCCATTTTCCGTACGCGTGTTGACTGTATAGGTTTCCTTCACATCAACCGGTGTCTCCACCACGAGCCATAGTGACAACTGCAACTTGTCGTCTTCAACGGTCACCATTCCAAACTTCGCAGACGCGAAAATCGCTGATCCTGTTAACCGACGACCTTCATCATTGAATGAGAACAACGGTTCTTTCGCAGACGTCGAAACAGACATTCCAATCAACAACACTGCAATTGAATTACGAATCATTTCTGGCACTCCAAATCGAAAGGGTATAGTTGTCACAAGCAATGATGCAGAGAATGTCGTTTCCGTCCATGGCAGTCGCAAATGCTAGGTGACGCCAAGTCCGAGTCGCTCTAGAATGGAAGCCGGACCTCCGCCGCAAACTCGACGACGGCTCGACGATCGACGCCAGATTTAAAATCGCACACTGCTCGATTGATGTTCCGCATCGCAGCCAGTGATCGCGTGCGTATTTGCCTTCCATTGTCGAACGATGATCTTGCCTTGATCCTTGGACATTTCCGCGACGCCCCAAAAAATGAGTAACGAATTCGTCAATCTCGATCTTCTGTTCGACGCAGACGAATATCGGCGATCAGGCGATTGTCCTTGGACCTTTTTCGCTTACCCAACGTCTCTTGCACGTACCGATGGTATGCCACCCGATGACGAAGCGTGCAAATTCCTTGGAGAGATTCAGGGGCGTGGAATTGATGTTGCGATTTGGGTCAACGGAATCGCCGAAAACACGAGTTACTTCGCGTGCAAACGTGATGATATCCAACGACTACGTGATGACATCCAACGACTAAATGATGCAGTAGTAGAACTTGAAAACAGCGAACTCTTCGGTGACAATTTTTGTGCCAAACGAACCGAAGAGCTATTCGCGCTGCTCGAAAACGGCGCGTAACAAAAAAATGCACCTGAGTCGCGAAGTCGGGCGAATTGACAATGGAAAATCTCTCGTCGCGACCGGACGATTTTGGACGTTATGTCGCTCACGGAAGCTCAATGATAAAACTTCTACTGATTCCTGTGCTATTCGTCGTCGCGTGCATTTTTGCTGGCGGCTACGGCGCGATTCACAATCAGATTTCGTACACAGTTGCTCCTGAGTATTTCACGAAATTCAAGTTCCATCAGTTTGGTTTGATTCATTTCCAAGATCGAATCGGTGCTGCAATTGTCGGTTGGAATGCTGCATGGTGGTGGGGTGTCATCATTGGAGCCGTGCTCATTCCGCTTGGCTTGCTAATTCGCGGGAATGCGAGCTACTTCTGGGGAATGATTCAAGTGTTCGGAATTGTTGCACTCACCACATTGATCGTTGGGTTGGTCGCCCTCGCAAGTGCCTTTGTGATAGTTGACCCGGAAACCGTTGGCGAGTTTACTCGCCACAATAATGAAATAGATGACGATGCTGCATTCGCGAGGGCCGGAACGATGCACAACTTTAGTTACCTTGGTGGCCTCATTGGCATCGCTACTGGTGCGATCGCTATTTTCTGGCAGCGCAAACGATACTTGAAAGTTGAATCGCAATTCGAAACACAACCACGCGTGACATAACAATGCGGAGCCGCGGGCCGCACGGTTTTCGACCGTCGCGACAGCTAGATGCCACGGGACTCTTTTGGTGTTTCGTTCTGCTGTTCGTCGCCGCCATGGCGAGTCTTCTTGAAGACAAGCCAACTCTGCTTACGATTGCTTGCCTTCTGGCAACTCCGTTCTCTATTGGCTGGCAGCTACGGAAATGGAGAACCGATTCCAAGATTCTCAAGTCAGCCATCGATTGGTGCCATCGGTACTACCCAAACGAGACTGACAACTCGATTCTGAATTTCGTGCTGGCATTGGCGCACGACACTCATACTGACCTAGATATGGTCAATCCAGATTCGCGACTAGACGAACTCAACTGGACGCTTGACTTTGATGTCTTCATCGTGGACAAAGCGAATCCACACGCCAGCTGGATCGGCCATCTATTCTACGATGCAAGAATCAAGAACATTGACACTGACGCGTTCGTTGGTGATACACTTGGTGATGTGATCCGGTTGGTTGTGGAACGTCAAACGGGCGGGATAACAATCGCGTGAGCGCGGAGCACTCAAAACGAGCGTGTTCCGAAGCAACGCGCGTTTTTCAAAATAGAAGCATTTCCGCGTTGGCCCGGTTATGCCAAACGCTATTTAGATCATGTTATGGAACTGACACTCGAACAGATTCCGGCGCTTGCTGCAAAATTCAAGCCGCTTAAGTTTGACCCAGACGCAAAGCGCAGTGTTGAAGTGCTCGGTTGCGCGTTCGTTTGGACTGACGAAAAGCCTCTCTTCGAAGACACACCCGATGGAACAATATCAGTCACCAGATTCTTTCAGTATTTGCTTTGGTATCGCAAGTCCTTAATTCAACAGAAGCCGTTCGGTCCATTCACTGAATACTGGGAAGCGTTCCGTGATGCGTGTCCAACGTGGCCCGGTTTTCACCCTGAACGATGTTCGCCGTCACTGCATGGCGAACTCACTGCCGAAGTCGAAACCGGAATGGCAAAACTGGACCGTTTTTTCGATCTTTGCGAACGAAAGCGAAGACGCGGAAATGAAAACAACGTCGATTAGCAATCGATTGGTCTGGTCGTCAGCGACTGAAATATTGCCCGGACGTGCTTTGGTCGGATATAATTGCAGCTCAATCCGGGATAAAACGAAAGACGCCGCTGCAAACGTCCGCCAAATAACCATGCGTTGAGCGCGGAGCCCTCAAAACGCGGTTTGTACTCAATGTCTTTCGCTCGCGCCCGGTTAACGCAAAAACGCTTCTTTGCACAAATGGTTCAATGCGCCCAACTCTTGCGGAAGCCGTTGTTTCACTCCTACTTGGAATCGCACTTGCCACCCTTTCGTTCCCGTCACATGGTCATCCGGTCTGGCAGTACGAATCGAGCGCGGTAGTAGGCCTATCTAACTCCCTTACTCAGTATTCAACGGACGAAGGAAATGCCAAGTTCCGATCAGATCCTCAATTGCTGCAACAATGGCTAGTTGATGGGATCGAACCCGACGGACTTTATCTGCCTGTCCATCCAGAAACCGACATATGGGGGAATACCTATCGACTTGCAATCGATGGTTCAGGATTAAACGCTGCTGAACGGATTGACGTCTACTCCTTGGGCGAAGACGGCAAAACCACAACCAACGGTAACGATCCAGACGACATAAACTCGTGGACGGAACCAAGCACGGAATTCTATGACCGGCGACTCTCGCGCATAATGTTATTAGTTTATGGTGGTCTTGGTGTACTATACGGTATTGGAGTATGGCTCTTGTTTTTCCAACTGGCGTACTGGCTTTCTCCGAAATGGAAACGACCTTCGCAACTGCAAACGCGCGAAACAACAAACGATTCGTGAACGCGGAAAACAGTCGTGCGGTGTGGGTCACTCTTCGCACCCGGTTAATCTTAAAGTTAGGCAGCTGAAATGGATCGAGTAATTCATCATCCGGGAAGCATCAACCCGTTTACCCGAGAACCGATGGGCGAAGGTAAAGTTGAGTTTCTCCTCCCTATTGAGCGAGCGTCGGTGCCAGAAGATTCTCCTTTGCCCCCAGTCTTCGATGAGATCGCAGACCTCGACGCGGACGAAGTCAGCACCGCTTTGAACGATCAGCTTGGGACTCCGAAGTCGGCGTCATGCAAGCAATTAACAGAACACGTTAAACAGTTTCAGCCCCTATCGCTGCTTCTC
>CAYNJG010000305.1:0-7433 GCA_964397295.1 uncultured Pirellulaceae bacterium
ATCTTGAACTCTATTGATAAGGCGGGCATCGCAGAAAACACGTTAGTTGTTTTTACGTCAGACAATGGTTCGTACATGTTTTTGCTCGACGACGAGAATGCAACGGACCACGTGGTGGACTCAAAACGACAGGCCTTCCTCCCAACGAATCATCGGCCGAACGGCAAATTCCGCGGAACAAAAGCAGACATTTATGAGGCAGGCCATCGAGTGCCGTTTTTCGTTCGTTGGCCCGCTAACGTCAAAGCAGGTTCGACATGCGATGAAACTGTGTGCCAAACGGACTGTTACGCGACGTTTGCGGAAATCGTGGGCCAGGAGTCAGAGCCGGGCGCAGCGCCCGATAGCTATTCTTGGTACGGGTTGGCGACCGGCAATTCGGACATGAAGCGTGGAGCTCCCGTGATTCATCATTCTGTTGCTGGCATGTTTGCGATTCGGGACGGTAAATGGAAGCTGGTTCTTGGGGACGGTTCGGGTGGTCGAGAGAAGCCGAAGGGAACTCCGTTCGCCGAGCCCTTTCAGTTGTACGATATGTCCAGTGACGTCATTGAAGCGAATAATGTTGCGGCTCAACATCCGGACGTAGTGAAACGATTGACCGAGAGGCTTGAGGAAATCCGTTCGAATGGTTCCTGATAGCTTCTGAAGCGTAGCTCGAACTGGATTGGACCCGCGCCCTCGTAAAGCAGTTCTCAACAGGTTTTTTCGGAGTGTCGTGCCTAAAAGGTGGGTGCAACGTGCGGGAAAACGTGATAATGGTTGACGGACGTAACGATCTCGCAACAAAGTAATTGCACAGAATCGAGCTTTTGCGATACTTCGCGGGTTGTTGCCTACGCGTCGTTGAAAGATTCAGCGAAAGCCTCAAAGTTTGTAAGGGATCTCAAATGTTGTCGCTCGCCACCTGCTTCGCAGTTTTGACCGGAACTGCTCTGGCTTGGTTCATCCTGTTCATGATTGGATTGGCTGTTTTTCTGTGGTTCCTCAGCTGGCTCTTATTTCCTGAAGCGAAGCCGATTCCTGTGGGTGACTCACTGCGCGGTCTCGACGGAATGAATGAGACGATGGCAGGCAAGCTCGCAACATTCGGAGTCCGATCCGATCACGATCTTGTTCGGCTGACGCCACGTGGCCAACAAGAACTTGAGTCGCAACTTGGATTGCATCAGGGCGAATACGATCGGTGGAAGCAGCAAGTTCTTGATCGTTGGCGTGAGCGTTATTTGCCCGAGTCCTTTCGTGGAATTCGTGACATCACGCCCGATCCTGAAATCGGTGGCGTTTACGCGAAGAAGCCGAAAGAACAAGACGATCTGACGAAGGTTCCCGGCATCGACAAGCTGACGGCGAGTCGCATGAATCACGCTGGCGTCTATACCTATGAGCAGCTTCGACTGATGTCGCCCGAGCAACAAGCATGCTTCAAAAATAAGTTTAACCTTAGTGGCTTCGACTTTACGAAAGTTCCCGACTACGGAGTCACAGCTGAGTGGTTGGCGTTCTTGCGAGAGAATCCCAGCGAACAAGGAAAGAGAACGGACGGCGGTCTGTTGAAGGCGACTCCGTCTGATTCCGCGAAGGTTGCAGACTCGAAAATCGTATCGGACTCGTTTCAGAGCAGCAATGCTTTGCGCTCGGCGTCAAGCGATACTGCCTCCATCGAATCGGGCGGAGGTACTGCAACACCGGACGCGAGTCCGAGCGCGGCGGCAGCCGACATTCCTACTTCGCGTGTGGATTCTGAATTAGGGCGAGTCTATACAAGTCCGCCTCCGCATCGCGATGACCTCACACAACTGAATGGCATCGATGCAGCGACCGCTAAGCGGCTTAACGAGTCCGGCATCTATACGACTTCGCAAGTCATGTCGCTCACTCCGTCACAGAGAGCGAGTTTCAAGCGTCGATTCGATTTGCCACATTTTGACTTCACGCAATGGTCGAGTTCCAAGCTTCCTTCTGGTTCTGGTTCAGGGCCGCACTTCAAGACGCCATCGACGCCATCGAAAGATGCAGCTTCTGTCGGAGAAGAGAAGAGTGGTGCAACAACAGCCGGTGCGTCGCAAGCGAGTGGAAGTGGCACGCAGTACGCCTCGAGTGCGACTGGTGGCGAACAACCAAAGGTCACTGGCTTTGCCACAGGCACCGGCGACGCAAAACAGGATTCGAGTAATCCGAGATCGGCGTCAGGTACAACTGCATCTTCTGCATCATCAACGACGCAAGGTTCGTCCGTGAGCGGTTTCGCTGCAGCTGCGGCGGTCGCGGGCGCGGGAGCTGGCATGGCGGCGAGTAGTGCTACAAGTCATAGTTCCACCGAGCGATTTACTCCGTCAACGAAAATCCCGTCGGCGAGCGAGTTGGGTTATCACGTCGACGATAAGCTTGGGCGAGTCTACACGTCTCGTCCGGCGGAAGCGGATGATTTGAAACGTCTGCCTGGTATTGATGCCGAGAAAGAAAAACAACTCAACGAGGCAGGCATTTATACGTACAAGCAGCTCGAGGACATGAGTTTGGCTCAGCAAGCCGAGCTGAGATCGCGTTTTGGACTAGAGTCTGCCAGTTTCGATGAGTGGCGACGCATGTTCTATGCGTGGTCGCGCGGCTTGTCGCCAGAATCGGCAGACATTCCGGCAAAAGTCGAGCAAACAGGTTGGCTGCATAGCGTGCGATTGTCTTCTGTAGCGCCGGGAGTCTTTGACGGACAGAAACTGGTCGCCTATCCCGAACAAGTGATCTACCGAGGTACGGATCCTGTTCAGTGGGGGACGTCGGTAAGTACTCCGCGAGAAGGTGTTGAAAAAAGCGTGCATTCGAACGACATCCGCACCGACATCAACTACGTGCGAATTCGTCGTTTGGATACTCGCGAGTCGGTGGTTACCGAGGTGAAAAAGTCGGAGTTGTTTTCTCCTGGACCAGCGAGCCGTAACGGCTGGAATGGTTTGTGTGAACGTTTCTTCGGCGCACATCATCTCGGCGTCTATGCCAGCTCTATTCCAGCGGAAGCAGAAACGAAATTCGGAGTTGGCGGGTGGGGCTTTGGTCACCAAGTCGATCAGAACGACGAGCAAGAATACTGTTGGAACGGACGTCTTATCGCACCGACCGCGTTTGAAATCAGCGTTGGGAGAGTCGGCGTCAATCCGGGTACCGTCGTTTTTCGCAGTAATGATCCAACGATTTGGAATTTGTCGGTAAGTGACGGAACTGATCGTTTCGCGATCCCAGTCGATTCGGTCACGCATCCCATTTCCTTCGTTCGAATTCTTCGTGTCGATACGGGGGAAGCGGTCATCGTACGATGCGACAAGGCGAATGTGACTTGTCGTGGCGAGAATCCACGTGTCGGTTGGAATGGGCTGAACGAACACTTCTTAGGCGGACATCACTTGGGTGTCTATCATCGCGACGCTCCACAGGATGTCGAAATTGCATACGGCGAAGGTGGCTGGGGATTCGGTCATCCTTTCAACGACAACGATCGACAGGCGTACGGATGGGGTGGGTCGGCGATGTCGGAATCTGTTTTCGAAATCTCCGTTCTAGAAAAGTTACCGGAGAACCTTCGCTCAGAGCTGATGGAAAGCTAGTCGCGATATCTGTCCCGGATGATGTGCCGTCGCTGTCGGTAGTGTGAAGTTTCATACATTCGGTTGCTGGTTGCTGGTTGCTGGTTGCGCAGTTTACCAGGCTGCTCAATTCTCCCGGCAAACTTCGCCGATTGACCAACCTCGCTCTGCGTGATTTCTGTTCCGAAACGGAATTACCGCCAGTTTGCATTCTTGCCGATAACTGGGGTTTCTGGGGTGCGTACCAGAAACTTAAGCTAAACGCGTAACCAAACTGAGAGCGTAAGGAAACCCATTGTCCTGCGTCTTATTTGTTCATGGAATGACGTCAAGATTTGCGTTGAAGAGAATTGGGTACACATGATTTTTGTTCTTGTTTCCGTCGTGGCAATTGCTCTGGCATACGCAAACGGTGCCAACGACAACTTTAAGGGGGTAGCGACGCTCTACGGTTGTGGGGCTACCAACTATCGAAGGGCTCTCATTTGGGCAACCGCAACGACACTGCTTGGGTCAGTAGCTGCAGTGCTTCTAGCTGGTTCGCTGATCAAAAGTTTCGGCGGTAAAGGGCTTATCGACGACGCACTTGTAGCGGAGCCGGCATTTGCATCTGCGGTGGCGCTAGGTGGCGGGCTCACTGTTCTGCTCGCGACACGACTTGGTATGCCGGTATCTACCACACATGGTCTTATTGGAGCGTTACTTGGCACGGGTTTGGTTGCCGGATCGTCCATGAACTTGACGACCCTGGGAACAAAGTTCGTTATTCCGCTTTTGCTAAGCCCATTCTTAGCGATCTTCGCCACCGGAATCATTTATCCGCTGCTTCGGTTCGCAAGACAGCGACTCGGAGTGACAAGCGAATTCTGTTTGTGCGTCGGCGTCAAAGAGGTTGAAGTTATTCCATCAACAGCGCTGAACTGCCAGTCGATTGCGCTGGAGAAGTCACGGCAGTTGACGATCTCATCAGGGGAGAAAGCAACATGTGAGAGTCGATACCGTGGACAGGTTTTAGGCGTAGACGCCGAGACCGCGCTCAATCGAGGGCACTTTCTTTCCGCTGGCATCGTCAGTTTC
Organism: uncultured Pirellulaceae bacterium; assembly: GCA_964397295.1. Classification (GTDB taxonomy): domain Bacteria; phylum Planctomycetota; class Planctomycetia; order Pirellulales; family Pirellulaceae; genus CAYNJG01. The sequence continues at coordinate 4,656 of CAYNJG010000305.1, forward strand.
GCTCGCGGGCTCAATGATACGCCGAAGATCGCAGCCTTGTTGTTGCTGGTTCCAGCATTTGGACCCAACGTTAGTCTCTTCGCTGTTGGTCTGGCGATTGCAGCCGGCGGATGGATCGCGTCGCGTCGCGTCGCGGAAACTATGAGCCAACGCATCACGGCTTTGAATCACGGACAAGGTCTCACTGCGAACGTCATTACCGGAGCGATCGTGATCGGAGCGAGTCGGCTAGGCCTTCCAGTTTCCACCACGCATGTAAGTTGCGGCTCGCTATTCGGAATCGGCGCAGTCACCGGCGGAGCAAGGCCGAAAGTCGTGGCAACTATTTTGCTTTCCTGGATCATTACGTTGCCAATGGCCGGCGGTTTGGCCGCGGTGAGCTATCTGGCCATACGATCGATCACTTGAAGCATTGCCGCCCGCATATGCGACGTATGCGGGCGGCGATTTCGTGTTCATGAAATAGTTGGCTGCTAAAGCGGCAGTCAGTTATTTCATTGTTCTTCTGGTGCTTTGCCGTTTTTCCATGGCCCAGCAAGGTTCATATGGTCGGGCTCTTCTAGGACGCTGCCATGATCACCGGCGGACCAGCCATCGATATGGTTTGGCTTGCCACGCTCGGCAGAACGCTTCTCCCAATTGGTTGCCCACGAATCGTTGGCATCGTGAACGGTGTAATCCGAGTCGTCGAAGTGGAAGATCTTTCCTTGGCGATAACTCTGTGCACCAAGGATTACCGTCGTTATTGCCGCAGCGCCTAGTTCTGGATCGTTGTTACACATCGACGGGTCGTTGGCGATCATTGCTTCCACCCAATTCTTGAAGTGAGCGTAGGTCGTGTCCTTCACCTGAGCCGTTTTAATTGTCTCTTTCTTGAGCTTGCTGTTCCTTGTGACCTGCGGCCTTTCTGGAACGTAATCGAAAGAGTCAAATTCTTCACCATTACCAAAGACCAGCGATCCGAAGTGGCCCCGGATCATTTGAGCAATTGGCGTGTTCTGGCAAGCCATCGTGGCGGTAACCAATCCTTGAACGCCCTCCGGGAAATCGGCAACAACGGTCGCCACATCGGGAACGTCGCGACCGTCGTACTCGATAAAGATGCCGCCAGCGCCGCACACACGAGCCGGAAAACGTAAGCCAGTGGCCTTCAGCATGCTGGTCGTGCGGTGCACGAACAAATCAGTGAACATTCCCGATCCGTACGCCCAGAAGCGTCTCCATTGTTTGTATTTCGCGCGATCGAAGTCTTCATACTCAGCCAACCCCTCCTCGACGCCAAGCCATTTCTTCCAGTTGATGTTTTGTGGTGTCATCTCGGGCTCAAGCGCGTAGTATCTCCACTGGCCCATCGCAGAGTTGCGAAAGAACTCGGTTTGATACATCAAGACTTTGCCAAGTTTGCCCTCGGTTAGAAGCTCGTTCACTTGCGGCCAGAGTGGCAGACTCGTCGACTGAACGCCGACCTGCATGACCTTGCCTGATTTGCGCCATGTCTTCAATACACTGATGGCTTCGTCCACTGTTTTCGTCATCGGCTTCTCACAGTAGACGTGAAGCCCCGCGTTCAACGAATCGACTGTCTGCTTGTGATGCCAATGGTCGGGAGTTCCGATGCAAACAGCATCGAGATCTTCCTTGGCGATCATGTCCAGGTAGTCTTCGTATTCATTAGGCGCTTTGCCGGTCGCCTGTTTAATGTGCTGGGCAGCTCGCTCGCGATGTTTGTTATAGACATCACAAACAGCGACTAGCTCAATAGGCTGTCCCTCCACGACTAGTTTCGTCAGGCGTTTTACGTGGGCACCAAAACCGCGCCCGCCGGGACCGATGAAGCCAATTCGCAGCTTCTGATTGGGGCTACTAGTCTCTTCTGCGGCCGTTGCTGTTGAATGAACCGCGACCGTTGCTGCGACAGCGGCAGCGGACGTAGATGTGATGAAGTCACGACGGTTTGGTTTGTCATTGGGCATTGCTGATGTCTTTCAATTCTTGAAATTCAGAAAGTGAATCCTATGGTGCAAGCTGAATCGATGACTCCAGAAGAAGCCACTTGTCCCTTCAACGTATTCCAATGCCGGAACCGTTTCCATACCTGGATGTTGCAGCCCACTTAGATTGGACCACACCATGAGCACCCCAAAGCTTACGAGAACGAGCGGAATCAATCACGCTTGACATCTTGCTTCAGCCGATGCCGTACTAAGTAGGTAGTAGGGCGAAGACAACTTGTCGACGTTTTCCGCGTTCGCAGTGCCAAACGTATCTGAACCCCGGCGGCCAATGTTTGGGATTGATCGGTGTTTGGGGACTTCTCAGCTCCCGGCGAGCTCGCGAACACTGATCGTAACTGCGAACAGCAAAGAAGTTGCGCAATTCGACAGAATTATCTGGGTTTAAACAAAAGAAATGAGGCCTATGCATCATGCGGCCTTAGGAACCATACCGTGGCGCCGTCGTGCCACCTGTTATCGTTCCCCCGGTTCTGTGAAGAGCCACTACATCTCTGAACAAAAAACATCAGAGCATCTCGTTTCAATAGTTTGATTTTGCTGTTGGAAACGAATACCACACAATAGGGTCCCGAGGCCGGGGCGAGGATTAAGATCAATTGTTGCGGTTTTAATATGCGACAAGCGTCTGGAGCAAACCAATGAAACAAAACATAGCACAAACACGACGTTATCCTTGCTGCTTATTAGCCACCTGCCTGGGTGTTTGGGTCTGTTGGATCTCACCAGCCTTGGCTCAGGTCAACGGTTCAGGTCCATCGCCATC
>CAYNJG010000306.1:0-7399 GCA_964397295.1 uncultured Pirellulaceae bacterium
GACAGAGCAAGGAAGTCGGGGAAGTCGATGGTTCCGTCGCCGTCGAAATCACCTTCGCGCCAGGTTCCGGCTTGGCCGAAGTTCTCAGAGAGAATCAGGAAGTCGGCAAAGTTGACTTCGTTGTCGAGATTCGCGTCGCCGTCGGTCAGCGCCGGCACCGCTGTAATGGACATCTTCGTGTTTGCGAATCGAAAATCGCCGAATGCTTCAAACGCGGGAATTTCCGATTGGAGGATCCAATCTCCGCTCGGCGAGAACAAATCGGGAGTTGCACCGAATCCGTACCCTTCTTCATCCAACGGCGCTACCAAACGGGGAAAATCGCTCCCAACTACCAGTGTCTGCGGGCCCTCTCCGTCCACCCCGCCAGTCACCAGCCACCGAAATCCATCCGTATCAATGCCGGTTGCCTCTGTGTAATCGATGACGACATGATGCGGCAACGCTGGATTCAACCCGCTCACGACAGTGTCGAACGAAACGGTTGGTTCGCTTCCAAGGGCGACGACTTCATCGAAGCTCTCGAATGCAGGCTCAAAGGTACTGATATCTTCGATGGACCCTAGCGTTCCGACGGGGCGCCCAGGGAAACCGAACCCGTCGTCTTCCCAAATCTCAAACGTGACGCTGCCCGTAGGGTTACCACCTCGGACCAACTGAAGATCGACATTCGTTATCGTATGGTTGCCGCGAAGATCAAATTGTTGCGACGTCCGATCGGGCCCAGCCATGCGGTGCGGATCAGACTGAGGGCCGGCGCCCCACCAAAAGCCGATCGTCGGAGCATCTAAATTGTTGTAGACCTCCTCAGCGAAGAGGTGACTGCTCATGCATGATAAAGCCACTGCCAAGCAGATCGAGAGGTTCAACACGCCACGCGCAAACGTATTCTGGGTGCGGCGTACTGGTGTTAGCTTTCCTGAATCAGAGTTTTCCATGTTGTTTTTCCAAGGTATTGGGAGTCGGATCTTCCGGTGGTCTTCCACCAGCTACCCATAGATGCACAAACTTGCTTTGGCTTAACGCGGAAAGTCAAACAAACCTGGTCTTTTTGTGAAGCGGGCGTTGTCGGGCGCCCGCGAGCGAACGTTGGGACATCCGCGCCCAGGAACGGCGCCGAACCGCTTGCCGCCCTAAAGGATTCGAGTATCAGCGAGCAGTTTCCGCAAATCGCCTTTCAGAGATGACGACGCAGCGGGCGTTGAATTAGCGCCATCGACTCACTCTCGTATTGGCTCGCCTAGATACTTGTCGAGCCAATCGACGATTATCTGTTCGAGTTCCAGAGTTTGCTTTCGAGTCGCGTTGCTGAAGAAGCCATGTCCACCTGGAAAGATCATATGTCGCTTATGTTCAGCGGGTGTTCCAAGTAATCGGAAAAGCGGTTCTTGCGCATTCCCAACTGGATAGACGGTATCTGATTCACGATTCAGCATTAACACGGGGACATTTACGAGCGGTGCGAAATTGAATGGTTCGCATGATTCCAGGACCTCATACGAAGCAAGTCCGCCTGAGACCATGATTCCCGTGCGAAAGCGATTTTCGATCGCCAACACCATGGGTAACTTCGATGCGCCCGAGCTGAAACCAATGTGCCCGATTTTACTCTGATCGATGTCGGCGCGAGTTTGCAAATAGTCCATGACGCACATGTAGTCTTGCATTTGGCAGACACGACGGCGTTGCGTCTGCTGTGGGCTTGCGAGCTTGCCATCCACCGAGGAGTTTCCTGGGTGTCTTCCGAAATGACCGTATTTGGCCGGTACAATCACAGCACGCCCGCTGCTGAGGACATACGACGCCTCTTCTCGGTTCTCTGTGACGTCCTTGAGATACCATTCCCCGTTGGCACAGCCGGTGACCATGGCTTGCAATGGCCGTTTGAACCCTGCGGGCAAATACAGCAGACAATCGAATCTCTCGCCGTACGCAGAATTGATGGTGATTTTTTCAATCGTGACTTGGGGAGTTTCGCGAATGCGTTCCAGTTCGGGTTCCAAGTCAAAGGGCGAGTAGTCGTAGATTTGCGTTATGTAATCCTGAACTTTCTCGACCGGAAGGGGCCGACGCTTTGTATGGTCGATGGGGTAGCTTTTATCGACTGGGCCGAGAAACACAGAGTTCGCCATTTCATCAACGTACTTTACACATCGAAAACCAATTGCTTCCGAACGCTCCCACGGACTAAACGTGGGGACGTGGTGAAACGCATACGCGGGATCTTGCCAGCAGCCTCCCAATGCGAACCGTTCATCGGAATCGGCTGTGGAATTCGAACACCATTCTTTTACGTTTCCGATCATGTCTCGCAAACCGTTTGGCGAGAGCGCTGGGGATTCGCCAACAGGTGCGAGCGCCTCAGTGGCGATGTTGGACAAAGTCGTGGGAGCGGATGTTTCAAAACCGGATTCGCCGCGCCAATGGAAAACGGAAGGCAGGCTCTTCCCACGAAATCTGGCGTATGCCATCGCTTCGTACCAACTGACTCCCGAAACCGGCAATTTGCCCTCGCCTTTGGGATGCCGCCCATTGTGCCAGCCGCTTGGTCCAGCCTTGCCTGTCTCGTCAACAAAACGCGCCATCGCTTCCTCGAACGACAGGTTTTGCCCGTCTGTCCCTTCAGAATTCGACTGCTCGAATGTTTGATTCCAGTAATCAGGTCGTGAATAGCCTCCTTGGTCCACAAACTCCTGATACGCTTCGTTGGCGACCTCTTGCCTATCCATCCAAAATCGAGGAAGACTCACCTGGGCGTGACGCCCAATCCCCACGGCTCGAAAATTCCCACCGCCAACCAACAGCATCCCGATTGGCCCTTGCTTGGGTGAGAGAGGGAATTCGAGACTCGTCGGGATCTTGCGATGATGGACCAGTCGCACGAATTCTTGCGGGGCGCATGATTGCAGCTCCACGCGCCAGCGAAAACGCGACACTGGTGCTTCGACCTTTTCAAGTGGCGTTGTCCCCAACTCAAGCCATGAACCATTGGATTTTCCGTACTCTTGAATCGAGACCTTTGCGCCCGGCGGGTCGGACGAAACAGATATTTCTCGCAAGAACAAACTAGCCAAGCTCTCGACAGTTTCATTTTCAGGAGCGAGGTGCCGAACTCGCTTCACTAGCTGAAATGCTTCGATGTAGCGTTCTTGGTCGATACATTCTTGGATACGAGGCATCGCATCCTGCACCCATTCGAGGTCCTGCTTCGCCCGATTCTGTGAACGCGAGAAGACAGCCAGTGATAAAACTACCGTTGCGACAATCGCGCCGACTGTCAACGTGCGACGCAGTCTCCAGGTTCGTCGTGCGATCTTTTCGATCGTCGATTGCGGCCTAGCGACGATTGCTTCACCCCGTAAATACTTTTGCAAATCGATTGCCACGGACTTTGCATCGGAATAACGATCGCGAGGATCTTTGCGGAGGCAATGTAAAACGATCGTTTCGAGGTCCCTTGGGATATGCGGATTGATCGAACGCGGCGAGACCGGTTCCGTCGACTCGATTTGGCTTAGCGTCTCCTGGGTGTTCTTCCCCTTGAGCGGTGGTTGCAGAGTGAGCGATTCATACATCGTCGCCCCCAGACTGTACACGTCCGTACGGCGATCGATCTCGTTACTGGCCGCCGCCTGTTCTGGACTCATGTAGGCGACGGTACCCAGAATGTCGCCCGTCATGGTCAGGTTGTCTTGGCCTTCATGCCGAGCAAGGCCGAAGTCAAGAATCCTAAGTTTCCGATCGCTTGCGTCTTGGTCGTTGGTCTCGAACATCAGGTTGGACGGCTTAATATCCCGGTGAACTACGCCCTCTTCGTGTGCATGTTGCAGGCCCTTTGCAACGCCAACGAACGAGCGAGCCATTCGCGAACAGAACTCAGCGTTAGACGCAGCTGGATCATCGATTAGTCGCAGGAAATCGGCCAGGCTCTGGCCATCAACGAATTCCATCGCGTAGTAGGGAGTTTGAGCTTCCACGCCCATCCCAAACACCGAAACAACGTTGGGATGCTTGAGCTTGCCAACCACTTGGGCTTCACGGATAAAGCGAGCCAACATTTTCGTATCCGCCGCAACGCCAGCTGGCAGGACTTTGAGAGCGACTCGTCGATTGATCGAGTTCTGCCAAGCCTCATAGACAATCCCCATGCCACCGCGACCAACTTGTCGCACAATGGAATAGTCACCCAACGTCGACAAGGCTGGCTCGTTGCCGTCACTGGCCATCATGTCTTGGTAGTTGTGCAACTGCTCCAACACTTCATCGCTGATGTTGGGGTACTCTTCACGCAGTCGTTCGACGCCTAGTACTTCACCAGTCAACAAGCGATCGATGATCTGACCAAACAGAGCGCCTTGCTCGGCGCTCATCCCTTTACTTAAATCACTGCTTTTCACGTTCGTCTTCCAGTTCGATACTGCGTGGCGGAAGCCGCAAGCTCTCCGTGTCGCCGAAGCCATCTTTCAACTGCTTGGTTGCTCGCCAGAGCAACTGGTATGTGGCCTCCACTGAACGGTTCATTCGTGCGGCCACCTCTGCCGTGGGCAAACCTTGAATGCGCGAAAGCGTGATGACAGTGCGATGATCTTCACTAAGACCACGAAGTGCGGACTTCAACCGATCGAATCGCTCGTCTCGACGTTGGTGCTGGCTGGGCGTCGCAGAATCGCCAGCCAAATCTTCTTCGTGCTTTTGAACGTCGATCTTCAAGTACCGTCGGGACGATTCACGCACCACATTCAGGGCGATACCGCAAAGCCAACTTGCAAATGCCTTTTCGCCTTGCCAGTTGATTTGATCCAGGCGTTGAAAGGCTCTCGCAAAGGTATCCTGAACAACATCATCCACATCAATAACTTCGCGCAGCTTGTGGCTTAAGCGATTATTCACAAATCCGGCGAGCTGCCCCCGAAAATGTTCGACGATCTGCGCGCAAGCTTGATGGTCTTGTTTGTTTTTTGCCAGTTCAAAGGTTTTTCGCATCGTTTCGCCACCGAGATTGGGCCGACACCCAATATAGATGACGGGAATCGCGATGTCTTAACGAGGAATCCTGAGAATAATTCCAGGTTGCTGGCCGCGTTCAACGCAAATCGATGGCATGGTGCACGTTGAATTGGAATTGCCGAGAAATCCAGTACGCTTGTTGCTGCCATTCTCTATTGTGGACATTTTTTGGTAACCACCTTTCTCATAGGCCCAGAACATGAGACACCTTTTGTTGACGACCGCAGTGCTCGCAATTTGTGCGACGGAACTCCATGCTGAAAATAGCGAGTGGCGAGAACTATTCAACGGCAAAGACGTGACTGGCTGGCAAGCAAATGCTAACCCAGAGTCCTTCACGGTCGCTGACGGAATACTAAAGGTTCACGGCATCAATGGTATGTGCCATTTGTTCTATGTTGGCGATGACAAGACGGACGACACATTCATTGACTTTGAACTATCCGCCACCGTCCGTTCGGAACCGAACTCCAACTCTGGCATCTTCTTCCACACCAATCGTGAGCTTCGAAAGAAGAAGTACCTAAGCAAAGGCTACGAAGTTCAGCTAAACAGTTCCGCCATCGAAAAACGAAAGACGGGTAGTCTTTACGGTGTCCATGACCTTGCGGACTCACCCGTCGACGAAACCAAATGGTTTGAAATCCGCTTTCGCGTCGAAGGCAAACGTATCCAGGTATTTCTGAATGGTAAACGAACCGTCGACTACACCGAGCCCGAAAACCCGGAACGGCCCGCCGCCCGCGCGAAACGACTGATCGACCCCAAGGGCGGTGCGATTGCTCTACAGGCCCACGACCCGAAAAGTGTGTTCTACTTCAAGCAGATCCGTATCCGGCGTCTGGGAAGACATTTAGTCAAGCGGAACAATTGACCGAGAATCTTCTTCGTATTGGACATCAGCTCAGCATACCACCGTTGCTCGAGCCAAACATCGGTCCAGCAGCTGCGAATCGTGAGCACAGTCCGCAAACAATGCCACGTGAAGATATCGGTCAGTTTCCCGATTGCCTCCGGACCGCCGAGAGTAGAAAACGGAGCGAGGCTGGGGTCCTCGCTCCGTCGTCGATCAGCTCGAAATACGACGCCTGAGGTTAACGTCGCTTTCGGAAGCCGATCATGGCTTGCCGGTTCCGGCACCGCGGTGACGGACATCTTGAAGTTTCCAAATACCAATTCCGGAGGCGCTCCGTTGAATACAGGGATGTCCGACTGGCGGATCCAGTCTCCGCTCGGAGAGAACAAGTCGGGAGTTGCCCCGAATCCGCCGTCGTCCAGCGGCGTTGGCGAAAGCCGAACAGCCCCATCATCGCAAACGCTGCCATTAGCGACGCGGTCGGTTCTGGGACTGCGGCAGCGGCTGGTACCGACTGGCCGAAGTTGGCGGAGAGGGCAAGGAAGTCGGGGAACGCCACTTGGCCGTTGCCGTCGAAGTCACCTTCTGCCCAGCCGCCTTCTTTACCGAAGTTGGCGGACAAGGCCAAGAAGTCACTGAACTCAACTTCCCCATCCAGGTTTGTGTCACCGAATGTCGTTGATTTGAGTTCCGTGATCCAGAAGCTGCGATCATCCAAATCGACACTCCCAGATCGATCTAGATCGAATCGCGAGTCTGCTGTGTTGATTGCGATCTCTTCGGATAGGCGGTTTAAATCCTCAATCGCCAACACTGTGTCGCCGTCAAAGTCGCCAGGCGTTGTCGCCGGGAAGAATTGTCTGGCGAGTTCCGCAGCGCCTTCATCATCAATCAAGTTGGTGTCTTGAAGGAACTGAATTGCTTCGTCAACTTGCTGTTGATTCCAATCTGTTTCGACGTATTCGACGTGATCTACCGTCGGATCATCCGGTGGAAGTAGATCTCTGGTAAAACGGGGAATTGTGTCCCTTCCAAGCGGACTTGCTGAGAAAGGAATTCCGACCAGCGAGCCAAGAGCGATTGTCGTTTCTGTTATGGACGCCCAGTCCTCAATGGTCGCTGTGAAAAAACCTGCCTCGGAAGGATCAAAGAGACCGATTCCGTCTTGCGCGAAGAACGCTTCGCTATCAACATCCTCGCGATTCTCGTCGGGCTCGATCGTTAGTAGTTGATTGAAGACAATCGCGGGTCCCCAATCGCGAAACTCATCCTGGAACCAAAGGAATCCCGCCCCGGACTCGATGTATCTGGTGGACGGAGATGCCGTTGTGGTGAAGGCACTTGGTGTTGGCTGCACCGTGAACACACCTGCTGGTGTGAGGCCTGTTGGGATTTCCATTTGGGCCAATGCGGCGGTCTGGACGACGCTCATCAGGATGACTGCCGGAATGAGCTTTAGAATTGATTGCTTGGTTACTTTCATCGTACTGCTCAGTTGTCAGGAATCGTTAGAAACAGTTGTGAACCGCTAATAAA
>CAYNJG010000307.1:0-7278 GCA_964397295.1 uncultured Pirellulaceae bacterium
TGCCACGCCTGAACGAAGTAGAAATCGATCAAGACCTCAACGCTGTCATAGACAGGCTGCGAGGATTGGCATCCAGAATGCTCCGGTCAAGTTTTCAGAACGTGGCTCGATGGTCCGAGACGGACGACGTTTTGAGCGATGTAAGTGTTCGCATCCTAAACAAGGCCAAGGCCGATGGTTTCGTATCGCGTGAGCATTTTTTTCGATATGCATCCAAGTCGATTCATTGGGCGCTCCTCGATTTGGCAAGACGGAATGCGGCACCCTCGTCATTCGCAGCGAACCATGATTCGCTGGCGGGTAAACAACCCGAACTCTACGACGTGCTGTCACCTACAACCACTAACAAGCCGGATGAGCTCGTTAGCTGGGTTGAGTTTCACGAACAAGTGAATCAATTGCCTGACCAACTCAAAGAAGTGTTTCATCTTCTTTGGTATGGCGGCATGACTCAGAAGGATGCTGCTGAGGCTTTGGGTTTGACTACGAAAACCTTTCGCTTACGATGGCAGAAGGCTCGACTGCGTCTTCGCGACGTTGCCGTTATTCTGGACTAGCGTTCATCTTCTTCAGTCGATCGGCTGTTTGTATGCACTCAATCTGAGTGAGGCTCAGATGTCATCCGCCGGAAATCTTGAATCGATAGTGGATGACCTGCTCTTGAAGTGGGAAGACTCTCTCAACGAAGGCAACGAGCTTTCCGCTGAAGAACTCTGCCAAGATTACCCTCAGCTAATTTCTGAGCTGCAAGCGAAGATCGAACAGCTTAAACGGGTTCCACCGATCCCTCGGTTCGATGCCAACTCGCAATCCGCTGCGAATCTGGAAATCGTGAGGAAGATCGGAGAAGGTTCGATGGGCGAAGTCTACCTCTGCAAGCAGACGTCGCCGAAGCGTCTCGTCGCGGTAAAGTTCCTTAAGTCTACGACCCAAGGACGCACTGAAAGATTTGACCGCGAAGCCAATGCACTTGCCAAGCTGCAGCATCCTGGCATCGCTGCGATTCATGACTCCGGTGTCTGGCCGTCCGAGTCCACCGAAGTATTTCGCAGTAAGCCATACTTGGTGATGGAATACGTACAAGGCCGGCATCCGGTCGAGTATGCAACACGTTTGTCACACGACGATACGACGAAACTGATTGTCGACATCCTCGACGCAGTTACTCACGCGCACCAGCAAGGAGTGATTCACCGGGACATTAAGCCCACGAACATTCTGATTACGTCCGAAGGTCAGCCCAAGCTGCTCGATTTTGGCACTGCGAAATTTGTTGAGGCCGACGGACAGGAACTAACCATCGAGCTTGAGCAAGCATTCTTAGGGACGCTTGCGTACATGAGTCCAGAACAGGTTCACAACCCGTCAACAGTAGACGTTCGAACAGACATCTACGCCGTCGCAGCCGTGGCCTACGAAATGTACACGGAACGACAGGCGGTTGATATTGGAGCTGGAGAAGACGTACTGAGCATCTATAAGAAGATAACTGAACAAAGCCCGCCACCAATGTCTTCGCATGGTCAGCAGTTCCCTCGCGATCTAGAAAATGTTATCGCGAAAGGCCTGTCTGGCGATTTAGCGATACGCTACCAGGCCGCGTCCGAATTCGCTGACGATCTGCGACGATACCTGTTGGGCAAACCGGTCTTGGCTCGTCCGGTGTCAACTTTCGAGCAAGTTCGTCGCTGGGCAAAACACAATCCGCTCATCACTTTCCTCGGCGCGATCTGCGTTGCTTTGCTGTTTTTGGCCACGGCGCTTTCTTTGATTTCTGGTCGCAATGCCAGAAAGCATGCCACCGAAATCCGCACGGCGATGAATGATGTCACTACGGCAAAGCTAGAAGCCGAAACGGCCAGGACGCTTGCTGAAAGCCGTTTGGAGGTAGCCCAACGAGCCACTTTCAATATGTCGGTCTTACGAGCGTCTAATCACGTGGCGTTCGATCCGATTACTGCGGCTTCAATGCTGGATAATGAGGAACTTTGTCCTGACCAATTGCGAGACTTCGCCTGGAAGCTGCTTCGCCAAGCTGCGGCACAAACAGTTATTCAGGATTCTCGGCTTAGTAGGAACCCAACGGTAGTCGACTTCCCGTCAACGAAGGAATCGACGCTGCTGGTCGGGGACGATGATGGCGGCCTTCGGGTTTTGGGTTTAGAGCCGTTCTCGATTGGAGAAAAAATCAATGTGTTCGATGGTCATCGCGTAACGTGCCTTGCGGCTAACAACGACGGCTCAATCGTGGGCGTGGGATCGATCACTGGCGTAGTGAAGCTCTTTCGATTTCCTTCCATGGAGCAGATCCACGAAAGCCAAGGCGGTGATCGAGCCAAGCAAATCGGATTCAACGCCGCGTCCGATTGTTTGGTGGTATTTCGCGATGGAGTCATTCGAAGAATCGAAGGTCCGGAGTACGAGGGTTTTCGCGAAACGGATCTCGGTAGAACTCTTCGTCGATCAGCAATCAATCCCTCTGCCACACGAGTCTTCCTGTCAACATCTGAACGAGAACTGATTTTTGTCGACGTGGAAAGCGAAGAGACGAAAGCCATCGATCGAGGCGAACGAAGAAGAGATCCGATATCATCATTGGCTTTTGCTGACGACGACACTGGCATTGAGTTCATCTCAAACTCGTTGATTGAATGGGATGCGTTCAACGGCAAGCAATCGGACCACTATCCGCTGCCATGGGCGGGAACGATGTATCAGAAGTCACGAGGCGTCGAATTTGTCTCGCGCGGTCCAAGGCAGTGGTATGTCCGACCGACATCTTCGTCCACGGATAGGTTCGAGCGTCTTCGGTGGCACAACGTAGCCCCTGTATCTGATTTCGCCGCTAGTTCAGATGAGCGTTGGCTTGCATTTCCGAGTAAGGCACAACCCGTCACTATTTGGGACCTTGAGCCACTTTCACCTCAGCGAATTGTCACCGAAAATTCTGGGCCTAACGATATAGAATTCTCGCCAAAAGGCGAACTCTTCTTTGCCGGAAACCACGGTCACGTTGGGCGAGTACCTCTTGCGGCCGAACCTGACTACGTGAGGATTTCTGACCATCCGATCCATGCACTGGCAGTTAGCGATGATGGATCCGCCATCGTTGCGGCGAGTAGCAATGTGATCTACGTCTTGGATGCAAACACACTATCGGTCAAGTCCAAGCACGATAAAGCACACTCCGCCACGGACGTTGCATTCGTCGGGAAGGCACAAGTAGCTATCGCGGATGCAGCAGGCACGATATCGGTTTGGAACTGCGGAGACAATTCAATGCTGGAAGTATTTCGGCAGCCGGAGCAACTTGCGTTGTGCGACATAGTTCGAGATGCCGACTCTTCCGAGATTTCTTTTACTGACCGGAAACGGCGAGTGTATTGCTATGACCTAGAACAGCGAAAACTGAAGTGGCAGGAACCATTTTCCGGAACATTGGATCTGACGGTTGCGAGAGACACAAAGCGGAGTTACTTATTCACTTGTTTCCGGCGATACATATTCAAATTCGATTTGAGTGATGGTCGTCAAGTATCAAGGCTTGCGAACTCAGACTCTCCAATGCAAGCCATTGCGTTGTCACCCGATGGAATGACTATCGCAACTGTTAACGCCGAAGGAGATGTCGAGCTATGGGATTCGATGACAGGCCTCAAGAGGCTAACTCTCCCAGGTGACGGCACAAAAGGAAACGACATTGAGTTTTCGCCGGATGGCAAATCGCTTGCGGTTGCGTCTTCTGATAAAAAGATTCTAATCTGGCGACTCGAAGAGCAAATTGCGAGGTGATTTGTATCACCATCTTCTCGTAGTGCGTGCCCACTGGTACCGCACGCGGCGAAGGCCTTGGGCCGACGCGTGGCTACGAGAAAATCATTTGGCGCCGTCTGTATTTCTGTGGTACTCAAGAACGAGTTCTATGTTTCGTTCTTCCAATGAGACGAAACACTGCTCCCAGTGTGACGGGCGTACAACATGGGGTTTACGCAAGGCCGCGCCCCGGGCTGCTCCGGTTAACTCTCTCGTTTCTCCACAGAAACTAGCGGGGGAGTTCACCTTCTGACGGATCAATTTGGGTGCTTGGTGCGTTGAGCACGATGGAATTCGCCGTCCTTAGATCGAACGACGGATCGTTGCCGTCTCGCTGTTCGAGATCTAGTGCGTCAAAGTTCCAGGCCCAAACGCTTCGCTGGGGACCGGTGGCGGTGGTGATGTTCGCATTGGCAAAGACATGTTCGCCCGCGACGAGGTGTCGGAAGTAGATCTTATCGTAGCCACCATTCGTTGAGTCGGCTTCGATGTGTTCGAAGTCTTTCATCACGGCATGCAAGTGGTCAGGCTGCATCAGGGAGAGCTCAGAGAACACATAGAAGTGATCGTTACCTGCCGTGTCGTAGACGTAGGCCGTATCTTCGCCGCCGCGGCCGAATCGCCACCGCCGAAGAAGTAAAGTCGAACCATCCGTGTTCTACTCGAAGCAGAACATCAACGCATGGCAGTCGTCGAGTGTTCGCTGCTGGTCGCATTCTTTGCAGCGGGTGACACCATCGGGTAGGTCTGTCATGGGGACGTTAGCAGTGGCGAAGTGGACTAGGTTGGTCTGTCTGGTCTACAGATTGTACGTCCGGTAATGCAAGATCGTTATTCCTCGTCGGCAACAGAGTGCGCATTGTGCTAGGATTATTGCTCACTTTGCATTGAAGAGCCTGCGATTAATGCCAACGGCGGCGTTTCGTGGATGACGACTGCCAGCTTGTTCATCATGGACGGTTCGCCAGCATCGTCATCGTGTTCGTCACTCTCCAATTGATCTGGCATAGGACCGCCGCAATCCGCTAGCAACAGCTCGCCGGAACTGATCAAGTAAGACCTCTATCCGTTGTTCCTCAGTATAGTGATCTGCAGTCCACTGCTCATCAACGTAACACTGTAGTGCCTCACGCAAGCCCAGCTTGTTACGACTTTCTGTTGATGCTTTCATGATCTGTGCCTAAATCTCGCAGCGACATCGTGCTCAGTAAGTAGGTAGATCGCCCATCCAGCGAAAGGAATTCCGACCAAACAAGGACTCGCTAACGCGGCACAGATAGCGCCGGTGATTGCCAACCAACGGTGCTTATACCGCAGCATAGATACACATCCGAAAAGACCTACAAAGCCAGACACAAAGTAAATCTTTTCAATTAAGAAATGTGGTTCGCCCAGGTACCTAAGCAGGCACAGCCACGGTACGGTGACCACCAGGAGACAAATCGCAGGCAATCGAAGCCTGCTGTCCAGCGGAGAGGGGTTGCTGGGCGGCGGCTCACTTTTTTTTTTGCCGGGCGTTCGGAGTGGCTTGTTCGCCGCCTGCGGCGGAGCAACTGACAGCTGTTGGTAGGCCGCAGCGACTTCTTGAAACTTCGCTGCTTCACCACCTTTGTCTGGATGGTGCAAAGATGCAAGCCGCAAATATGCGGACCGTATCTCGTCGGCATTCGCGGTTGAGTCAACACCAAGTATTTGGTATGGGTTGGTCACTAAAAGTCTCGACAGGCGGCTCTCGCAAGTATGGCCAAAATCCCAGAACAATATCGCAGATTTCGACAATTGAAGAAGCCCAGAGGACGTTTCTCGACTGGCTGCATGGTTTCGATGCGGTTGTTGACGAGCGGGAACAATCTCATGAAGCAAGTGCTGGCAGTTACCACCAGGATTGCGAGGATCTGGAAGTTGTTCAAAGCAGGTGAAAATGACCGGGCTGTTGGTGAGCATTACAATCCTCAGCGAAACGAACAGTGCGTATACGAGAAGTCGTTCCACTAAAAATCAAGCTCCATCCCAAAGCTCGTTTGACCAATCAAACACGGACGCAACATTGTTCCCAACAACGAATGCGATTGCCCTGGGTGAATGGAGGTGACTGAAACGAATCGTATTCGATTCCCGTTGCTCACCAAAAAATACAAACTCCCGCTAAACTCTGGGATTACATGGATTCTTTACGTGGTCGAAAAAAAGTGAATGTATTCTCTCGACATTTCGCCCCGTTCTTCATGGTCATCTTCCTCACAGGATGCCAGAAAAACGAGAAAGTGTGGATCGTTGATGGGACCCAGGCTGCCAACGAAAAAAGCCTTACGGTGGACCTGTTCCCGACGATCGATGGGGGTGGCATGTTCTACAACGCTGTGGATGCCGTTTTCACGAACCATCATCCAACGCAACACATCCGCCTGCTTACCCCAATCGATGGCTCGTACGCCTGTTGGATCATGCCGTACTACGACGTGCAGATTCACGACAAGAGCGGCAATGCGTTAAGGAAAGGGGCACGCTGCTCCCACTATGGAGCGGTCTGGTCGGAACGACCAGATTGGCCTGAACAGTACATCGTCGATCTCGGGCCTGGGGAATCGCACCGCGAAGCGGTTCATGTGTCTCATGAGGTCACCGCGAAGCACGGCGAGTACGACGTTCGCTTTCGTTATGAGTTCCAACCGAAAACTGGTGAAGAAACCAAGAGTGGCCCCTATCCCCCAAACGTTTGGACTGGGGCGATCACCTCCGCCCCGATTCGGGTGACGTTCAAAGATCCTGAATATTGACCACGCAACCGCTATATGTCCTTCTGTTGCAAGGTGCGTACGTTTCATTGTCTCCTACCCATACCGTCGCCCTTCCCCGTTCAACATAGATTCGGGCACTGCGCGGCGGTGTTGCGCTGCCGAGCGATCGTCGAAACCTCTTCCCGTTTGGTCTGGCCAGGCTGCCTGCAAGGTTTTGCCGCCTGAAAGGTTTTGCCATCTTTGTGTCAACCCACTCTCGTTCGTCAAGGCTAACTTCGTTTTATCTGAACCGTGATCGGCACGAAGCCAGCCGAAGCGGTTTACTCGGTTTTGGCTATGCGTCGAATTCGAATTTGACTTGACCTTCATCATCAACGACTAGCTTTGCCGCGAATGACTTACCGGCCCGAGATTTGAACCCCTTTAGGACCGCGGTCTTGCCGTGAACCACTAGCGATTTGGCCATCGTCTTTGAAATTCGTTTACCAGAAATGCGTTTCCAGACAACAAACTTACATCCCGATTTCCAACCACTACAGCTGAATGACTTGGTTTGTTCGGCGACTGGCTTGCTACAGATCGGACAATCACCCAGCGGTTCAGGTACCGACTTCGTCTTCTTGTTTCGCGTGTGCTTCGACTCCCCCTTTGACTTAGGAAACGAGTTCACGTCAATTGTTGTCCATGGGGCCTGTTCGGTTCCATCGGGTACGGGGATCTCGATAAG
>CAYNJG010000308.1:0-7260 GCA_964397295.1 uncultured Pirellulaceae bacterium
ACACCAATCAGTTTACCAAAAAGAAACCACGTTGCCAAAGAGGCGGTGTCCGCGGTGTGGCCAACCAAAACACACCATCGAAGTGAATAGCATGGCAAACCAAATGACACTCCAACGACGAAGCCGCGGCCTTGCGTAAAAACCATGTTGTCGGACCGTCGCGTTACCGATCGACGTTCAACAGGCATTCACGCTCCCAAGTCGGCCCCAGTTCGGCATTGACGGCCATCTGGAGATCGCGGGCATCTGTGTCGCCGAGGTCGATCCACTGGCGAATCAAGGATTTGTTGCCAGCGGACATGGCCAGCGCCGCAAGTTGGATGCGCGCGGCGTGCCAACCAACACCAGCACCGGACGAGTTGACCGGGCCAAGCAATTCGAGCACGGCATGGCATTCATCGTCAGCATATTGCGATCGAAGAAGCGAACGCACGTCATCGTCAGTTGGGAATTCTGGAAACGCCATGAATGAAGGTTCGCTGAGGTCCGACAACGGGTTTCTAAACGCCAACGTGTCGCCAAGTAATGTCCAACATTGGCATCTTGGGAAAACTGGCGGAGTTTCGTAGGTAAGTCTAGCTCATGGTGATCGCAGGAACAGCCCGATCCAGGTCACTTACCAAGTTGGTTACCGGACTGCGCAACGTCGAGCGGTAGGGCAACAGGAGGAAAGTTGTACTAGCCGAATTGCTGAGCAGTGTCGCAGCCGTTTCGAAGCTGTGCGTTGCGAAACTAACTTCGAGTCGGCGAATTGGCGGTCTGTTTCTACCTGGCCTATCGGGCAAGATTGGGCAAATCCAGATTGCGCGTTAGACTTACTTCATCGCAACTAACACTCCGCCGCACTGCTGCTTTTTCTTCGCAATGATTCGACAGCTTCGAACAAGTACTGCTTGCTTGTGTTTCGCTGCTTCATTCGTTGTGATCGTTCTCTGGCTCAGGAGTTATTGGTTTCGAGACACGTTGCAAGTTCCACACGCAGTCGTTTTTTCATGGCGCGGGCAGCTCGCGATGCAGCTCCAGTCAGACGACGAGGACAAGCCCTGGCAAACGGCGTCTTGGGCTGATGGCTCGATTCCGCTCACTGCTCAAGGGCAAATTGCTACTGGTTGGGGCCCAGCGGTCTGGCCCCCGAAGCCGAGCCTGATTGGTTTCTCCTGGCTTGTCGGGTCTGAGGATCTTAGAGGCACATTTCCCCATTGGCTGCCGATCATCATGCTGGTGCCCTTGGGCCTGGCGCTGAAGCCATCCCGTCGAATCACCATCCGTGAATTGTTCGCATTGACAACCATAGTGGCCCTAGCCCTGGGTAGTGTTTCTGCACTACCACACAGAAATCTGTAGGCGCTTCGTGCGTTCGAGTGAAACTACGACGCCAAATCTATTTGGCTGAATTTCGTGCTACGACGAAGTATCGCCCGCGTTTAAGCCTCACGAAAAACGACGAGTCAGGCTGAAATGCTTCGTACATTCGACGTATTTCAGATATGGATCCTACCGAATCAGGGATGGTCAGGCGCTCGAGCAAGCGGTTTTTCGCAAGATGATGTCTAATCGAGACACTGGATTGTTCGCAATTCTCAAGATGTAGCCCGGCAGCTGCTCACGCAGAGGTGACTCGTGAGATGCTCGATGCGGCACTTTCACAGTATCCCAATCAGGACTGGAGGCTGATCGTGTGTCTTTGCCGAATAGGCAAGCTTCGATCTCCATCAGAAGTTCTCTCGCTTCGATGATGCAAGTCTCAAACGGACTCTTGTCGGGTTGCAAAAGCGACGCAGCAATGTCATGCATGCAAGGCCGCGCATGAGCCAGCAAGACATCAAAAAACCCCGCAAAACTAAGCATAGCTTTGCAGGGTTAAGCAATTCAGCGGAGGCGACAGGATTCGAACCTGCGGGCCGGTTACCCGGCCACCAATTTAGCAAACTGGCGCTTTCGACCACTCAGCCACGCCTCCAAGATCGGGCTCAGGATAGCACTGTGATTTCCCGAGTAAAGTGTAGTGTCGGAATTCCGGGACCCCGACTATCCTGTATTTTGCTAATTTCCTGCGGAGCTGCAAGGCTGTAGCGGTTAGTTAATTTTTGGAACGATTCTTCCGTGCAGTTTTCTCTCTTTCTTATCGTCGCAACCGCACTCTTCTCGTCTCTGTGCTGCCATGCTCGGCTAGCAATGAGTGACGAGCTGTCGTTGGAAAACGCGATCGAATCAATAAAACTCCAAGAAGTTCGCGAGCATACCGACATCCTGGCTGACGATGCGTTCGAGGGCAGAGAGGCTGGTAAACCTGGCGGATATGCGGCCGCCACGTACATCATCAAGGCGCTGGAAAAGCACAAAATCGCGGCGGCCGGCGAAAAAGAGACCTATTTCCAGACGTTCGGCCAGTTTCGAAACATCTTGGCTGTCATACCAGGTACCGATCCCGAATTAGCCAATGAGCACATTCTGGTGTCCGCACACTACGACCATGTTGGCTATGGATCGAAGAAATCCAGTAAGGGTCCAATCGGGGCTATTCACAACGGAGCCGATGACAACGCAAGCGGCGTATCGGGACTTCTTGAGCTCGGAGAAGCCATTCAGCGATACCACCCGCAGCTAAGCCGCACAATATTGCTTGTTTTTTGGGATGCTGAAGAGAAGGGACTGTTGGGCTCGAAACATTGGCTGAAGAATCCGACCGTGGATTTGCAGTCCGTGCGGCTGATGGTAAACGTCGACATGATCGGTCGTATGCGAGAAGAGCTCTATCTGTACGGAACGCGAACGATGCCAGGGCTGCGCGAAGCATGGAGTCACGCGAACAAATCGAACAACGTCGAGTTGCAGTTTCCTTGGGAGATCGTCAACAACAGCGATCACTACGAGTTCTTTCTGCGGCAAATCCCGATAACGATGGTGCACACCGGCTTGCATGATGACTATCACAGCCCCAGTGACGACGTAGAACGATTGAATCTGCGCGGAATTGAAAATACCACGGAACTGATGACACACTTCCTTGTGTCGATCGCGAACCGCGAGGAGATACCTGCATTTCGAAACCAGAGCATGGTCGAAGGAAAGCGAGAGAAAAGATACTACGAGCGAGAATTTCGCAATCAGCAGCGCCGCCTGGGGCTCACGGTGCGAACACGGGAGCCCAATGAAGGTTTGCACGTGGTTTCGGTAGTTGTTGACTCGAATGCGGGCAAGGCCGGAATTGCGCCCGGTGACAAGGTGTTGGAGGCGAACGGTAAAAAAATGAATGCGACTCAGGATTTTCGTGAACAGATCTTTGCAGCTAAGGAGTCCATCAAACTGACGCTACAAACAAAAGACGGCGAGAAGACGTTGGATGTACCGCTAGTTGGAAGAAGACAACGGGTTGGCTTGGCGTGGCGAACCAATGACGCTGAGCCAGGCGTAATCATGCTAAGTAACGTTCGGCTTGGCTCGCCTGCGGCCGCAGCTGGTTTTAAACGGTTCGATCGTATCTACGAGATCGATGGCGAAGCGGACCTGGATAGCGATAAGTTCCGGGAGCTCGTGAATTCCGATGAAGACAATTTGGAATTTCTTGTTGAACGAAGTGGCCGATTCGAGACAATCACGTTGAGTCTGGACAGCGTCGCAGACCAATAGTCGCCGCCGCGTGCGGCAAACTTCGGCACGCGTTGCTACTCACTATCGTCTGCTGCGAGATTGGCAATCAGTTGAAGCCAACGAATATCTTCTGGCCCTAGCTTCGCTGTGGTCCACGATCTCTTGTCGGAAAGAATAGCGGCGTAGGAATTAGTGATCGCCTGATAGGTTAGCGATAGCATCCGTTCGCGGTCTTCCTCGCCGAAATCGACAGTCGCGGGCTCGAATTCCAGGAGCGGGTCGAACTCGAACTCCGAAGTACCCAACGCGAGGTCAAGTTGACCCAGCAATGGATTCATGATCGAAGATGTCTCTGATCCGCGAAACTGCTTCAGCACCTCCTTTTCGGCACTCTTGATTTTCACGGAAAGCTCGGCAGCGCTGGCGGTGTCACCGGCGTACTTTAATCCGTACTTGGAAAGCAGCATTCCGATTGACGGCACCAACGCTTTAACCGCGACGGCAGCTCCAGCTACCGGGTTAATCAACGCGACCAAGCCACCGATTAACAGAACGCCGCCGAACATGCGGTCGTCTAGTTTGTCGATCTGGTCTGCAAGATCCTGAAGACGATCGCCAACAGGGCCCTTTTCCGACTGCTCGCGTTCAGCGGCGATGCGAGCCTCTGCCAAGAGCAAGTGTTCCACTGTTGCTGTTGCGTGTTCAGTGGGAAGATGAAAGATTCTTCGTTTGGGTAGGTCGTTTATCAGCGGAACTCCGTCAGGCACGCAACGCATGCTGTACAACGAGTAACCAATCTCTGCCTTCCGAAACGGGACCAGGAAATAGTGCTTCTCGTCAACCAGTTGTTCGTACTTCGACGAAGATTCGTTGGACCCAAAAATCCAACTGTTGCCCATCGTTGACTGGACATAGTCGAGCGATCCACAGAGCGATTGCTTGGTTACTTCGACAGCTGAACCCACCGTTTCTTTGGTTTGCTTAAGCCAAGCGTTGATGTCCATTGTTTCTCATTTTCGTTTGGGGAAGTTGGCTGATGCGTGGACTTCCGCCTGGGAGTCTTTGGCTTCAACGATTTGGGCCTCGACGCCATCGTTGGAGCTTACTAGCTCTAAACCTGCATCGATCGGCATCAAAGTCAGTGCCGACGCCAACGAGTCTGCCTGCATGCAAGTTGGGGCGAGTACCGATACTGTTCTGCGGGCGGTGGATCCGATGCCAGTTTTTGGGTCGATAATGTGTGAGTACCGTTTTCCGTCGATTTCTAGGTGTTGCCATGCGTCGCCGGAAGTCGCCAACGCTGCATTACGTAATTCGAAGGAACGTTCGGGATCTTTCGGTTTTATTCCGCTGAGTTTGACTTCCCACGTTTCGGTCCACGCATGATTCTTCCATTCACCTCCCATTGCGGCCAAGTCTCCACCGCCGTTAACCAATGCAGACTTGATTCCGGCGCCACGAAGTACGGCCAATGCCCGATCTACTGCGTAGCCTTTTGCGATTCCACCGAGATCAATTTTCATGTGGGCTTTTGTAAGCCTTGCGTTTTGGTCTTCGCCGAGTTTGATCAAGCGATAGCCCACAAGGTTTCGCGCAGCAGCGAGTTTATCTAGATCGGGTAGCGTCTCTTCTCTTCGTGCACGTCGCCAGAGTTTCGAGATGGGGCCAACAGTTACGTCAAAGTAACCGTCGGACTCGTCGCTCAAGTCATGGGCAGCGCGGATGACGGACCAAAGATGTTGGCTCAATGCGACAAATTCTGTGTGCGGTCCAGTGTTACAGAATTTGCTCAACTCCGAGTCAGAAGAATAGTTGGATAGACAGCTATCGATTTCGTGGATTTCTTGCCAAGCCAACTTAAATGCGAGGTTTGCCGATGACTTGTCATCCGCGTACAATGCGATATGCCATTTCGTGCCCATACAGGACTCTGAATCCCGCAGGAACAGCGGTTCAGCAGCTCCCCCGCCTCGCTGCGAAATCATCACTAGGCCGATGACGAATGCGGCGGCACGAACAAATCTACTTATCACCGGAGAAGCGGTCATCATGCGGTCACTCAACTTCCTTTCTACGCACTCGTTTACGCTTTTCTATTGTAGTCTCGTTCTGGTCTTCGGGTGGAGCGCACATGCGGGAGAGCCAGCGGTTCTTTCTGTCGAAAACACGGACGCGAAAACCGAAAAGGAAATGAAAGCGTATGACGAACAAATCGAACATACGAAAGAAACGATTCACATGGTGCCGATTGCCGGCGGAACGTTCACCATGGGTAGCCCTGCCGACGAAGCAGACCGCCAGGACGACGAAGGTCCGCAAGTTGAAGTAAAGATCGATCCATTTTGGATGGCTGATACGGAAACCACCTGGAATGCATACGAAGTTTGGATGTACGACCTGGACATTCAGCGACGAAAGATCAAAAAAATCGAAGCGAACGACCGCGACAAAGCCGCTGACGAGTATCAGCTTTCGCAACCTACCGAGCCATACATGAATATGGACTTCGGCATGGGAAAGAAAGGCTATCCGGCAATTTGCATGACACAGTTGGCGGCTCGAACGTTTTGCGATTGGTTGTCGGAAAAGACGGGGCGCTACTATCGCCTGCCAACAGAAGCAGAATGGGAATACGCATGCCGTGCGGGAACGAAAACGGCCTACTCGTGGGGAGACAGTACCGACGACATTGACGACTATGCTTGGTACTTCGACAACACGGAAGACGCCTACGAGAAGGTTGGCAAGCTCAAACCGAACCCATGGGGCCTTTACGATATGCACGGAAATGTGGCCGAGTGGGTGCTCGATCAATACGACGCTGGGCAATACGCTAAGCTCTCGCCAAAAGCAGAAAACCCGTTGGTGGTCCCAAAGACGATCTATCCTCGGATCGTGCGAGGCGGTAGCTACTTCGATGATCCCGATTTGCTTCGTAGCGCAGCACGCATTGGCTCGGACAAGTCGTGGAAGAAGCAAGACCCACAAGTCCCGAAGAGCATTTGGTATCATACCGACGCTGCAAACGTTGGCTTTCGTGTCGTCCGTCCGTTGAAGCGGCCAAGCGAAAGTGAAATCAAAACGAAGTGGGGTAAGTCGGAGCCTGTGCAAGATCGCAAAGAAGGGCGATAGTCAAAAAACACGCTCCGAGCTGCGACGTACGTAGCTTTGGTTCAAGAGCCAAGCCGAGAGACACTAAGGTGAGGAAAGATGGCGTTTTCTGGGCTTCTCGTTGGGTCCTTAATTGTTCTTGTGATCATTGTTCCCATTGCTGGGATACTCTTGCGAGCAGGGGTTTCATTTGCAAACAAATTACTGGGGCCAAAACCCGTAACAGGCGGCTCTGACAGAGCGGAAACCTGGGCGGATGAGCATGCTACTACCATGTCCTCGCCGGTCGAAGCAGCTGGATCTGAGCCAGTGAATCCTTATCGCACGCCAAGGCACGCCGAATCCTTGGCCGTGGTCCCGGTGGGTGTAATCCCTGCGCCAAGCTTTGGTTACGCTTGCGGAATCGCTTTCGTTGCAGGTTTTGTAAACTTGATTTCGACCGGCGTGATTGAAGCATTATTCAGCCCGGCAAGCGGAGGCCTAGCGTACATCGCATTAAAGCTATTCGCGAACGTAGTAGTGTATATGACCATCTATAAGTTCATGCTACCCACATCG
>CAYNJG010000309.1:0-7241 GCA_964397295.1 uncultured Pirellulaceae bacterium
CCCACAGCGTGTACAGCGTTGGTTGAAAGGAAGTAACGTCGAGCCCACGGTCGTCTTCAAAGAGTTAACCAACCTCGCGATCGGCGATGTGAACCGTTTGATCGACGACACCGAAAACTTTTTGGACGAACAAATTCGACGAGTGAACGGTAGCACGCTTGTTTTCATTGACAAAGTTGACCAAGCCGTCCGTCGTATGGGCCGCGATGCTTGGATCAATATTCAGGCCGGATTGATCGAAGCCGCCTGGGACATGATGAGTGCAAATAGTCATATCAAAGTCTACGCGTCGATCCGGCAAGAAGCGTTCGCGAACTATGAGTCGGACATCAAGTCAAATCTGCTCGGCGCCACGACCGGACTACGATATTCGGATAAGGACTTGGGCAAGTTGGTGGATCAGCTGTCTGGCTGCTACGAAGGCGTCACGGATTTCAAGGACTTCGTCGGCGTGAACGTAATCAAGCACGCACGTCGACCGTTTCCCGAAGATAGCTTTGGCTTTCTGCGCCGACATACTCTCGGACGTCCACGCGATTTTGTGGCCATTGCTTCTGAACTTTCGGCAAATCGATCCTCCTTGGACGAACGCAAATACTGCGACATCATTCGCAAGATCAGCGCGATGGGGTTGGTGGCAAATGTTTTTGACGAGATGCAGGTATTTTTGGATTGCTTGCAGAAAAAAACAACGCGACTGGATTTTCTTGCTCAGCTGCCAGCGAACATCATTACTCGCGAAGCGGCCGTTTCGCAAAGCGCCAGGTTCAATGGTTTGCCTGAAGATAGCCTTTGGCATTTTGATGAAGACTCGCCAGATATTTTTCATCCGTTCCGCGATCTGTTCCTCACGGGGCTGTTGGGCGTAGTGCAACGTGACGAGGAAGATCGTGAGACGCAGCGTTTCCGTCAACCGGAAGATGTCTTGAGTGAAACAATGCGTGACCTGCCGCAATCGCGTCATTATCTAATCCATCCTGCGCTAAGCGAATACGTGCAGCAGCATCGACCATCGTCGAGTTATCGTATCGTTCAGCATGTGCTAGTTGGCGAAAATGCTGCCTGGTATTCATTCGACGATACGATTTACCAAATTGAATCCGAGCTATCCAAAGTCGAAGATGTCAGCTTAAGAAACTCAGTTCACTTGTTGCTCGCTCAAGCCAAGACGATTTTGCTAAGTGCCCAACCAAAGAATTTGCGGATCGAGATGGACGCGTCAACGGCATGGCTTTCTGTCCGCGATAAGCTGCTCAACGCTGGACACGAAGACGTGATCCTTTGGATTGAAGAGCTGATCAAATAGCTCTTACTGAACTACAAGAAGTCAGTTAGGGACGTTCGGCTGCGGTCGCTAAGGCGTTTCCATTGCCGCATTGAGCTCGGGCAGCAGCTTCTGAACTCGTCGGGTAATCGACGCTTTGCTTGTGCCCAGCTGTTTGCCGATTTCTTCATGGGTCAACCCGTGCCAGTACTTCAGTACCAACATCTGGCGATCGCGCGGTTCCAATTCCGCGATCACAGCATGCAACTTGACTTCTTCCTCGAACGCTTCTACGCCCGAACTGGGTGACGTGGCGACATCGGGCGGCATCTCCCACGTCGCGACAGACTCTTCTGGCAACCCGCCCTTTCGAAAATGGTCGCGAAAGGAATTCATCATGATGGTCAACAGCCACTTCGCGACTTGGAATGTCGATTGTCCCCGAATCAATCGATGGTGCTTCCATGCCTTCGCAAACGTTTCATTAAGCAGGTCATCGGCCGACAATTTGTTTTTGAGTTTGGAGTCACGCAGCAGTACGTATGCCTTGCCTTTTAAGCTGGGTGAGAATAATTCGACCAGCGAATTCCATGAGTTTTCGTCGCCCATTTTCAGGTTTGGAATGAGCGTCGTGATGGGCGGGAATTCTTGAGCCATGGTTGGGCCTGGGTTGCGAGTCACTGCAGTTTATGTCGAGACGCCAATCTCAAGAACCCGTATCGGGACGTAGATACTACATCACGCCATCAAACTCTTGCGCCGTATCACGGATGGGCCGACGATTGATATTGTTTGTCACTCGCAAGGCCTCGTTGATCGCTTTCCGGTAGCCGGGCTTCTGTTACGCTCTTCGCCCTCACCGAAAATCGTCAAGACGGAATTGAGCCCTTGTTGGCGAAGTCCCGCGACCGCTCGAACCAGCAGGTGTAGTCCTTTTTCCGGCGAAAGCCGCCCGACAGCGCCGATGGCGAACCGACCAGCTGTAAATGTTTTGATTTTCTCCGAGAGGTCCGCAGAATGTGCGTGCTCCGTGGTAGGGATGATTCCGTTGCGGATGACCTGCAGTTGAGAGTTGCGGAGGCCCGCGAGCCGTTGGTCACCCGCAAGCGTGGGATGTACGGCAACGACGCGGTCGGCGCGGTAGATTCCAAACCTTTCGACGGCTTGCATGAGTCGTAACAAGATCTTGTGCGGTGGCCTCCAGCCATGAAGTGTCACCACCAACGGAAGCTTTCTCACCAGCTTCGGGAGCATGCCAACAATGATGTTTCCCTTGTAGCTATGCGAATGAATAACATCAAAATTCATTTGTTCGGCAAGTGCCACGATTCGCCGCCCGCCGATCAGGTTAACTCCGCGACGCATCGGGAATTTATGCACAGCCAAATCTCGGCGCTTGGCCGCTTCCTCCAATGGCCTTCTTTGATCGGGCCGCCCTCCCACGCTACCGAGAAGTGTGCGCCAGCCGCGTCGGTTCTGGTATTCCATCAGATCCAGCACGATTCGTTCTGCGCCGTACACCTCTATCGCGTCGATCAGATGGAGTATTCGCATTCACTAGTTAATTCGAAGACGCGAGCATAGGTACGCATCTCTTCATTTTATCTGCCAGCCGAGGGCGGTTCAAAGTTTTTCATTTACGTCGCTCCAGGCCGCGGCGTGGCACACTCAGAATCGATAGTCGGCGGCACCCGCAGGTGCGCCGACTGAACACCTACACGCTCTGCCGGCTGCTAAGATCGACAGATTGTGCTAAGGCATGAAAGGCGTCTCCGAGAATTCGCGTCCCCCTCAAAGCTGGGCCTATTGCAACCGTTAGACTTTGCCAAGTCGTCGGGGAAAACCGGGCTAATCGACGGTTTGGGAAAGATCTGCGCAGCTCGTTTTAGGTAGGGTTTCGCTTCCGGCGATGATTCGTTAAGTTTATCGATCCTGGTAAACGAGTCCGTCACATCGGATCTCGATCAAGGAATGGTTGGGGATGTAGCTCAGTTGGTAGAGCAACGGACTTTTAATCCGTAGGTCCTGGGTTCGAACCCCAGCATCCTCACTCTTCTATACAAGTGTTTGTTGACACTTTCTCTTCTGTCGGAAATACTCGACGACACCCGTTACGACACCCGCTGGCCGTTTCGGACGACACCACGGGCACAAAAAAAGCCATCGCAGTGCTGACACACTCGATGGCAGATCACGCCAAACATTGGAAAGGACTGGCATGACCAAGACCGATTCTACTCGCACGCTGCGACCAAAGAAACCGCGTAAGGACTACCCGCTGTTTGCACATGCGAACGGGCAGTGGGCAAAGAAGGTTCTCGGGCGATTGCACTACTTCGGACCTTGGCGGGATCCAGAAGCGGAGACCACGAAACGGCAGCGTGAACTAGCCGAATTTGCCGAACGTCTTTGGGACCGTCAAAAGGACGATCTACGAGCCGGACGGAAGCCGCGAGACAAACGCGTTGTTCAAGGTACCCTCACCGTCCGCGAACTCTGCAACGACTTTATGTCTTCGCAGGAACTCAAAACGAAGACCGGTCAACTCTCCGACCGACAGTTCGAGGACTACTTGCGAGCGGTGAAGTTTGTCGCGGATGAATTCGGACGCGAGCGAAGCGTAGATGACCTTGGTCCGCCAGACTTCCGAGACCTCAAGTCAAGGTTGGCCGACAAATACAAAGCTCCGTCAAGTCTGAAGCGTGAGATGACAAACTGCCGTGCGGTGTTCAATTGGGCGATGCGAAACGGACACGTCGAACGCATCATTCGATTCGGCGATGACTTCAAATTGCCGACCACAACGCAGCTGCGGAAGCACAAACAACAACAGAAACGAGAGCATGGCTCGAGGGAATTCACCGCGGAACAATGCAGGGCGATCATCGACGCGGCAAACCCTGCATTGAAAGCCATGACTCTGCTTGGGCTCAACTGCGGACTCGGAAATACCGATATCCGATTGCTGCAATTCGGTGACCTCGACCTCGAAAGCGGATGGATTGACTACCCGCAAAACAAAAGGGGGATGGATCGTGTTTCGAAGCTTTGGGACGTAACGGACAAGCTACTGCCGAACGAAAAGACTATCGGCGGAGTTGGAAGCGAAGCGGTTAATCTGGTGAAAGAGGAACAGCATTGGGCACATGATGCCCCAAGAATATGAATCCAGGATCCTGGATTGAGGAGAGTTTTGGTTTTGCAAAGAACTTTGCGTACAGCCGTGAACTGCATGCAGCAATCCGAGCAGCTGAGGAGAACGGCGAAGATGAAGTGGTTTTTATCGCCAGCAGTGGTTACAGGTTTTACGCTGGGAAGATTGCTAAGCAGCAGGCCGTTCAAGCTGGGTTTCGAATAGCCAAGACATTGAAAGCAAAGTGAATCGAATCGGCCGTGTTGCTCAGCGGGTTGTTGAGGCTGGTGTGCGGATCGCGGCGATGCTGGGTGGCAAGTGTTCGTTATGACTGAAAACGCAAACCCTTATTCCGCCCCGCAACATAGTTCCGGTCAGTCGGCTATTGAGCTCGGACTTTGGTCTTCGTTCAAGTTAGCGAACCGTTGGACTTGGGGAGCAAGGTTTGCCTGTTGTTGTCTGCCGTTCTTTTTGCTTGACTTGCAGATGGCGACTGGCTGGGCACTAGTGGCCCTGCTATTCAATGCACTCTTCGCCTATCTGAAATATGTTCTGGACAGAGACGATGTGAAAAGAACTGCCGCAGGCGTAGACAACGTTGGCCGAAATCCGACCGATCAGCTACGAAAGCTCAAAGCTGACCTGCAGGTGCGAAAGATTCGCCGAAGTCTCATTCTCGCCGTTCCAATCGGGTTGCTGGTTGGTAGCTCTACGGTCGTTTTTAACTTGTACGTTGACTTCTATGAATTATTTAAGCAGCAGCATCGTTTGATCTACGACGTGTTGTTGTGGCTATCCATCGCTACCTTTGCATATTCACCATCATGGGCTCTTTGCACAATTGTTGACGGCTGCATTTGGGCTCCACTTGCGAGATGGGAAGTAGATGAGAGCCGATGAACAGCGAGTAGCATGACGGGACGCTTGTTTGCGTTGATATCTACCGGTGAGGTTCCAAAAAAAGAGAACCACCTAGCGAAGCCGTTGCTTTGGCTGTGCTTCGACTGCTTCGTTAGTTGATGCGTTCTTTTCTTGGAGACTGGCGGCTATGTGTCGTCGGTCCTTTTTTATTTAACTTTTGTAGCTGCGAGACACCATTGCGAACGCCCCGGCCCGAACTGTTGACTTTCGGTATCGCGAATACCTAGGTTGAAAATTACTGGGGTTAACAACAATCACATTAGAGGTGAATAAAACTGGAGCATGAATACACAGATGCCGAAATACTCAATCACGAAGCTGGGCACCTGTTGGTCGCCTATGTTTTGAGCGAAAGACTCGGCTTGTCCAATATGTACCGCCGCGTCTTTTATTGTCGAAAGCGGAACGAAGCCTATCTGGAGCCCAACTTCGCTGACGGACAATGGGAGCATGATTCGAGCCTTGCAATTCTACATTGTGCAGTGTTGCTCGGTGGAACGGTAGCTGATGAAATTGCGGGCACGATTGACGGAGGTCAGAATTGGAAGGATATGTCAGAGTTCCAAACTGTAACTGCTTCGCAAGAGACATTCGGTGACTGTGAGGCTCGCTTTCGATCGATGGTTTTCATTATCTTGACGGGCGATCTTGTGTCTAAGGCAATGGCGACTTTTGTTGAAGAAATGCTCATGAGACTAAATGCAGAAGACAGTGAGGGGGTGGCGTTTTTTAGCTGGGATGAAGTTCCTTCACTGTTCACTAGCGAAGGATAGTAGAAGTCCGAATGACCGACCTACCCGATGGCGTCACCCGTTGCAAAAACTGCAACCGGAAAGCGAACACTCGACGAAATGCGTTGATATTCTGCTTCAAGTAGAACACCGATGGGGCCTGTAAGAAGATTTGTGTAACTGGTTGCCATGGATTCTACTGAATCCGAAGGAGCAACCGCATGGTGCGTAAGAAACAGGAAGTTAGTCGTCGAGAGACTTTGCTGAACGAGCTGGCCTCGGAATGTGAGAGTCCAGAAGAGTTCATGGACCTCCTCCGTGATTTAAAGAAGTCACTTTTGGAGAAGGCTCTTGATGCCGAGATGGACCATCACCTCGGCTATCGCAAGCACGAGACGTCTGGCCGAGGCAGCGGGAACAGCCGCAACGGCAAGTCCAGGAAGACCGTTCAGGGCGAGTTCGGCAAGACTGAAATCGAAACGCCTCGCGATCGCAACGGTACCTTTGAGCCGAAGCTTGTCGCCAAGCATCAGCGTCGATTCCCTGGCTTTGACCAGAAAATCATCGCACTGTTCGCCAAAGGAATGACGACTCGTGATATCGCGGACGCCATGCAGGAACTCTACGAAGTCGAAGTCTCTCACGACCTGATTTCGCAAGTGACTGAGTCGGTTCAAAGCGAGGTCGTCGCCTGGCGGAGCCGCCCACTGGAAGAAGTTTATCCTGTTCTTTTCATGGATGGATTGGTGGTGTCGATTCGCTCCGAGGGCAAGATCGTCAAGCACACGATCTATCTGGCTCTGGCAATCAATCTCGAAGGAAAGAAGGAACTTCTCGGGCTCTGGATTTCCAAAACGGAAGGAGCGAAGTTCTGGCTAAGCGTTCTGACGGACCTCAAGAACCGGGGAGTCAACGACATTTTCATCGCTTGCGTTGACGGCCTGACCGGTTTCCCGGACGCGATCCAAAGTGTTTTCCCCAGGACGCAAGTTCAGCTATGCATCGTTCACCTGGTTCGCAACTCGCTGAATTTCGTTAGCTACAAGGATCGAAAAGAGATCGCCAAACAGCTGAAGGCCGTCTACCGCGCGCCAACTCTTGAGGCCGCCGAAGACGCCCTGGATGAATTCGCTCAATCATGGGATGACAAGTATCCGATGATCTCAAAGAGCTGGCGCAATCATTGGCCAAA
>CAYNJG010000310.1:0-7192 GCA_964397295.1 uncultured Pirellulaceae bacterium
AAGGAAAACGCCGCCTGATTCAATCAACCAAAACACAACATTTGACAGTTGCTCTCATTTTCTTGTCAGTGCCCTCAAGTGGTGGCGGCGCAATGATGACTGCCACGTACGGGAGAGGTTCTTCGGCCTTCATCGGTTTTCGCTCTTTGCCGATAAGAATCTGCATAGGGCCAACTGCTCGAACTCCGGGTTCATCTGACAGAGTGATGTTCGCCTCGCAGCCACCTAGCAACCAGCCGCTAATATTAACCAACAGCCGACCATCCTTTCGCTGCGGAATGTCGCCGCCGACGGGGCAATAGGGGGGGTGGCCGTCACTCCAGACGCTATTGTCTACAACATCGTTCTCAAGCAGCGCGTCACAAACAGGCACCCATTCTGTGACCGCGAAATACTCAGTCTCGCTCAGTTTTTTGAGCTCCTCTGTAACCCAAGACTCAACGACAGGGCCGCTCTGCTTAGGAGTGCGCGAAGTGACGGGCACGAGGAGTTTGACGAACACCTGGTTGAACTGCTGCCGAGTGGTCGACTCCAGCGGATGGTCCTTGGCCGAAACACCCGCTGCAACAGTTGCGAGCACGCAGAAGAACAGCAGCCCAAGGAATCTGAGTCGTCTCATTTTTAACCTCACAACGTTTAAGCAAAAGCAACAATAGCGATGGAGCAAACCCCAATGTTTTGTTTGGGCATGATGGCTCCATGAATGTGTAACGTTACAGGTGTCAACGTATTAGGAACAAACCTCATTTTCACGAACAATAAGCGGAATAACGTTGACGATAACCGGGCCTGAAGAGTTGCCTGCCCACGTCGCGCGACGTTTTTGAGGGCTGACGGTCACCCGTTTTTTACATTCACCCGTTGGCCTGTTGAGTCCCATTGTTGATAGCGCGGAGAAATCTTCGGCATCGAACACTGCCAATCACAATTGCTGGCAAATACAGGGGGTAGAGGATAATACCAAGTCCAAAAGTCAATTCAAGGAATGTCGCGATCGTAACATGCTTGTTTCTGCAATATGTAGCCATCAGAAAGCCCGCGAACAGGAGGAACAACGAAACATAGGCGAATATCACCAGTTCCCAGAACGTCTCGCAACCGTAGTGATCGCGTTAGACTTGGCAACTTCGGTTGTGCAAGTCAGCTTTCACTTTGGCCGAGCCACGACAGATTGTTTGAAGCAACTCGTTTAACGTAACCTGGCGTTGCACTAACGAAGATTTCCTTTACGAAATCAAGCAACCCAAAATGAATCGCTCGAAGTCGCACCCGTTAAAAGGGAACACTCAAACATTAGCTTCGCGAAAAAACAGCGACGAAAAAATGCGAAGGTTTTTACCGCGAGAGAGATATGTACTACTTGACTAAAGAGGACATACAGATGTTATTCCGCGGTTAGCATCCCAGCCATTGAGTGAGAGCTTCCCTGCGTTCGAGCCATTCAGGCGGCAAGCCACCCGCACCCACGGCAAGCGAAACCACACCACCAACGATTGCGCATGTCGTGTCACGATCCCCCAGTCCACTCACGGTTGTCCACATTGCAGACGTAAAGCTCTCGATGTGTTTTGCGGCACACCAAAGTGAAAATGGAACAGTATCCTGCGACGATAGATTAATGCCATTGCCCAATACCGTAACAGCAGTACGCACGTCATACGACACGGGAAGTTCGGCAGCCCGGAAGATTTGGTCTCGCGTGATACTGTGGGGCGTGTGCTCAGCAACATGAATCAAGAACGCCTGAGATGATTCAAGCTTTGAGGTGCCGTGAACGACAGCCCAGCCGCACGCGATTGCTACAGCGACCGCGCCTGCGATCCCTTCGACGTGGGTGTGTGTGGTTTCCGCAGAAAGTCGTGCCTGCTCTGCGATTTTCTGATCGTCACCTGCGAAATAAGCACCCACTGGAGCAACTCGCATTGCAGCACCATTCCCGAAAGATCCCATTCCGTCAAAAGCACCACTTGAAACCTCACGCCAATCGGAACCGTCAGCCACCAAGCGAAGCATTCGAGCCATAGTAGCGCCGTATCCTCTGGACCGATCGCGTTCGTATAGCTGCACAAACCTAGAAATCAACTCGTATTGATCAATGCTTCCTCGCGAAGCAAGGGTCGAGTGAACGGCCGAAGCCATTATCGAGTCGTCGGTGAGGTACCATGTCGCGTCGGGCAGCGTCCGCGTTGATATACGTTCAGTCGCAACCGCCTCAGCATCGAAGAATGTTTGACCAAACGAGTCGCCCAACGAAACTCCGTCGAGTGTGAGCAGTGATCGGTCTAGTGGATTCATTTGACAAGCAGAACGTTGAGGGTAACCGAGCCCGAACGAAAAAGTGTGTGTAAAAGACCGCGTTTTTGAGTGCTTACGGTCACCCGTTTGTTCTGTCGCGTTGAAGCGGTTTCAACGTTGCCATAGGAATTTCGCCTTGCCGTCACAAGTAGTGCAAGCGAAGGAATACCCGATGCCACCACCACCGAAGTTTATTCCGCCACCACCACGTTCTTCGAGCATGGCAACGCGTTTTGTTCGTCGGCATTTCGCGTAGCTATTCGGAGGAACTCGGATTACCGGGAAACCTTCGATTCTCGAGGAATCTCATAATGCATCCAATGGAAATATCCTCAGGATAGGAGTTGCGGAATGATTCCCAATCTTCGAGCGTTAGTTCACATTTTGCCTCACTGTATTTCCCGTCGTAGATTTGAAACAGGTTGTTATCACCTGGCAGTGAAACCGACTCTCCGTTGGGCTTGTAAAGCCTGATCCAACGACTGCCGTCGGATGACACTCCGTTGCTGACCAAGCACTGCGACGATCCGGCTGTGGAACGATGAATATGGATAAAGAGGAGTTCTTCGTTTCCGTCTCCATCTGTTCGTATTCCCAGGCTGTAACCGACGGATCCACCGCCAATTCTCTCCAGCGTGCTGAGCGTGACGGTTCCATAAATAACATCATCTATGGACGACGCGAAATCGTTCGAGGAACGATTGCATCCAAGTGTTGAAAGGACGATGGCGACGCACGTGTAACGCAAATACATTTGTAGCTTTATTGGCCTCACCGACGAACGTTGAGGGTAACCGGGACCGAACGAGAAAGTTTGTGTTCAAAAGGACGTGTTTGAGGTCTCCGGTTCACCTCATGGTTATGCTCTGCTTCGGTTTCGGTCTACTGAAAGAGCACGGTGATGCCTTGGCGTTCCTCATCAACTACCTTTACGTTTGCTTCCCAGTCGAAAGAATGGCCATCAAAATCTGGAATCGCATCAAAGTCAATATGGTCCCACGACTCGCCGGAACAGTGCGACTTATGGTCAATTTTCACGACCGGTCCATCAATGAACAGTCTGCCACTACCTTTCATGAAGAACTCTCCCACACTCGGGATTTGCAGCACCTCCGCGACGAAATCACTTAGTTCTGCATGTTCAGTGTAATCCTGTTCCTTCCCATCGAAATAGACGCTCATGATGCATTCATCACCGCCGCCATCCCAATCAACAGTGATTTCCGTCCCATCTTCAAGCATGGGGCGATAGTCTCCCTCTATTGCACGTCCTCGGTGTTTCTGATCCTCTTGCCAGTTCATACCGGTCCACCCTTTCTACACTCGTGTGATCAATGGTGTACTGCCATTTGTCCTGCAGTTTCACATTAGACATTAGAATCCTCAGGCTATGATGCTTTGGGATTACTTCGGCCAAGCGGACTGCGAAACGGACGCCATGGAGAAGTTCCGCCAAATATACTCCGAAGTGTGAGAACGTTATCAACATCGTGGACCGCAGTCCTGATCGCATCCATGGTCTTTTGATAAATGCCTCAATGTCCTCATCTAAGTCAATCGGATCTGTGACGATTTTGCCTAACCTTGGTTCCTGCTTGGCAAACCAATCCTCGA
The DNA here is from genome assembly GCA_964397295.1 of uncultured Pirellulaceae bacterium. Lineage (GTDB taxonomy): Bacteria > Planctomycetota > Planctomycetia > Pirellulales > Pirellulaceae > CAYNJG01. The sequence goes on from CAYNJG010000310.1 coordinate 3,910, forward strand.
GAGATGGCGTTCTCTTACTCAAGTCCTCGCGAAGATGCATCGCAACGATCTCTCGTATCGGAACGTGCTGTCCATCAGAGTTTTGTGTAGTTGCTCCAAACACTTCCTCGGCGATCTCCATGCCAAACAGGTGGTGAAGCAGAATGCGATGGCGTGCATCGTAAAAGAACAACTTACTTCCGTCCAAGAGTTGATGGACTGCAAGATAGTCTTCGGGTTGACCGCCGAAAACGAGGCTGGATGAAAGACTGTGTTTCCAAGCGTTCATGGCATGCAAGTTCGTGTTTCAGGAGCTAACGAATAGCGTTTTATCTGACGCGGACTGAGCGGACCATACGCTTGGATATTTTCGCGTCAGATAAAATGTTTTTGAACTGAGCCGCGGAGCTCAATCCGCCTCCCACTGTTAGGAGATTCTATCAGGACACGTCGATGGCGTTCAAGCGAATGGTTGGCGATCGGGCAGTACTCAACGCTTTCCAGCTTTAACGACGTCGCTTCAACCCAACGTAGGTTAGCCGATCCGGTTGAATGGCCAGTGCAGGCTAAAGTCGATGCGTCGCAGAGCGACGTCGAAGAGTAGGAGGATTGCCGCCGCGGCACATAGATAGGGCCAGAGTGGCATTGGCCGAGATACTTTTTCTTCATTCGACGTTAACTTCATGAGTTCGGTGGGATCCGGTGCATAGACGCCACCTGATGCTTGAGCTAATCCACGAAGCAGTTCTTCGTTCGTGGGTCGAATGCGAAGTTCGTCGCTGTAGCCGACCGTCATGCCTCGCGATTGGCGATAGACCACTTCATCGTTTTGTTTTAACGCGAGTTCCATGTGATAGGCACCAGGCTTGGGCGTTTCGAAGTTGGCGACATATCGACCAGGAGCCGACTGACTAAGCATTGTCTTCGTGCGGCGAAGTTGAGGGTCAATCAAAGTGAGTTCCACATCCGCCTTGTTAATGAATTGACCGAGTTCATTCACGGCATCCATCGACAGTGTGGCCGTTCTCCCGACACGCGTTGCATCGATGGAGATGCCCTGAGCATCGCTTTTTCGCATCGTCTGACGAATGACTTGCGTCCAGAACTTGCCAAAACCTTCCCACGTCATCCACTCGGCGGCCCAACGGCTCTTTGCGTCGCTTGTGAATGCGGCGGTCATTCCCAGCCCGTATCGCCACCACGCCAATAGCGGATCGCCTTTCTCGGTGGAAAGAATGACTTCGCACGTTGGCTTAGGACGAGCCATAACGTAGCCGAGCAGAAACGGAGCCGCCTCCATCTCCAAATCCTTCAGTGCGTGCGTCGCGCGAATAACCTGTGGCAGAAACGGTTGCTCGTCGATCGCCGACTTACTGGCAGTTACGGTTTCCTTCGCAAAGATCTGCGGCACCTGCGCGGGGTCGGTGGTGAAGTGATAACGGCCTTTACCCACGCGCGCGATGCTTTCAAGCAAATCAGTATCGCAGCCTTCGCCGATCGCAACTGTCGAGACGGTCATCTTCGACGACACCATTTGCTGAGCCATGCCTTCGAAATCGCCGGGCGAAGACACTCCGTCCGTCAGGATGATGACGTGTTTCAGTTTTGCAGTCGTGGCCATCAGCGTTTCGAACGCCATCTCCATCGCGGGATACATCGTCGTGCCGCCGCCCGCGTCGATCCGAGCAATCTCGTCGCTAATCTTGCCTTTGTTCCGAGCCGATTGCATCTCGCTGATCACGTAGGTGTCGCCATCGAACGCCAAGACGCCAATCTTGTCACGACGGCCAAGCAACTCGGCGGCCGCGCGAGCTGCGGACTTCGCCATTTCGATCTTATCACCGCCCATCGAACCCGATTTGTCGATCACTAAACACATGCCGAGCGACGGTGTTTCCTTTTCTTTTTCGAAGTCGCTACGAACCGGCAAGATTTCTTCTAACGCACTCTTGTAGTAGCCACCGAGTCCAAACGATTGTTCGCCGCCTAGCATGATGAAACCGCCACCCAGTTCTTGGACGTAGGTGCGTGTGATTTCCATCTGCTGTGTCGTGAGTGCCGTGGCCGGAACGTTCGAGAGAACCACGCATTCGTAGTTCTGCAAGTCCGATAGCGATTCGGGCATGCCTTGCGGTGGTCGCACGTCGGATTCGACACCTTCTTCCTCAAGTGCGTAGGCTAGATCACGAATCAGATTCGGGTCACTCTCGATGATCAACACCCGCGGTTTCCCGGCGGCGTAGACCAAACCGGATTCCATGTTGTTGTCGAGCAGTGTGTCTTCGCCGAGTTGCGAGATGCGGACAGCGTATTGAGCGAGGCGTGCTCGTTCGATCGACTGTTGAAAGCGAAAACGATTCTCTCCCGTTTTGAGTTTTCGTTTCTCTCCGATCACTTTGTGGTCGCCGCGGTAAACTTCGATGAAGCCTTCATCGTCGTGATTCGAGTGGACGACCACTTCGACGAAGAAAGGCTCGCCTTCGCGGACTTCGGCAGGGACCTCCACTTCGGAAATTTGAACTTCGGGTTCCGAACGCGTCGGCAATGGAACGGTTGAAATCGGGATCCGGCTGCGAGCTGCCGCGGACAAACTATCACCCAACGTCTCGTTTCCATCCGAGAGCAAAATCATATGCGGTACGTAACCGGGAGGCACATAGCCAGCTGCGGTTTCGATCGCTTTGGCGAGATTCGTACCATCACGGAATTCACGGCGAGCCTCAGCCACCGGATCGAGCGCGACTTCGATCGTGGGCTGTTCGGAGTCATCGTCTGATGCGTCTGGTTCTTCGTTCGAGTTGCTCTCTTCTTCGCTCGATTCAGTTGTTTCATCGGAAGAATCCTTCGCGTCTGACTTGGTGTCTTCTTTCTTCGTGGGCTCACGTTCTTCGGACACGTCTCCAACTTCAGCACCAAACGGCACGAACGCGATCTTCTGCTTTTCGATCGTTGGCAATGCCTTGTCGAGAAACTCATCTGACGCCGAGGCGCCGTTGTCGCTCACGCTTAGACTTTCATCAACGAGGAAGACAAAGAAGCGGTCATCTGTTTTACGAAGGAACGCTAGACCAGATAACGCAAGCACAAGCATGAGAAGGATCAACGATCGCGTAACAAGTGACACCATACGTTGCGGGCGTGGAAAGTCACTCAGGCTGCGAACGAAGAAACCGATCAGTACCGGAATGGCTACCAGTAGTAGAGTCAAAGCCCACGGTCGTGTTAGTTCAAAAGGGATCATGGCGGAGCGACTAAATAAAACCAACAGGTTTTCGGAGCGACATGGAAAAGTGTGCCACTGCTG
>CAYNJG010000311.1:0-7190 GCA_964397295.1 uncultured Pirellulaceae bacterium
AGCTTGAAGAACGTCTGGCAAAGCTTTCTGGTGGCGTTGCGAAAGTAAACGTCGGTGCCGCAACCGAAAGTGAAATGAAAGAAAAGAAAGCTCGCGTTGAAGATGCATTGCACGCAACTCGCGCAGCAGTCGAAGAAGGCATTCTTCCCGGCGGTGGCGTTGCTATCCTGCGTGCTTCCGCTAACTGCAAGCCAAGCTCTGATCTCTCAAATGACGAATTGGTGGGCTACAACATTGTTGTTCGGTCGTGCCGCGCTCCATTGCAAATGATTGCAGAGAACGCTGGGCAAGATGGCGGCATCGTTTGCGAGCGAGTCCTCGAAGCAAAAGCCAGCCACGGCTACAACGCTTTGACGGACAAGTACGAAGACCTCATCAAAGCTGGTGTCATCGACCCAACGAAGGTGACTCGTACAGCCCTCGCCAACGCATCAAGTGTTGCGACTCTTTTGCTAACCAGTGACGCACTGATCGCAGAAAAGCCGAAAGAAGGCAAAGCTGGTGGTCATGGCGGCGACCACGACATGTATTAAGCCATAACTGGCTGATACCAATTTCGATATTCAAAAGCCCGTTCGGCATCCGAGCGGGCTTTTTTCGTATGAATATGCTTCCATCCGTCATCCATTGGCTAATCTGGAAGGACTTCACCGAAAAAACGAAGCCAATTGCCGTGCATGATCAACTGAATGTCGGCGTCCGAATAACCACGTGACGAAAGTCCATCAAGCAACTTCTTCGGCAAGTCGGTGTAGCGATTCAAGTCCGCGGGTGTTTGCTCATTGCCGAAACAGCCGTCTAGGTCACTACCGATTCCGACGTGCTTTGTGTTTCCAGCCAACTGACAGACGATGTCGATGTTGTCGATAGCACGCTCAATCTTGACTTCATTCTTCGATTGCCAGCGGACATATCCGTTTTGCATCATGATGATATCGAAGGCCATTCCAATCACGCCGTCGCGATCGATCACGGCTTTATACTGCTCATCACAAAATTGTCGTTGCCAGTCGCAGATGCGGCGGGAGTTTTGATGACTCGCGTGAACGCGTCCGCCAAAGTTGTCGAGCGTCTGCCAAAAAGCGACATCGGAGAGATGCGTGAGATCGATCGTAATCCCCAGATCTTCGGCTCGTTTCAACAATTCGATTGCGTTCAGCGCGAGTCCTACTTCGCTGTTCGTTCCACCGCCGTAGCGGTTTGGGCCGTAGTGCGTCAGTCCTAGAGCTCGTAAACCGAGTTCGTGAAACTCCTCGACGGTCGAAGGTTCAAGCAGCGGATCGGCGCCTTCCATGGTGACAACAATCCCCAGCGGTTCAGAATCCGGTGCAGTGTTGTACGCCGCAACGTGCTTTTGCAAGTCGGACTTGGTCTTGATAAAACGCATCCAGCCGGCCTTCTCCATGGCTCGATAGTAGGCCAAGTGAGCGTGAGCATACGCATAGCATCCCATGGACGTCGTCTTACCGAACGCATGGTTGATCGGCTCCTCTCGCCGCGCCAGTAAGGTCGTTAGACAAACGCCGACGCCTGCGGCGCGGAGTTCTGGCAAGCTAAGCGTGCTTGTACAACGACCGGGCTCGGTCATGCCAAGTTCTTTTTCTTGGCGACGGATATCATCGACCGATTGCCGAAGATCGCGATTCCAGTCGACCGCGTTGAGTGCAAGATCGAGATGGCCGTCGAATAGCAGCATGAGTGGCTCGCAATTGCGTTACGATAGTGACACTGGCTTGGCCAGTTGATGAAGCAGGTTCTCAGGCGAACACCGCGTTCCTTTTCATTCCGTTATCGTAACCCAAATGCGAGCACCCATGACTGCTTGGTACGAAATCGAAAACACCGACGATGTTCCGTCGCCGAATTTATTAGTTTATCCGGACCGAATTGAATTGAACCTTGCCACGATGATTGAGTGGACGGGCAATCCCGACCAACTGCGTCCGCATGTGAAAACGCACAAAATGCCAAACATCGTGGCGATGAAGCTTGCCGCAGGTATTACAAAATTCAAAGCTTCAACAATCGCCGAAGTGGAAATGACCGCCGAAGCCGGAGGACGCGACATCCTTCTTGCGTATCAACCAGTGGGTCCCAACGTAAGTCGCCTGGTGCAACTTGCCGAGAAGTATCCTGAGCTGAAACTCGCTTGCTTGGTCGATAATGAGGAATCCCTCAAAACAATCTCTGCTACCGCGTCTAGCGCAGACGTCATGGTGCACATTTATATCGATCTCAATATCGGGATGGATCGAACAGGGATTTGCATTGGCGATGCAGCGATAGCGCTTTACCAGTTGATTGCGGAATTGCCTGGCGTAGAACCGGGTGGCATTCACGCATACGACGGACACCTGCATCAATCCAACTACGATGAGTTGACGCAACTCGCAGAAGAAACCTTTCAGCCCGTTTGGAAGTTTCGGGACGAACTAACGGCCCGCGGTTTGGCCATACCAACGATCGCCGCTGCCGGCACACCGACTTCAAAACTGCTGTCGAGCGAAGCAAACGTAGAGGTTGGTGCCGGGACACCTGTGCTCTGGGACACTGGCTATACGAAAATCTGTCCTCAGCACGATTTCAAACCCGCGGCCATACTTTTAGCTCGTGTGATTAGTCACCCGGCTCCGAAGTTGCTTTGCGTTGACTTGGGCTACAAAGCGGTAGCATCCGAATCCGCGCCACCTCGTGTCAGTTTTTTCGGCCTGGAAGATGCGACGCCCGTTGGCCACAGCGAAGAACATCTGGTCCTTGAATCAGAAAAGTCAGAAGACTATCACGTTGGCTCGGTGCTCTATGGCATTCCGCATCACGTGTGTCCGACCGTTGCCTTACACCAAGAAGCACACTGTGTACGAAACGGTCGCGTCGAAGAAACCTGGCCCATTATCGCGAGAGATCGACGAATCACGATTTAGCGAACAGTATTTTGATGGTCGCCTTTACTTCACGGCCAACAATCCACGCGTGAACGAAATAATCTCATCCGGGTCTTTCATGCCCTTGGGAATCGTGCTGTACACGGCCCCATCGTCCACCATGCGAATCTTCTTGTTGCTCTGTCGAACAAGCTGATCGGCGCGTTGCCGATCTTGGTAGCCAAATGCCAGATACCGATCTTCGTCGATGTGAATTGAATTGATTTGCCAGAGCGCCATGTCGGCCTTTAGTCGAGTAAGCTCAAACAATCGTTCTACGGCTTCTGGAATCTTGCCGAAGCGATCTTCTAATTCCTCCCGAATTGCTTGCAGGCCTTCTTCGTCAAACGTCCGAGCCAACCGCCGATAGATATCGATCTTCGCACGCATGTCTGGAACATACCCGCGGGGCAAGTGTGCCTCGCCGGGAAGCTCCATCGTTACGTCGATTTCCAACTTTGGAGGTAGGTTTCGTAGTCGCCGTACTGCCGCCTCGAGCAACTGACAATACAGCTCATAGCCAACAGTCGCGATGTGTCCGCTTTGTTGCGTTCCGAGGATATTGCCAGCACCACGAATCTCCAAGTCGCGCATCGAAATCGCGAAGCCAGCGCCCATTTCGCTGAACTCTTCGATTGCTCGCAGTCGTCTTGCAGCATCTGGAGTTAGCGACTTTGCAGGATCAATTAGCAAATAGCAGTAAGCCCGTCGCCGATCGCGGCCAACACGCCCACGAAGCTGATGAAGGTCCGCGAGCCCGTACATGTTTGCGTCATCGATGAAAATCGTATTCGCATTGGGAATGTCGAGTCCACTTTCGATGATTGTGGTAGCGAGCAGAATATCGTGCTCTCCGGCGATAAACTGGACCATGACTTGTTCCAGTTCACCTTCAGGCATTTGGCCGTGCCCGATCACGATTGATGCATCGGGCACGAGGTCTTGAATCTTGTTCCGAACCTTCTCAATGTCGTGGACGCGGTTGTGAACGAAGTAGACTTGACCATTGCGACTGAGTTCTCGCATGATTGCGCTGCGGATCACCTTGTCATCCCATCGCAACACACGTGTCTCGACCGCCAGTCGCTCTTCAGGCGGCGTTTCTAGGTTTGAGATTCCGCGAATGCCCGTTAGCGCCATGTGTAGCGTACGTGGAATGGGTGTAGCGGAAAGCGTCAGCACGTTGACGGCCGATCGAAGCTGCTTAAGCCGGTCTTTTACCGCAACACCGAACCGCTGTTCTTCGTCGATAATCACGAGACCCAGGTTTTCGAAGACAACGTCTTTCGAAGCGACACGATGCGTCCCAATGACAATATCGACGCCCCCACAAGATAAAGCCTTGATGGTTTCACGCTGTTCTTTCGGAGAACAAAATCGACTGAGCTTGGCGATACGAAAAGGGAACTCAGCCATGCGTTGGCAAAACGAGCGATAATGTTGTTCTGCGAGAATCGTTGTCGGCACAAGCACGGCAACTTGGAATCCGTTGTCGACCGCTTTGAAAGCAGCCCGCATTGCCATCTCGGTTTTTCCAAACCCAACATCTCCACAAAGCAAACGATCCATCGCATTGTTTTTGCCAAGGTCTTGCTTGATCGCGTCGATGGCGGTCAGTTGATCGGGCGTTTCGTGGAACGGAAATGCAGCGTCAAACTCTCTCTGCCAATCAGTATCTGCGCCAAACACGATACCGCCGGCCGCTTCGCGTTCGGCGTGCAAATCCAACATCTCTGCGGCAAGATCCTTTGCTGCCGTAGCCGCCGCCTCCCGGTGTTTGGCCCATTGTTTCCCGCCGATTTTTGCTAATCGCGGTAGAGCCTTGCGTCCGCCAACGTATTTTTGGACCAGCTCAATTCGGGACGCGGGTACGTAAATCTTCGTGCCGCCATGAAATTCGATCTCGAGATGTTCTTCCTTTTGATTTTCTTTCTCCAACAGCTTCAAACCACGGTAGCGTCCGATGCCGTGCCCGAGATGTACAACTAGGTCGCCATCGCGGAGATCCATGAAGCTATCGATGGCTTTACCGGACCGCTTACGAGACGTACGTTTGACATCTGCGCGTCCGAACATCTCTGCGCCACTGAGCACGAGTGTTTTTTCGGACGGAAGTCGAAAGCCAGAACGCAATCGCCCGACAGCGCAATGCAGCTTGCCCTGCGCCGCAAGTTTTGTGGAAGAGAATATTTCCGTGAGTCGTTCGGATTCTGCATCTGTTTGGCAAACGACGAACGTCTGGTGACCCTGCCCAATTGTTTCCAAGAGATCGCGGATCTGGTTGACGTCGCCACTAAATCGTTCGACCGTCTCAATGGGCATCCGCACGGTCGTATCTTCCGTTCCACCAGCCAATCCCCACGTCGAAACGCTAGGCAATTGAGCGAGACTCTTGAATACGGCAGGTGCTCCGTGATGGCGGTCAGTTTCAGAGATTCGCTCGAGATAGCGCTGTCCTTCCGACTGGATTTCGTCCGGTTGTTGAAATACCACACACGTCTTTTCAGAAAGGTATTCGACCAAATGCGATTCGCGAGGCCGTTGTCTCGTGAGCACGGTGACTTCGATTTCATCCATCGGCATGAGACTGCGTTGCGAGCCGCGGTCGAAACGTCGCATCGATTCAATTTCATCCCCAAACATCTCGATCCGCACGGGATCCACCCAATCCGTGGCGAAGATATCGACGATTCCACCACGCACGGAAAACTCGCCTGGCAATTCGACGGCCGTGGTGTGGTGATAGTCATGTCGCACAAGCCACTCGGACAGCTCGTCGACATCGAGCGTCTTACCGGTGCGAAACATTCGAGTCTGATCAGCTACTTCCTGAACACTGGGCACCGGTTGTTGGAGTGCTTGAATAGACGTCACAAGTATTCGCGGCCACGTCCCACGCGCTAACTCTTTCAAAACACGCAGTCGTTCTCCGTACGCTTCGTCCATCAATGTTGAACGGCCAGAAGTTGCATCGAGCGCCGGAAAGATATCGATTCTCTGATCAGTAAAAACATCCAAGTCAGACGACATCGAGTCGAGCAACTTGGGCTCGGGAATCACGACTAAGAACGTGTCGAAGTCGGCACTTCGTGTAAGTGCGGCAATTCCGAGCGCGCAGGAGGAAGCGTGGACACCATCGAGCAGAGCATTGTTGCCAGCGGAAATCGTTGCAGCAATTCGCTCGAAATCGGAATCCTTCGCAAGTCTTGCCGAAAGCTCACGGAGCAATTCGACGGGTGTCGTGGTCTTTGTCACCACGCCTTCCTCGGGTTTTCGTAGTGGTGGCTTCCATCCACTGCAGTACAGGCAAATCTCCTACCTGTAATTGTCGCGGCTCGAGCCACCAATACTTCTTACAAATCGGCCTTCACTTCTTTCAGCCGCTTGGCTTCATCCATCTCTTTGTAGTATGCGTCCAACGGAAAGCATCCAGAAATAATTCCATTTCTCGGAGCGGTCGTGCAATCGCTAAACGTGCGACAAATCTTCTTCCGCTTTCGAGTGCGACCGTCCAAAGTATCGGCTGGCAAGTCAGGATACGACAAGACCATTCGCCCTAGCCCCACAGAATCAATCCAGCCTTTTCGCACAACCGCCTGCGCCACATGCGGCAAATAGTCCTGTAAATACGTGTAGCCCGTGCCAACCATCGGCATCTCTGGCACCGCTTCCTTGCACTGTTTTGCACAATGAATCTGTCTCGCCACTCCAACCAAAGGATCTTCGGGTGGTTGATAGCCGTCGCTTGGAGGAAAAATGGCGGGGCGCATAACGTGGGGGTTGTAGTAAGGACTGCCGCAAGAAAGGTTCACTGACGCAACATTGTTATCACGCAGCAATCTGAGAAGCTCGAGCGGTTCCGCCAAATCCATTTGCATAGGATTGGCCGCATCCACACCGAATCCGATTTCATAGGGCAGCAGCGATTCAAACTCCATCGGCTTGCCCGTTTCGCGGCTGGTTCGAAAAGGTGGCGTATCGAAAATGCTCAGTCGCACCATAATGACAAGCTCGGGCACCTCGCTTTGGATAGCGCGGATGATCGAAAGCAGTAGATTCGTGCGACCAGCGAAGTCACCGCCATATCGACCGGGTCGCGATCGTGCACTCAAGAACTCATGTAGCAGATAACCATGACACGCCTTCACGTCAACAAACGAATAGCCGGCCGCTTGTGACGTTTTCGCAGCGCTCACATAACTGACGATCAAGTCGTCCAGTTGGTCATCGGTCCAAACAATAGAATCGTCGTTCGGATCGATCCCAAAC
>CAYNJG010000312.1:0-7189 GCA_964397295.1 uncultured Pirellulaceae bacterium
GGTTACGGCCTCCAACGTTGGCGGCCGATGGAATCTGGGACGCTCGTCACGTTGAACTTGTACTTTTTCGTGCCGATATACCTGTTTGTTCGCGTTCTAGACAGCACGCTGCTTTGGTCGGACATTATTCGCGTTGGGGTCGCGTTGCTGCTACCGGTACTGGTGATCGGGGCCATCGCATGGTTTGCGCTATCTAAATTGCGATTGCCGGGAGACACGTTGGCAGCGGTGTTGATCGGCGGACTGTTCGCCAACTGCGGAAACTTTGGTGTGCCTGTCGCGGAGATTGCGTTTGGTCCGGCGGGTGGTGAAGTACACGCTATCGTCGTTCTGTTTGCGAACTTCAGTATCTTTTCGATTGCCTACATGATGCTCGCGATGGGGCGAGGCTTGGGCGCATCGGCGATTCTGAATTACTTCAAGCTTCCGTATTTTTATTGTGTCGTCGCTGCGTTGTTGATTCGCGATACGGGCCTTCGAGATTGGATGCCTGATTGGCTTCACAACTGTAGTCACATCATTGCAAATGGCTTAGTGCCGATTGCGTTGGTAACGCTTGGTGCACAGTTGGCCAAGCGCGTTGGACTGCCAAATTGGAAGTTGCTGACGCCCGCGCTCCTGTTGAAGTTGATGATTCTACCTGGCGCAAGTTTCGCGACGGTTTGGATGTTAGGTATGTGGCCGTGGCCGGGCGTCGTGCTTGTGCTGGCTGCTTCGGCACCGACCGCCATCAATCCGCTATTGCTGGCGATGCAACTCGATGGTGACGCCGATACGCTAAGCGATTGTGTGTTCTGGACGACGCTTTTTAGTGCTGTGTCGGTGGCGATATGGATGACGATCTTGAAAGTGATCGTACCGGACGCCTTTGTTTGAGACATGCACGCGAGGGAGTTGCCGTTGGCTCAATCGGTTGTGCCGCTGGAGGTGAAGAGATAACCTGCGTCGCGGATGGTGCGCAGGTAGATGGGCTCGCTGGGATTTGGCTCGATGATCTTTCGAAGACGTCTCACGAATTGATCGGGAGCTCGTGTTGCGAGTCGCCCCGTGCGTTCCCAGACGTTCTCCATTAATTCGCGACGTGAAATCACACGACCCACGTTTTTGACGAAGTAATCGAGCAGCTTAATCTCCAAGGCGGTCATCTGATGGATTTCGTCATCGACGATAACTTGGAGTCTCTCGAACTCGATCGTAGTATTGCCAAATCGAAACGACGAACTTCGGGGCGTTACGCGACCTCCCCCAACCGTTAGCAAGCGATGGACACGGCTGATGAGTTCGTCCAACTCAAACGGCTTGGTGAGGTATTGGTCTGCTCCGGCGTCGAAGCCACGGGTGCGATCTTCGGCCAATGTCCTTGCGCTAAGCATCAGAATCGGCATTTCGCAATGCAAAGTGTTGCGGATTGTTTCGCAAACGGAATAGCCGCTCATTCCCGGCAACATCAAGTCCAGGATAACGAGATCGACCGGCGGTACGTTCTCCACCCGTTGCAAAGCGGATTGACCGTCCGCCGCGTGCGTAACTTCGTACCCTTCAGCCTCAAGGTTAAATTTGATGCCGGTGGCAAGGTGCTCTTCGTCTTCAACTAAAAGAATGTGAGACATGGTTCTGTGTGCCTGGTCTGCACTGTTCGCAACTCATCTGGTAAATATATAGCCTTATCGAATCAATCAATAATAGACGAACAGCGAAGAAAACGTGCTCTGGGAGATCCTTATTCAATTTGTATTTCGCTTGGCCCTTGGTTTAGCGGGTACGATGGCGTTAACTTCGCCAAAACAGGTGGACAGTGGCTTCTTTCGAGTTCACCTCTGGGTACTTCTCGGCTTGGGGACATTTGGGAGCCTCGTTGCCTATTCGCGACAGTCAATGTTCGATCAGCCGTCGATGGTGCTTGGCCTGGCTATCGCGGCAACGATTCTTAGCTACGTCGGATCGGTCGTGTTCTTGTACGAGCGTCCAAAGGCAGGAATCGGCGTCATTGTTACGATTGTGTTGGTGACGTTTGTACTACTGATGATGTCGCAGCCTTCGAAGCACCCTTCCGCAACGACGGATTGGATCTGGATCACGGCTGATGTAGTTTCGGGAAGTATGCTCTTGGGTTCGACGTTCGCTGCCATGTTGCTGGGGCATTGGTATTTGAACTCGCCGACAATGAAGCTCGATCCGCTTCGATGGTTGCTGGTGTTGATGGTAGTTTCGGTGGTCGTTCGAGCGGCGTTGAGTGCTGGTGGGTTTTACGTTCACTTTGGCCGAGGTGAGATCGTCAACGGATTCGCGTGGGCAGCGACCGTCATGCGCTGGCTTGCAGGACTGTTGGGTCTCGCAGGAATGACCTGGATGACGTGGCAAACGCTAAAGATCCCGAATACGCAAAGTGCGACTGGGATTCTGTACGTTGCGTTGCTGTTTGCTTTCTTAGGAGAGCTGGCATCGGCGATTCTGACGTATGATGCGCCGATTCCTTTGTAGAGTCTCGTTCGTTCTTTGAGCATCTTACGGGTGCGATGACCATTCGTTTGACCGCCCTAGAGTCCCTGAGTAGACTCGGTCTGTTGGGGACATACATGCCGTACTGCCGTATACGTACCGTACTGCCGTACAACAACACATGAAAGCTCACCAATGAAGATTTGCATCTACGCTGCGTTTTTCTTTTCGCTTTGCAACTTGGGAGTCCAGGCGCAAATCGTATCTAACGATCACGTTGTCTTGCGCAGCGATGCTGACTTCGGTGATATTCAGTTTGATTTCTTTGTGCCAGCTGGAGATGAGTCCCCAACGCTATTTCATTCACTGTACCTGAATGAACCTGGACTAGACGTCGAAACATTTACCATTGGCAGCGAATTCATTCTGTTTGGTGCGAATGAAGGTGACTTTTTGACGGCCGATAACTTGGACTCCTTCCCTTCGATTTCTACCGAAACGCTTTCCTTTGGCGATTCCTTTGTGGGATTCGCGATTCGTGAGCCAGTCGAAGACGCTGATTGGCATTCGATCGGTTGGATCGAGTTGTCACGAGATGCGGAAGGGCTCGAAATGCTCGGCAATGCAGTAAGCCACAGTGAGCTACAGATTGGGCCTGCTCCGGGTATTACGGTTGGAGTACCGGAACCCAGCAGTGCAACTGCTTTTCTATTGCTGCTTGGCTTTTCGTTAGCAGCTTGTCGTCGCAAACGTTGATTCCGCTCGTTAGTGGCGATATCAGACAAGGTTGCCGCGCGGCCACCGTTCTCCGGAAACACTTCCAACTACTAGCTAGTAGCCTTCGGAAGTGATTCCCTCGAACGCAATTTGTTTCATGCCAAGTTGCTTGCGAAATGCATCCATCAATTTTTGCGTGCTGCTGGAACCGACGCGAGTCGCACCGATTTCTTTGACGGCGATCATCGTTTCGACGTCGCGTACGCCACCGGCTGCTTTGACTTGCACGTGATCGGGCGTGTTCTGCCGCATCAGCCGTAGGTCATCCAGTGTAGCTCCGCCGGTGCCGAATCCTGTGGAGGTCTTCACCCAATCAGCGTTTACTTCGCCGCAGATTTCGCACAGGCGGATTTTGTGCTCGTCTTCCAAATAGCAATTCTCGAAGATCACTTTTACTTTGCGATTCTCAGCATGGGCGATATCGATGACGGCTTGGATGTCTGCGCGAACGTAGTCCCAGTCGCCACTGAGCGCCTTGGAAATATTGACGACCATATCGAGTTCTTGGCAGCCATCTTTGACGGCTTGCTTTGCTTCAGCGGCTTTTGTTGAAGTTGCATGTCCGCCGAGCGGAAAGCCGATAACCGTACTAGGCAACACGGTGCTGTCGGCAAGAATCTCGGCGCAGCGTTTCACGTAGTACGGCATGATACAGACGCTGGCGACATCGTAGGCGAGTGCAAGTTGACAGCCTGCCTCGAGTTGCTCGACAGAAGTGGTCGGCGTGAGCAACGCGTGGTCGATCATTTTTGAAAGGTCGGAATATTGGTACTGCATCGCTAGCCCCAGCTGCTATTTCTCTTTGTGCGAGATCGGTTAAGCCCAGAGTAGAGCGAGAGAAGGACTTGCCTGTGTATACTCTGAGCTATGTTTTATAGTGCGGTTCATCGTAGCGAACTTCCCGTACAACGACAGCTGGCATCGTTGCTAGAGCCAAAACGTGTCGATGTTAGGCTGTAATCTTTCGTATTGAGCTTTGGAAGACGGACCACTTGTGACGATTGTGAAGCCAAAAATTGACCCCGATCGGTGGATCGATGAGTACGGCGACTATCTCTATCGGTACGCTCAATCGCGGCTGCGAGATCCGAATGGGGCGGAGGAGGTCGTGCAGGAAACATTCGTTGCGGGTGTGCGCTATCAGGATCAATTCCAAGGGGCGGGCACCGAACGCGGTTGGCTTCTCGGTATTTTGAAACGTAAGATTGTTGACTACGTGCGTGCGCGAGCTCGGCATGCTCCTAACAAACGCTCGTTGGATGACGTTGATCCGACGTCGGAACTCTTTGACGAAAACGGTCGATGGAAAAAGGGCGTGCTTCCTGACCTATCTCCGGATCGCGAGATGTCGGCCCGCGAGCTTTGGCAAATCGTAAGGGATTGTCTCGAGCATTTGCCAAAGAGCCAGTCGGACGTATTCATACTAAGTGTGATGGAAGAAGTCGAGACTAGCGAAATCTGCCGCCAGCTTGGAATTACTCCAGCGAACTTGTGGGTTCGACTGCATCGAGCACGTTTGGGGCTTGCAAAATGTGTGGGTGCGAAATGGTATCAAGGAGAACTGCCAACTAATGTCAAATGATCGCAAAGCATCGGAAATCTTATCGAAGTCACTCCATGGAGGACTGTCGAAAGATGAGCAGAAAGATCTGGACGAAAGTTTCGCGAGCGTCGACGCAAAGAAGTTTGCCAAGCTCTCTCGATTGATTCAAGATTCAGTGGCAGAGATGGTACAGGCCACGACCGATGGTGACCCGTCGATCGAATCGGGACTGAGTGCTGCCGCGAAGGATCGCCTGCGTGAGTCAGTTCGTCGCGCAAAGCAAGAATCTGTCGCGTTGAATGGTACGAATGCGATTCCGCCAGAAGATCTTAAGATTGAAGGTACGATGGCTGGCGACACACGCGACACTCGAGCACGGTTCACGATGCTTCGGCGGATTGGGCAGGGCGGACTAGGCTCTGTTTGGCTTGCGAGAGATGAGGAGCTAAAACGAACTGTTGCTCTGAAGGAAATGTTGTTCGAGAAAGCCGATTCGCCGAACCATCTTCAACGTTTTCAGCGTGAGGCGATGATCACCGGGTTGCTCGAACATCCAAACGTCGTACCACTGTATTGTTTCGGTTTCGACGAAGGTAGCGGCAAGCCGTTCTATGCAATGCGGTTTCTTGGCAAGCGAACGCTGTGCGATGCGATCGGTGAGTACCATGCCAAACGCAAAGCAGAGCAAGCAGAGTCTATCGATTTGCATCGTCTTTTGACCGCTTTTTTGGATGTCTGCCAGGCCATAGCGTACGCTCATTCCCGCGGTGTCGTGCATCGTGATCTCAAACCCGAAAACGTGGCGCTCGATAGCTTCGGGCAAGTAATCGTTCTGGACTGGGGAATTGCGAAAATCATGAGCGACGGTGAACTTGCAGTTCAGGCTTCGCTAAGTGACGACGTCGATACGGATCTGATCCTCACGAAAACGTTGCAGGGCGAAGTCGTAGGAACACCTTTGTATATGGCTCCCGAGCAAGCGCTCGGTGAACTCGATAAAATCGACGAGCGAACCGATGTCTTCGGTCTTGGGGCGATCCTCTATGCGATCTTGACTGGCAAAGCACCGCACGAAAAAAGTGCGGCGCGGTCGGACGGCACAAGTTTGGTCGCTCAATTGCAGACGATCGCTCAAGCAGAAATTCCGCTGCCACGTGAAACGGATATGCATGCTCCGCACGAACTCGAGGCCGTCTGCATGCGGGCACTCAATCACCATCGTTATACACGACATGCATCGGCGAAAGACTTGGCCGATGATGTTGAACGGTGGATGGCAGGCCAAAATAACAAACGCCGCTCTTACGAGGCAATGAAACTAGAAGCCAATGGGCTACGCGTGAATCTGGAATCGTGCGTTCGAGATTTCGCGAACAACACTCGATTTGTCGCTACCTTACCTCCGATTATGGGACTGATTGATGCAGCAAACGAGGTCGAATCATCAGAAGGTGCAGACGTCTGGCGCGAGCGGTTAACGACGATCTTTCGAGGACTTCTGCGATCGAACCAGGACTTCCAGTCGGTAACCTACAAACGCGTTGTGGATGACATGAGCATGGAGCTTGTTCGCGTCGAACGGCTGGCTGCTGAGGGAGATGCCCGGGCTGTTCCGAAGAGCCGTCTAGCTGAAACTTCGTTGTCTGAATTTGATAGTCTCGTGATTGGCAACAAGCCAGATGATGTACGTGTTGCGATCGAACGTGAGCAAGTTGAACACGAGGTTCCAACGTTGCAATTCAAAGCGAGCGTCCCGGTATTCGACCGGGACGAAGAACCGTTCGGATTGGTCTCGATTGAGGGTGATTTTCAGCGTCTCGTCGAAAAGCAGATTCCCCAACGCGGCCGAACTTCCTCGCGGGTTGTCGTCGTATCTGACGATGGGGAAGTGCTTATCGACGACGGAAAAGTCAATTCGCCGCCCTTTGGAACGAAGGCTTCCGACAGTTTTTGGGCGTGGGACGACATTCAGCAAACTCTCGACCGTGGAGAGGACTACAACGATCCTTCAAATGAGACGTTTGCCTCGCGGGTTTTTCTGTCCAGCCGCGCTCAGCGAGCCTTGAAAATCGTACTTACGATCTAGTTCGAGGTTGTGGTTGTCGCGAAGAAGAACAAGATCGGGAGTACGACTATACGCCCCCGGCGGGGTATGTTGATTTACCGCTTCGAACTGCGATTCGCTCGATTGCAGGGGCTCGTGCTACCTAGATGAGGTATTAATGCTTCATCATGTTTTACAAAAAACGCACTTATCAAAATGAGGTGACTAAAAGCACTCGTTACTTTCAAAAAGTGAATTTCGTTGCTGGCTCTTCGTGCAGTTTCCATGTAGGGTTGAGGTATCGGGGCCAATGCTTCACCAAGAGAAGATAGGAAAAGCGATGACACAGCACCACGATTCAGAAGCTCGGTTAGCAATGCTTCGGG
>CAYNJG010000313.1:0-7175 GCA_964397295.1 uncultured Pirellulaceae bacterium
GGGCTATTTTTTGAACTCGCATTTTTTCTTTCTTAGTAACGGCTGGAAGCGGAGTATTTATCGACTCTTCTATTATTAAACACTTGCGGCACTATTCGGACACCGTCGATTCAAAAAAAACGATTTTCCGCCTAGGAAGTGCACCAATTCAGACACGAGGCCGGCGAAAGTCAAAAAGCAAAAACGCTACAATACAGAGCCAATCCGCATGCCTGTACTGCCTCGATGCCGCATAAGCTCATTAGCCTGACCATCTACGGTAGCCTCCTGAGCTACCTCATCGCCCTCGTCTGTTGGGTGTCGCGTCAACGTGGCACTGCCTATCGAGCTGCGTGGTCGCTCGGTTGCGTTCTTCTGTTACTTCACGCGATTGCCGCGTTCCATTTTTATCATCATTGGAGCCATGCACACGCCGTTGAACTCACCGCCGAAGAAACACTTCGTATAACCGGCACTGCATTCGGCAACGGAATCTGGTTTAGCTACGCTTTGATTCTTTTCTGGGGCATCGACGTTGGTCTATGCTGGATGCCCAAGCTTCGTGATTCGAAGAGTCGTTATTGGTTTAGTGTTCTGATTCATTTGTACGCGTTCTTCATTTTGTTCAACGGCACGGTGATTTTCGAAGAGGGACCCGTCCGCTGGGCGGGAATTGTCGGTACGATTTGGGTTGTCAGGATGGCGTGGCGATTTAGAAAACGTCGTCCAGTGGTTGCGTAAGGTCAGACATGAGTCTCAGTTCGAAACGTATTGTGTACCTCACTGCTGGTGCAGGAGGCATGTACTGCGGCAGTTGCTTGAACGACAACACGCTCGCACGTGCGCTTACAAAGTTGGGCGTTGATATTCAGTTGGTGCCGACGTACACGCCGATCACTACAGACGAACACGACGTCAGTTTGAACGAAGTCTACTTTGGCGGTATCAACGTCTATCTCCAGCAGAAGTTCCCGCCGCTTCGTTGGCTGCCTGCACCGTTCGACCGCATCCTCAACAACCCCGCGCTCATTCGTTGGGTGACGAAGAAGGATGTGCAGGCCGATCCAAGCCTGCTGGGTGCGATGACGGTTTCGATGTTGAAGGCCAGTGACGGCTTTCAAAAGAAAGAAGTCCGGCGGTTACTCGAGTTTCTGAATCGTGAAAAACCTGATGTCATCAATTTTACGAACGTGCTGATCGCGGGCTGCATTCCGGAGATCAAGAAACAACTTCCTAACGTAAAGGCAGTCGTTACGCTTCAGGGCGATGACATTTTTTTGGATTACATTCCGGAAAAGTACAGTCAACAATCGATTGAACATATCCGGCGGCTTGCCGAATCTATCGATGGCTTTCTCGTTCACAGTCAGTACTACGCGGACTATATGGGCGAACGTCTTGGTATTCCTTCCAACAAGATCCACCGTGTTCGACTGGGGATTGATTACGAGGGATTCCAGCAGAAATCCGCATCGTCTGGCGAACGCAAACGAGTTGGCTACCTTGCGCGGCTCACTCCGGAAAAAGGATTCCATATCCTCGTCGACGCCTTTATTCGTTTGCGCGAGAAACGAGATGACGTCGACCTTGCGATCGCAGGTTGGGTCGGTTCGGAACACAAGGCTTACTCGGACGAACAGTTCGCGAAACTGGATGCGTCGGGGCTTGGTGACTCGTATGTATACAGTGGCGTCATCAACCGCGAAGAGAAAATCGATTTCCTCCAAGGTCTGGACGTCTTCACGGTACCAACGACGTACCGAGAACCCAAAGGCCGCTTTGCGCTCGAGGCAATGGCTAGTGGTCTGCCGGTCGTTTTTCCTGATCACGGCGCGTTCCCAGAGATTGTCAGCGAGTCGGCCTGCGGAAAGTTGGTGCGCCCCAACGACCCGGAGCATTTAGCGGAAGCACTCAATGAACTTCTTTGTGACCCAGCCCAATGCAAAGCGATGGGTGAATCTGGTCGGCAGTCAATCTTGGATGACCGCAACGCGGAGGCGATGGCGAAACAGACGCTTGAGCTTTACGAACGGCTTTGCGTTGATAGCTAGAGTACGGCCAAACGCTAGGAAGGACGAGATTGGCTCGACCGCGTGATTAGTGTCTCTGGCGATGAAATTGCAATTAGCGGGCGAGAGATTTCAGTGAACGGTAAGAAGCTCGAACGTGAGCCGTGCCATCGGAGAGACTTGTATCGAGACTAGGTTTGTCGCGTAAAGCGGCTTGACGTCTGGCAAGATATTTCAATGGGACGGAATTCGAACCCGCGTATCTAGCCGTAGTTCACGACGTGGTTTCTTACTACCTAAGAAACGCTGTATTTCAATGGCATCTCACTGGCAAACGTCGCGTTAAAAGGCCAACGCTTGCCACGCTAACAAAGATGCCTCTTCCAACAGTACGTCCCACCTGATCAAGGTCACCTATGAGCAAAAGTAATTCAGTTCTCACAACCACCTCGTTTGCATTCGCCTGCTTGTTTATGGGAGCTGTTGCGAATGGACAAGTTCGGCAATACGAAGCCAACTTCGCGACAACCGCTCCAACAATCGATGGCACGATCACGGCCGGCGAATGGGACGCTGCGGCAAGCGGTGGCGGTGAGTGGACTCTGCTGCGAACGCCGGACGGCGGTGATCCGGATACGGAGAACAACCGCTTTCGAGCAATGTGGAACCAAGATGGATTCTTTATCGTTGGCGAGTCCGACTACGGTTTGTGGGCTGAAGATATCAATGGCCAATTTCCAGCTCTAAGTGACCTCGCGACCGGTGACTTTTTCAACGTTTTCCTAGATCCAAATCTAGAAGAGGACGAGAACATTGGTCAGCGGGACTTTGAGATCGACCAATATCAGATCGGCTTCAATCTTCACGCCGACGCTCGGTCTTGTGGCGGCGACGGCATCGCCGGAACGGAAGACGATTGTACGCAGCCACCAGAAGGGTTCGGCTCTGCTGACGTGAGCGTTACAGGATCGTCGTTTGGAACTCTGACGGCTGCTCATTCAGGTGGACTGTTTGACAACAATTCAGAGTGGGCGCATCTCCGCACGACACACATCAGCTACAACAATGATTCGGACGGAGGAGTCTTCGAGATGTTCATCCCATGGGGTGAATTCGATGCCAATGAAACGGACTTCAACGGTAGAGATACTGGTCTGTTTCATCCGTTCGCGCCGGAAGAAGACGATGTTTGGCTTTTCAATGTCACGCGGATCTCGTCTGACACCGACAACCTTCTTCCAACGTGGAACTGGACGAGTAGTTTGTTCTTTGCATCGCATGGTGACGGTGCGGAAGGTGAAGGACACGGCGAAATCATTTTTAAGCCCGCACCCGTGGTCGTTTGCGATCCTGACAGCCTCGGTGATCTCGATGGAAACGGCACGGTCGAGTTTGCTGACTTCCTCACGTTGTCAGCTAACTTTGGAGCCGCCGCAGCTGATCAGACGGCCGGCGATGTTGACTGCAACGGGACTGTTGAGTTTGCTGACTTCCTTGTTCTGTCTGCAAACTTCGGAACTACGGTTGGCGGTGCACAGGCCGTTCCAGAGCCATCTGGACTTGAGCTGTTGGGCGTGGCCCTTTTCATTGGTGGCTTTGTGCGACGTCGACGATAAGTCTTTACGTTAAGACGATCGGAGTATTGAAGCGTTCTGGGACTCTGAAAAGTAGGCCTGGAACGCTTCGGATCTCTGTGGCCCGCGTTCGGAGATCTTCTGGCTGGAGAATTGGACGTGCCGATCGGTATTGCTTCCGTGGGCTGGGCGGAACCAGTGTTGAGCAATGGCCTGGGGCAAACGGACATGACACTGCTCCACTTTTTCAATCGGCTAGGTGACGTTCTGCAGCAATTAGGACGTCTACCGGATTCGTACGATGGATGTTAGCCAGCCTCCTGAGCCATGGCAGATTCAAGTTGATTATCAACAACCTGCGCTCACAAGCATTGGTTTCGACAATAAATTTTCCATGCTCTTGGTGCAGGCGCCCGAATACACAACCGTGCTGGACTGCAATACTGGCGAGGTTGTCGCACGAAACGACTACGCAACAGACGATGACCGAAGCATGTACCGGCTCGAGATCCGAGGAATCGGTCCCATCGCCGAGCAAAAGATTCGGCTCGCTGGAGTTCATGGTGGTTCCCTTGCCAAACGAACTTTCGACGGTTGGTCCGTTGACAACCTTGTCATTGACTGGCCTTGTCACAGCCTGCTGCTCAACGGCCCAAACTCATGGGTGTACGACCTTAACGGTGAGCTATGGAAATTCGCAAGGTCCACGAAGTTGACTATCGTGCGTGGGGCTTCTCGCCGTCTGGCAAGTTCCTCGCACTTGCAACCGTTGATGGCGTTTCGGTCTGGGGTAGAAAAACCTAGGTTCGGTGCGATACGCTTAGGGCTCGCCGTCCGTCGTTTCCTGCGAATTCGTTAGATCCGCCTTGTGACCCGATCACTGTGTTTTGTTTTGAAGAAAGAAGCTTTCGTTGCGTCTAAGTAACTTCAGTCGTAACGGAACTCAGCAACTACGATGCCGGTTTAGGACCCTGCTGTTCGCTAGCCAGATTGATGCGTCGGTCCACCTCATCATCCATCGCCCGGCGTGTCACGAAGTTTCTCGTATCTGCTGTGCCTGGCCAACGCGTGTGTCTAGCTCATCCCGAAGCCGCTATCAAAGCTTGAACCGTGGTCAACCGGCGAGTGTAAGCGCACTACGTCGGCTTCTTTTTTTGCCCGCAAGGGTATTCCGCGGGTACTGGGTCAAGATTCCAATCCTTGTTCTAACAACAATTGGCAAGAGTACAGAAGAGAGCTCGGGTACTAGGACTTGAACCTAGAATGACGGAATCAAAATCCGCTGTGTTACCAATTACACCATACCCGATTGGATTGGCCGCCAAGTGCGAGTCAAACTCTCACTGAACTACCTGGCAGTTAAAATACAAAGAAGTCACCCTGCTTACCAGGCCGGTACCTTAGGTATTTTTTCGTCGATTCACAACCGCGAACGTGAGCTGTTCTAGTTCAATCGCCAAATCGACCGCGACGACACCAACTTTTTTGTCATCCAACGTCACAGGCGAGAAATTGAGGATGCCTTCGACGCCAGCAGCAACCAGCATATCGGCCACACCTTGGGCTGCAGCAGCGGGTACCGCGACGACCCCCAACTTCAATTCTCGTTCTTTCGCGATACGGGCAAGTTCGTCCACATGGTAAACCTGCGTACCTTCTATAGTCTCGCCAACGACTCGCTCGTCAGTATCAAAGGCAGCCACGACCTCGAAACCTTTCTGCCCGAATCCACGGTAGCCAAGCAACGCTCGGCCCAAGTTACCAATGCCGACAATAGCAACCGGCCAGCTTCGGTCGGTCCCGAGAATTCGCTTGATTTCTGTAACCAATTCCTCGCAGCGATATCCCAAACCTGGGTATCCGAATTGGCCAAAAAAAGCCAAGTCCTTTCGAACCTGCGCGTCGGTGAAACCTAGCGCACGTCCGAGCTTTGTGGAACTAATCGTTTCCTGCTCATTCCGCAAAAGCTGTTGAAGTTCGCGCAAGTACAGACTCAAGCGGCTTACCACCGCCTGCGGTACCGAGCTGTCACCTTCTCTACTCTTGTCAGACATGAAACCTCGCGTTCAAGTCCGGATATGCTAAGGCTTTACGAAGTTGCCAGCAAGATTATGACGTTCGTTCGTCGTCGTGATTGCCTAGGAACGAGCAGAAAGTGGCGAAAAATGGCCGCTACGAAGCTTGATATTTTGTGATGACAGAGGCGACTGAGCCGAATTACACGCCGCTCATTCGTCTAGGAAAGACTCGGCGTCGGCCCAAACACCCCCGGTCGTCGGGTTGTAAAGCCAACCGCCCAACCCCGAACGAGTAACGTGCTCGACACCGGGCGGATCGACGCTGATATTCTTCACCCGATTTCGAGAACCAATAGCCGCGTTGCTCATTGGATTCTCGAAGACTTCACAGGAGTCCTCAATGGGAAAGTCACTACTTGCGTTGTCCGCGGCTCGCTTGACAACTCCGCCCGGTTGGTCCAGCTTCGACTCCGCGAATGCGTCACCAAGCTCTTTCGGCGGCTGTCCGTGTCGGTGGCGATAGTCATCAATGCGTTGACGCAGTTTTTCCAAAGTGAAACGCAGTGCCGAAAGCTTTTTAGCCTCACGAAATTCCCAGAGATGAGGCGTCACAGCGATGCAGAGCACGCCTAGCATCGCGAAGATGCCAATCAACTCCGCAATCGTAATGCCTCTTTTAAGTTTGTTTGCCACAACGGAATCCTAAAACGAACCAACTTGCTTGGCTCGTATTTCGATTCATAACGAACTACTGAGCCTTCCGCATTTCGCACCCTCTTCCAAGGGAAATCTAGCTCCGACATCGGTAGGAGACAAAACGCAACTGCTAGATGTTCCGCATGTAGAGGTTCTTGCGCAGCTGGATTTAACGATGCTAGCGAAAAGGTCCACCCACGACCCCAGAACTGCCCATTATGCCTACGAATGTTATTCGTTTCTTTTTAACCAAACACCGTCTCTTGTCGATGAAGTGTGATAGCAGTCACGGCTAGGTGAGAAGGGGGAAATGGGTACTTCAGGTTAAGTTCCCGTTGACTCTCACCAGCCAGACCAGAAAAGACTCTCGGTTTACGTACGATTAAGGAGCTACGGAGATGAAAGCACGACTGGTGATTCCGGCAATCGCAGCCTTTTTGGCAGTGTCGCTGGGACAACTCGTCCACGCCGCTCACTGTGGAGCAGCAAGCTATAGCAGCTGTTGTAACGCTGGAGCAGGCGCAATTGGATTAGGAATTGGACATGGTGGCCTTGGGGCCGGCAGTGGCGGTGGCGCTATTGTTGGTGGCGCTATTGCGGATGGATCCTATGTTGGGTCATCAGCCGGTAGTGGAGGCGGAACAATGACAGTGATGCGTAGTGTTCGAGAAACCGTAATGGTTCCCGAGCAATACACTGCGTATCGCAACGTCAGTGAAACCGTTTACGACCAAAAAACTGTGAACGTAACGAACTATGTTCGCGAGACACAGTATCGAACGGTGAATTACACGGTTCGACGGCCAGTTTGGGAAACCAAACAGCGAACAATCAACTACACGGTCAACGTGCCATCGTACGAGACTCGTCAGAAGACGATCAACTACACGGTCATGAAG
>CAYNJG010000314.1:0-7139 GCA_964397295.1 uncultured Pirellulaceae bacterium
CTATCCAACACAAGTCCATCAACCTACCAAATATGGCATCTCCGAAATGCTCTGTTAGCTGATCTGGATGATGATTAGATATGAAGATCTTCTTTGCCCTATACGGTGATCTATACTGCGTCCTTACAATCCTGATAGGCACATTGATATCTCTGAATGACACCTTCCCAGATCTTCCCATGTGGGCAAAGTCATCATATATCGTATTGTACTTGAAGTGTCCATTCGCAATAGTCGGATCTCTTCTATCCTGAATCTTATCAAGCAACGCTTCAAAAGGAACAAATGCAAAAACCTTGAGATCATTTTCATACTGATATCTAACCTCCTGAGCTGCTAAGTTCATGGCCCTAATAACAGTCGTCTTGCATGTTCCAATATTACCATACATCCAGATGTCTTTATGGCAAGGAATCAAATCTTCCTTCTTTAAGTTTTCATCCCCATTGGTCTCATTCATAAACCACTTAATCAATTGGACCATATGAAGTTTATTCTCACTCCTAAAGCTCATCTGTCTGTCAGGTGTCATAAGCTTCCATATGTGCTCAATGACCTTCCCTTTGAAGATATCATAAGTAAGAAGCTCCTTCTTTATAGCCTTGTGCTTCATGACCTTCTTAGGAACGCTCCTGTCCCTCTTAGACCTCTTCCTTCTTTGATATTCATCTGCGAAGCTCTCAATCTTTTTGATTGTATTAGGCCCATTCTCCTCATACTGCTTATCAATCTCGGACTGCCTTTTCTTAATTACATCCTTCTCATTCTTCATGACAGATGATTGTGTTGTGTGGATAATTTATTTTTCGCTTTCCCAGATCTCTCCCAGTAGATCCCCTTGTATCCATTGCTAGTAGAATAGTCCATACAAGATCTTATCTCTTCCACAAGATACAAACTCATCTGATTGTACATGCCGGTCACTCCCTGCTGAACAAGATATTCTCTCCTGCTAAACTTATACTGCATCCAGACAATCAGCAACTCTAATCTCCCAACTGTCAAGTCTCCTTTCTTATCAATAAGCAACCTATTAAAAGGACCCATCATATCACCTATAGAAACCAACACATGCTCCCAATTCATTTCAGTCTTTATGAAGAACTGGGAAGCCCTTGGAAATTCGGCTGTGAATTCTGCTTGTGTTTTTAAATGCTTATCAATGAACTCATATTGCTCCTTGTCCTTCCTACCCTTGTACTTCTTAAAATAGTGTGAGGAAACTTTCTTTGAAAGTTCATCTATCCTTTTCTTATTTATCTGATCTATACTAGTAGTCTTATTTGTCGGATTATTTTCCGACTTGTTATCGGAAGATTTTCCGACTTCGCTCGGATTATTTTCCGACCCTACTCCAATTTGGGAATCCTTACTATTCCATTTCTTCCCTTTGTCTGTTATAGACACAACATCTTTTGATCCAACCTTGCTAAGCTTTATCAATCCATGCTCCTCAAGTTTCTTATAATACCTATACATAGTGTCAGGCTTTGATGTCAACAATGGCAATTCTTTTATTGCTAGATGCCTGCTACCAAAGTAATAATCTACACCATCTATCGTATACCTCTTAGCCCAAGATGGCAAGTTATATATCCAAGCAAACACATACGACTCCTGAATATTTAAAGACCACCTATTGGCAGTTACATTGTCGATTAATATTGTGTACTTCATAAGTAATAATTATACATAACAAATTCACAAACTCTTCCATACGTATCCATCAACAGTACTTCTCTGTAAGTACACATCGATGATTAAAACACCTTTAGGCACTGCAGATAAATTCACTGCTGTCATCCTAAGAACAGACCCCCTGCTTACCACAATGTATCTAAACAACACTGCCAAAAAAGGATTCTGCATTTTCACGTATCCCATCATCTCAATACTTCATGTCTGCCCAATGGATAATCTGAGCATGCTCTATGTCTTCATTAAACCATCTTACGAACTGCATAGAGCTATCAAAACCGTCATGGCTATACAAAAGCTTCAGGCGATCACTTGCAGTTGTAGTCATCCAATTCTCAATGCTAGTCACAAAACATCCAGCATACTCATTATCGATATAGATATTGGTATATCTCATCTCACTATCCAAGATGATTTCAATCTTCAACCACTGTATCAACTTAACCTTTCTGTCTGGTGCAAACTTGAATTGGTTTGCTGTCCTTACTCCTGAATAGAATCTAATCCTATCTCCGACCGACCATCTTTTCCCAGACCTAATAGTACTAAGTTTTTCATAACAGTCATCATACGTGTTCCTGTTTAGTGATATGGTCTTACCATCTGAATTAGTCTGTCTTGCTTTGAACGGATACTTCCAATTGAATCCATGCTCACTTCTGTAGAATCTGAAGAGATCATCATCATCAAACCCTCTCATGATCTTCTCTCTAAATCCATTCCTTCTTCCTGCAAGATCTTTTCCCATATGCCTAGGCCAATTGGTGCTGAATCCCAGAATCCCACTATGCCCCATCTTCTATCTGTGGTTGATATAATCAGCAATAGATTCCAATGTTGGCACAAACCCACTTGAAGGGTTCATATCATCAAACTTATCCTTGAAGGATTGCAGATTCTGATCATTCAATTCAACTGACTCCATCACTTTGTAAGACAATTCTAACTCCGTCTTTCCTGTGTTCATGTCAGTGACCATCTCTAATAGAGTAGACCTACTCCCAGTTGTTGAGTGCCTCAAAGTCTTTCTTTCAAATCTTTCCATATTACTTATTTCCATTTACCAATGCCCTTCCTCCTCTCAACCTCATCTCTTATATATTGCTGACACCAATGCTGCTCGATGCACCACTTAAGATAGTTGTTAGGAAGTCTTGCCAACGGCTTCCCTTTGTGCTTTCCCCAAGTCATCACATTGGTTCCACTATCACTCCATTGTCTCCCACTCTTGACCTTGACAATCTTCTCCCCCTTCAATAATCTGCTACCTATCTCATCAAGATATATACCACTCAACAAGACATCCTCTCTGAACATCTCATACTTATATCCCTTCTTCATCTTAACCTTCCTGATGTCAATGTTTTCCACTGGCCCAAACCTCTTCACATTGTTGCAGTAATCAGCAATGATCTTCATCTTCTCTGGATTGGCCTTTCTTACCACCCTTCCCAAAGCTTGCATATACCACATCAAGGAATTTGTAGGCCTCCCCAACATAATGCCATCGAGATTAGGATAATTGAACCCCACTCCAAACACATTGTAATTGAACAACTTCTTTATCTCTCCCCCTTTAAAGGATCTTACAATATCATCTCTCTCACTATCCCTAGTCTTGGTATTAACGCATGCACTGTAAGGCACCTTCTCGCTCATATCTATAGCGGCCTCAACACTGTCCGTGAAAACTAATATGCTTTTATCTGGATCTGACTTTTGAAGATGTCTTATGATCGTGTTGTTAACCCCATTAGATTTCATAGCCTTCTTAATACTGGCCTCTGTGAAATCATTCCCTGTACTGTTTACCCTCAACTCTCCATCATCAAAGTCATACTCATAATACTTGAGCCTGGACCACCAGTTATTGTCAACCATCGTCCTCACTGGTGTATGATGCAACACCTCCTTAAAGAACCTAGGTCTAGTGTTTGTAATCATCCTGATCGACCCATTCATTAGCCTAATAGGTGTAGCCGTCAAACCTAGTACTTTCTTAATGCCGCACTCCCGGAAGAACTTGTGGTACATGCTCCCTCCCTCTGGATCCGTATTAACTCCATGAACCTCATCAATGAGAGCAATGTCAAATCCCTTGAATCTATTTGTGTTCTTTATTGCTGATTGGATTGTGGCAAATGTAACCTCCCTAACCTCTTTGAGTTTCAACCCTGCGCAATATATCCCCCCATTGATCAAGCCTCCTGCCGTATACTCCTCATAATTCTGAGCAACCAGCTCCTTCTTAGGAGCAAAGACAATCATCTTTTTACCTGTCCTCTTGACTATCTCAGATATGATGTAAGACTTCCCTGCACTTGTAGGCTCGACAAGGATCTTAGGGTCTGTATCACTGTCATCCATTATATAACTAACAGATGATGCTATCGCTTCTGTCTGGTACTTCCTTTCTACAAGCATTAGTACATAATACCTTTCTGCTTGTAATACTTTTCATCTCTCCTGCAATAGGAACATTGCTTCTTACACTTGCTCCCATTCTTCTTTAGCTTGAAGCAATAACTCCAAGATCTTCCCTTTACCGCTCTGATAATAAAAGCACCTCCAACGATGGCTATAATAAGCCACCTTATACCTTCTGGACCAATCATCAGCTAAACAAATTTGGTTCACTCAATTTGTTCCACTCCTTAATCATCTTGTCTACATTAGACTCATACCTCTTGGAGAAAGATAGATTCTTCCTCCTCTCCTCCGATCCTTTTGCAGATTGGAAGAAGCCCCTTTGTGATGTTCTCATTTTAGAGACCTCTTCCAATATCTTATTCGCAAGCTCTACTGACTTGCCCATTACTTAGACGCCGATTTAACAGGCTTCTTCTTCACAACCTTCTTCTTAGCCTTTGTCCTAGTTAGAGAAGTCATGTCTTTCCTGATCTCAGTAACCAACTCATTGTTTGTCACTCTCAATTTACCTTCTGCTTTCGCTCGAATAGCAGCCACTATTTCTGGATCAGTAATCTCAACACCAACCTCTTTGTCCTTGGAAAAGAAGAGCACCTTTTTAACACTCCCATCCATGGCTTCAATCTGATCGAGTTGGTTGTTAAGCTCTCCCAATCTTTCATTCTTTTTTTGAATATCCATTCTTGTTTTATTAAAGTAATTAATGATTTCTATCTGTTCTGTAGAACTCCAATCCGTCATTTGATGGATCAACTCCCTCTTCCATGCAATACGTTAAGTACCCTATCCTGATCTCATGTTCATCTGTGTCAAAATCTGATAGGCTCAACTCTCTTGTCACAACCATTTCTGTGTTAACTGCAAAAGGGTTTTCATAGTCGTTCTCTTCCATTGGAAGGATATGTATAAACCCTTTATCCGCATCTGCACACCACATACCATGATACACCTGTCTCCTGTAATTAGCTGGAATAGCATATCCAAAAATGATCTTGTCAACCTTCTCGCTTTTCATTGTCTTAGCTTCATGGAGTATGATCAACTTATTATCAACCCCTACCTCTTCCAATGCATCCGTGTTTACTCCTGCTATTGTTCCTAGCTTTGTAACCTTCTTATGCCTAGACGGATAATCAACACCAACTTCATTTAGGATATAGTCCTCAACAATGTTTCCACATATGGTATATATATTTTGAAACTGGGAGATCTTCAAGCCTGTCTTCTTTTGAAGCCACCAATCCTTGAAAGTCTTTGTCTCATATGATCCATAAACCATACCCATATCACTCCCCCCAATATATCCGGCCCTTGATTCATTTGAACTGATCATGGTCTATGGTTTTTTCAATGCTTTCTCAAGTTCTGATTTGAAGCTGTCATTATCTATTGACAACCACTTATCCATGTTCTCAATCATCTTATCCTTTGACTCTACCTGCCTGAGATTCAAGAGGTCCATCATTGAGCTTTTCTTAGTACCTAACAACTTGTGAGCTTTCTCACTTCCTCCTGCTCTCTTGGATATCTTCTCAAACATCTCAACAATGGCCTTGTTCTTCTTCTTAAGCTCCTCATTGACCGTTGGGTCATTAGCTGGATCTGGATTGTCATTCCTTGTCTCTTCGTCCTTGAGCCACAAGGAAAGGCCCAATCCCGTGTTAATTGCCACGCACTTCACAAACCCACGCTGATGACTGTTGTAAATAGATGTTGAGGAAGGTGTTGCGCTTCCTGCTCCTGATGCACTCATAACTGGAAACTGAATGTCATATTTACTCCCATCAATATCAACCCACACTTTGACAAATGGATTCTTCCCTGATGGGTCATAAAATGCTGGATACCCTTTCTCGTTTTCTAATGATCCATATGTAACCTTCTCTGCTCCGTTCTGATAAAGCAGATTGAGCACCATTGCCCACTCAAGATAGTCTAACCACTTATCCTCTGGAAGTTTTTGAAATTGTCCATCCCTTCCCTTCTTAAAGGTTGGCTTCTTTTTTACATGAGTCGCTACATCCAAAGCGAACATGTCATTGAAACTCTTAAGTCCCATGTTAATGTTTTAGCATAAAAAAATTAGATGATCCCAATCATCTTTCGTCTGGTTAAAGATAAACAAAAAAGTGGATAAACAAAAAGGGGCCGCATTTCTGTGGCCCCTGGTCTCTGGAAGGGTAATATAAGAGAGGTACGTTTATTCTTTGATCGGATTGAACAACGTCATAAAATTAAACTTTCTAAGGATAATCACAAACGCAGACCCTACAGCTTGCACAATATTTGACCAATCCAGATTATATATAGCTTCTGCATCACCTTCTCCAAGGTTGATTCCTAACACATGGTTAAACACCGCAAACACTAACATGATGAACGGTATCCAGAATGTAGTGCCATTGAATAAGCTATCAAACTGTTGAGCTATTTCTTTGATATTTATTTCTGCAACTCCTTCAACTGCAGGGGGCAATGGTGGAGGCAATGGATCACTAATGAATAGGTTTGGCACATTGATCCCTATTAGGACAAATGAGAATTCAACTACTCCAATGACAATGAACGACACCAATAAAGGCACTTCAACTGTCCTGAATATTGGTCCTGCAAATAAGAAGAAAGCGAGATTCAACAAAACTATTGTCACTAGCGAGATCCACGCTTTTGAATGTCTTTTACTCATGATTGTTTTTTCTGATTAAGTAATTAAGATTAAAGATCCCTGATCTTTGAACCAACTAACTCTTTCACTTTGGATACAAGGTTTGTTCCTGTTACCTCTCCTATGTTTTCCAAATTAGAAAAGAATTCTGTTGTGCAAATATAAAAAGCTACCACATAAACTAGCTGTGGAAAGCTGAAAGTATACTCCATTCCTTTTGACAGCGCTATTGCTATCCCATACAACACAAACTTTTGCACTGTTCTTCTTAGACCCCAACTGCTAATCTTCTCCCCCTTAGATCTAGCTGCAGATATCCCTGTGATCAAATCACACACAACCAATA
>CAYNJG010000315.1:0-7132 GCA_964397295.1 uncultured Pirellulaceae bacterium
GTGCTGGATGGAGCGCTTGAAGAAGTCACGTCTTTGCAACGAAATCTGACAACCACAGACAAGCAGAAGCTAGACGAGTACCTCGTGTCGGTGCGAGACGTCGAAAAGAAGTTGCAGAAACAACAAGCCTGGCTGAACAAGCCGGCACCTAGGGTCGACTACACCTTGCCTGAATTTGATCCGGTGGCTCCCGATTTGTCGCTGGAGTGTGAGTCGATGATGTACGACCTGATGGCACTCGCGTTGGCCACGGATTCGACTCGCGTGATGACCTTCTTGATTCCGGGTTGGTCGCAGGTGTTTACGATTGACGGTCAAAAACTGAGTGCTGGCTACCACGGACTTTCACATCACGGCAACGAACCAGAAAAGATTGCGGAATACAATTTGGTTGGCCGTGAACATGTGAAGCGTTTTAAAACGTTTTTGGAAAAGCTCCGGACCTCGCGCGATGCGACCGACAAGCCGTTGCTCGATACGACAGCCGTTATTTTTGGCAGCGGCATGGGAGACTCGAACACGCATGACAACAGTAACTTGCCTACGCTGTTGGTAGGCGGCGGATTTCGTCACGGCCAGCATCATGCGATCGACCGCAAGGCAACGGAACTGCGACTCGGCGATTTGTATCTGACTTTGCTGCAGAGTTTTGGCGTCGAATTAGACCAATTCGCTGGCGCCAATAGAAATCTAAACGAGTACTTGCTGTGAGAATCCGACTTTCCAGATTTGCGGTTTTGGCGGCTTGCTTGCTTTTCACCGCTGACGCAAATGCAGAAACGGTTCCTGTCGCAGTCAAAACCTTTCTCGCGAGCTATTGCCTCGATTGTCATTCGGCTGACGACCCCGAAGGTGACGTCGTTCTTTCTGATCCAACGATTGCTTGGCAGACGGACACGAAAATATGGGAAAACGTCTACGATGTTATTCGTACCCAGCAAATGCCACCGGCGGATTCGGACCAGCCAAGCAGCGACGAACGTTCTGAAATCGGTGATTGGCTATTCAGTCGTCTGACACAACATGCCCGTATCGGCGGTACGTTGCCACGTCGCTTAAATCGCGAAGAATACGAAAACACCGTTCGCGACCTATTTGAGTATCCGGAGTTCTCAGTGCCGGATTCCTTTCCGTCGGACGACAGTGCACATGGATTTGACAATGTGGCTCAAGGTCTGGTTCTCTCTCCGCCCCTGATGGCAGCGTACCTTACGCTTGCCACAGAAATTGCCGACGAGATATTGCCACCTAACAATGGCCCAAAGAAACCGGACACGCGAACGTATGAGATCGCGGTTGATGATTTGACGAATTATCGCGATGCGGGGGTCACAAAAATCGACGACATATTTCGATTGGTCTCGTCCAAGAATATGGCAAACTCGGCGGCATGGCCCAATCGTTTCGAAGCTCCGCAAAGTGGGACTTACCGTCTAACGATCAACGCTCGTGTGTTCCAAACCGATGAAATGTTCTACGCGAAACGGAAGAAACCGTTTCAACTGGGAGTCTACTCTCGTCCGAAAACGGAGCGGACGTACGATCCCATGCACGAGCTACCACGCTTGGCAAGCATGACGCTTTCCCCCAATTCGACGAATGAAGTGTCGGTCGAAATAGAACTGGTCAAAGGCCACGTTTTTGGCATTCGGTGGGAAGACGGCCCATGTGTCTCAGCGGTGCCCTCGCGTGAATATGCGAAACACTTTTTTGATGAGCGACTAGAAAAAAACCGGCGACACTATGCGGCGATGCTAAAGCTGGGGCCTGGCACACGCGGTATGACGCAGAAGGAGTTTTACGAAAAGACTGTCGAGCTAATGAATGGCACAGATCTGGATTTGCAAGATCCAAGGCTAGATACGTTGCCGGAAGAATATGGCGGTGGGCTCGCTTTCGACAAACCCTTTCGATTTATCAAGAATTATGTCCACGAGGAAATGTTGCGTTTTGGTCCAGCGGTTGACCTGACGGCGATCAAGATCGAGGGACCGTTTGAACTAACTGAAGATGATGAAACGCGAAAGCAAGCGAAACGCACCAGTCGATTTCTTGGCAAACGCGGGGGGGAGACAGATCGTGAATACGTGAAACAGGTTTTGCGAAGATTCCTCTCGTCCGCATTTCGGCGTCCAGTGAATGAGAAGCAGCTCGATGTCTACGTCGCTCTTGCCATAGAAGCCACGGAGGCCGACTCAGAGTTGCGAATTCAAGATGCTCTTCATCTAGCCGTTCGTCGTGCGTTGGTGTCTCCGCACTTTCTCTATCGTTCGCTTCCGCGCCCTGCCTCTTCGATGGACGACTTCGATCTTGCCAGTCGCCTTAGTTACTTTCTGACTTCGGGGCCGCCTGACTCGCAACTCATAGAGCGAGCTTCGACTGGCACGTTATCCAACCCTGACGTTTTGGCTGCAGAAACTCAGCGTTTACTAGACAGTCCGCACAGCCAGAATTTTGTCAGCAGCTTTACCGGGCAATGGCTTGGCACGCGAAACTTGCAAGACATCATGCCGGATCCTCGACTCATGAAATTTTTTGAGCCGGATCGAAAAGCGATGATCGACGAAACCGAAATGTTCTTCACCGCAATGTTGAAAGAAAATCGACTGGTTAGCGATTTCATTGATCCCGGTTTCAGCTATCGCAATGCGAACTTAAACAAGATCTATGGTGGTGAACTCGAAGGACGCGAGATGCGCCGAGTCTCGTTTGAACGCGGTGGTCGCGAGGGTGGCGTGTTGAGTCTTGCTTCGGTGATGATGGCAACGGCTAACGGTGTCGACACTCATCCGGTTCACCGTGGTGTTTGGTTGCTTGAGAATGTATTTGGTACGCCAACACCGAGTCCTCCTGGCAACATCCCAGCAATCGCGCCTGACACGACAGGCAAGACGACGATTCGGTCGCAGCTCGACGCTCACCGTGCGGACGCTAGTTGTGCACGATGTCACGAGAAGATTGATCCGCTTGGCATGGTACTAGAGAGTTTCGATCCCGTAGGACGCTGGCGAGAGCACTATCCGGTTTATGTCAAACCAAAGGATGGCGAAGAAAAACTGAAGGAAGAATTTTATTCGACGATTGGCGAAGGCGTCTTGAATGGTCCCAAGATTGATGCGAATGGCGAGTTGCCTAGCGGCGAGTATTTGAAAGACGTCACCGATCTTAAGCGGCACGTGTTGAAAAACATCGGGCAGTTTTCCAAATGTCTAACGGAGAAACTACTGGTGTATGCGACAGGGCGACCGTTGAATTTCGCAGACCGACGAGTTGTTGAAAAACTCGTCGGGGCGGAAAAGAACACCGAGTTGCGGTTTCGTGATTTAATCGTCGCAATAGTGAATTGCGATTCGTTTCAAGCAAAGTGAATCGGCAGATCAGCCGAACCTTTTCTAAGGCAACGCGTCTGTTTTGACGTGGCCAATTGTTCTGGGCCCAGCCACATCTTTCTCGGCCCAACAACCTTTTTGGAGAATACATGCTATGGGTAATGTTGTCGTAGTTGGTGGGAGTAAGGGAATTGGGTTCGAAATCGTTCGTCAATCTTGTCTTCTCGGCAACACTCTCACGGTTCTCAGCCGAACGTCCGGCCAACTCGAAGGCCAAGACTTTGCTCCAGGCAGCATGATTCACCGCACTTGCGACGTCACGAAAGACGAGATCACAGAAGACATGCTTCCGGCGGAAATTAATGGACTTGTCTACTGTCCAGGAAGCATCAATTTGCGTTCCTTTTCTTCACTGAAGTTGGATGTGTTTCGAGAAGACTTCGAACTAAATGTGGTCGGAGCCATCAAGGCGATTAAGGCAGCGAGCAAAGGTCTCAAGGCTGCGAAATCGGCAAGCGTTGTGCTGTTTAGCACGGTCGCCGTGCAACGCGGAATGTTTGCTCATGCGTCGATCGCCGTTTCCAAAGGCGCGGTGGAGGGTTTGGTTCGTACACTCGCTGCCGAGTTCGCCCCTGGGATACGGGTTAACTGTCTCGCGCCGGCGCTAACGGATACGCCGCTCACCAAACGTTTTTTTGCGACGCCAGAAAAAGTAGAAGCACTCGCCAAAAACTATCCGCTCGGGCGAACCGGCAAGCCGCAAGATCTGGCCGCGATGGCAAACTTCTTACTTACGGAAGACGCAAGCTGGATTACTGGTCAAGTGATTGGTGTTGATGGCGGGATGTCGACTGTGCACAAGTAGCGGCTAACGTTTTCGGTGTTGCCAGGGCCATAATGCGACGCTTTGGCACATCGCCGAATTCGCGATGCTTTGCTATGGAGAACACGATTACTTTTCTAATTGAAAATCGAATCGGGTTTCGCTGTCCGCTGATACGCTGGCTTTTAGCGGTGAGGTCGACGCAGAACGGTATTGCTTGGGAAGTAGATGCTTGGGCTGGCCACGCATGTCTTTGGGCAGTTCGAGCTTCGTGATTGTTACGATGTAATCGCCGGATGCCACTCCGGCGTGATACTTTTTGCCATCGAAGGTTTTAATCGCGAATTCACCGTTCTCGTCGGTTTCTGCCTGAGCATCTTTTTGGGCTTCTTCAGACTTCGAAGCTGGCGTGAACACAACGGTTGCGCCAGCGAGTGGTTGGCCAGAGAAACTGACCGAGCCTTCTGCCGGGTGGATTTCGAGGCCGGAGTTCGATCCACAACCCCAGCAAGCGGCGGCTGCGAAGAGGGCAAAGCAGAGTCGCGTTATCCGCTGACAACAAAGCATCTTGGCCTCCGCCAATTCAACGTGTTTCTATTTATTCGTACGTCACAGGTTCGCCGTCGGCTCGTGCGCCCAGACGTTGGTAGATGGTGTAGTCGATCCCGTCGGGAAGGAACCTTCCGGATCCATCGGCAAGCAAGAAGTTCGCACCGCCACCGTGCTGCGATTTGAAACCCATCGCGGTATTGAAAGAGTTTTCTCGGTCGTTGCAACCTGTTCCATCGGCAGTGCAAGTTGGAAAGTTAATCGGCGGTGTTGTCGCAAACCAAAGTCCTTCGGAAAGCGTCCATCCATGAGCCCATTGGAACCCTGAGCAATACGGACGAATTTCACCCATCGCGATTGTCTTGGATGTTCCGTCTTCGATGTCTACCAACCGTGCCGCCCAAGAGCTTCGAGCGAATACACCAGAGATTGCGTTCTTACACGGGTTGTCCGAACGGACGTTGCCGGTGGCGCTACCTCCATCGGACCTGCGACAAGCAACACCGCGTGTGTTACCAAACCAATCTTCGCCATCATTCACTGGCGAATAACGCTCACCCCCGTCACCGACGATCGTGGATAGTCTGCAACCAGACCAGGACTCCATCCACTGTGACCCAATGCTGCCAGCATAGTTAGTCATAGCGACAGGGGCTCCATCCCAAAGCCCCTTCCAAACTGTTAAATCTGCTGGTAGTTGCACGCCGCTTCTGTCATCCGACGGACACTGCAAAATAGATAACTCGTGTTCTTTTAACTGCTTGCCACCAACAAGCTGGTAACCGGGTTGGTTGCCGTTTTCTTTCGGCAAGTCAAAGTCGATCGCGTCGTGCAGATTTGCTTCTTCCATGTAGGGAGCCAGCATCACCAAATGGGAAGCGAAATCTCGCAATCCACGCGCGATATCGTTGTCGTTCGCGGGAAAACGACCTACCGCTGACTCGTGATTGTGCATCGCCAATCCAAGTTGACGAAGATTATTCAGGCACTGTGTACGGCGGGCTGCTTCTCGCGCCGCCTGGACTGCGGGCAACAGAAGCGTCACCAACATGGCGATGATCGCGATGACAACGAGAAGCTCAACAAGCGTAAAAGCCGGACGTCGAGAACGCGTTGGATCGAGGCTAAGCAAAGACTTCATGACAGATCTCCTTCGGTAGGCCAAAACTGGTACGGAGACGCTTGCCGCGCTGGCGGCTCATAGATGTTACTTGCTTTTGTTGTGCAGAGTCAACGAACGTTGGTGCTCGAGAGAAACGAAAACAGCCCGCAAAGTGGCGGGCTGTTTTCTGTTTTTGAGTTGTTAGAGCGATTTTTTATCTAGAGCCCAGCTTGCGGCGATAGAAACGAACTCCGCCGACAACCACACCAATTAAGCTCATAAATAGGAAGCTGCTTGGTTCCGGTACTGCAGAGACGGAGAATGTATATGTGCTGGCCGGTTCAGAAGGATTACCGCCGGGAACTCCTGGTGGTGTATAGCCTACGGGCGGATTTGCATCGTAGACCCATTCAGTGACTGGATCAGCGCTAGGTGGGTTTGCTGTTGCGTTGTTGCCCTGACTGTCTGTTAGCTGCAAGTCGTCTCCGAGGCTATCTCGCCCTAGCGTAAAATCGAACGAGCCAGTGAATCCAGCTGGGATACTCACCCAAACGCGACCGAAGAGAAACTGGTCGCCAGAAACCGTCGTTTCCGGAGCCGTTCCAGCGGCGATGTCAGCTTGGTACTGAAGCGCACCCTGACTTGCAAACAGGCCTGTGTTCACAGACCAGCCGGCTGGTACAGCAACGGTACTAGAGGCCAAACTTGTTGGCGGTACTGGTTGACCCGGTAGAGCGGGCGGCCCAAAAGCGTAAGTAACTCCGTTGCTCCCTAGTAGTTCACTGCCGCCGGGTTCTGTGGCGAACACGAATGATCCAATGGCCTGATAAGTCCAATCAAGGGTACCGCCCGTTGCAACCGAGGTTTCGTTGGCGATTATCAGATCGAATGGAACGATCGCGCCCGGAACAACACTGGAGTTACCGTTTGTCGGTTGAACGATCAAACCACCAAAGGTAGTCCCGACAAGTGCCGCAAGCAAAAGTAATGTGTTCAACATTCTAAGCATGAAATTGATCCTTTTCCCTCTTCCTATTCCTCTTTTAAAAATCGCATCAACTACTGAGTGTAAATTCATACCCCGACATTGTCCATTTTAAAGCAATCAATCCTCAGAATTGTTTTGAGCATTTCGATTGCAGTGAATTTGGCAGCGTCTAAATTAGAAGAGGCGAATTCAGACGGGACAAGCAGGCGTGGTCTGGGCCATTGTTGGAACTGGCAGGGAAAAACACGAGGCAAATCTTATGGGGCAACTCCCAAAAACGAGAAAAAGCAGACGACGAGCAAACTCAATTGGTTCCTTTGAGCCCTTAGAAAAAAGAGAGA
>CAYNJG010000316.1:0-7094 GCA_964397295.1 uncultured Pirellulaceae bacterium
GTTTTTACCGCGAGGAAGATATGTACTACTTGACTAAAAGGGACATACAGATGTTCTGTCACGTTTCGGCCGGTTGGGGTGAGTATCAATTCATTGAGTTTGAGCTGTTGTTGATTCGTCGTACCGTAGCAAAGTCTTGTCGAGCGTCGTCCAACTGGCCGAGTCTTTTTCGCAATCGCCCACGGTTGACGTATGCCTCAGCGTAGTCGGGCTGCAACTTAATGACGCGATCCAAGTCGTCGATGGCCAAATCGTATTGCCCTAAGCGTTCGCGTGCGCATGACCGATTGAAATACGCGAGAGCACGGTTCGCATCGATCTGTATTGCCGTCGTGAAATCCGCAATCGCTTCGTTCTCGTTTCCAATCTGAGCGTTCGCCACACCGCGACAAATATATGTTTCGACTTGAACAGAGTCCAATGTGAACTCAGTAAACTTGGCAACCGCGGAGTTAAACACTCTAAGTGCACTCTGTACGTTGCCTTCCCGCCGCATGCTTTCTCCGTCGACAACGATTGGCCATGTAGGATCGTCAAACGATTTGTGATTGAGCGGAGTCATTAATGAAGCGATGAGTGACAGAACGTTTGGGGTAACCGGGACTGAACGAAAAAGTGTGCGTACAAGAAAAACGGTTTTGAGGTCTCCGGTTCACCCCATGGTTATGCCACGGATCTGTGACGAACGACACTGTCCTCCAACCGATACGGTCACGGGTTAGTTCCGTAATTCACTTCGAAAATCGTGGCAGTGTATTGGAAGTCTGGGTCAGCACGGTCAGGTTTCGCCGACAAATATAGTCGAAAATAGGCAATCGTGCCGTCGGGGTCTGCGGCATATTGGTAGTCAAAGTACCCACCGTTCGGTATCTTGTTTTTTTCCAAGGCCGCAAACGTTGCAATGGGCCCTTCTTGCTCAAAACGGTAGCGAAGCTTAGCCGCTTCAACACTGTTGGGTTGGATTTTTTTCCGCTCGACTATTTGGTGCAACTGTCTGTAGAGACTGTTTTTGGTTGAGCGCAAAACCTGTTTTTCGGTCAGCAACGATGCAAATTGTGGCATCTCCTTGGCCTTCAATTCCGAAACAGCTATCTCAATAGCGTCGGCTATCGTTTTTGCCTTGGAGTATTTCTCCCGTTTCTCTTTGACATACGCGACAGACGTTTCTAAGAGCTTGGCATTGTCGGTTACCACATTCCCCTGTCCATCCGCTACTTCAATACTGATCTGAGCAACGCTAGTTGAACAAATGCCTAGGAGACACAGGACAACACTGATCTTGAACATACGACACCTCTTGGTTGGAGTTGAAGAAGTTTCGCCGACGAACTGCTTTCCTTGCCGTAAAAAAGAAAATTCCAACGTCGCCAAATTTCGGAGTGGCATAACGTTTGGCATAACCGGGCCGGCGCGGAAATGCTTCCATTTTGAAAACGCGTGTTCGCCGGCTCCGCGTTCATGCCACGGATTTTGCAAACGATTCGCGTTGCCAATGGAGTGCGTGTCGCTGGATCATAACAGATCGATTCACCATCGGGAAATGGTTGCGGGATGACGCGGACGGGAGTATTCAGGGATAGATTGAGTTGAATGAACCAAGATTTTTGGTTTATCGTCGAACCTGCATGAGACACGAACAATTGGAAGTGGAGGTCTGAAGATGTCAAAGCGTTTC
This sequence comes from uncultured Pirellulaceae bacterium, assembly GCA_964397295.1. GTDB lineage: Bacteria > Planctomycetota > Planctomycetia > Pirellulales > Pirellulaceae > CAYNJG01. The sequence continues at coordinate 1,676 of CAYNJG010000316.1, forward strand.
AGATTCAGTTTACGCGCCTTGGTAATTGCGATGGTCATATTCTCGGCTTCGATTGCGTGGTGGGTGTCGTGGCCGCAACGAAGAGCTGCAGATTTGATCGAAGCAATGGCATCGTCTCCAGAACAGGCGGAGAAAATGTCTGGCCAGTCGGGGATGTGGAACGTGCTGAGAAAGCACCCGCACGACCGGCCTTACCTCGAACCACAGGTAAGGACAATGGCGGACATCATTGCGGGTCGTCAGGGATTCACCGTTGTCGTGCCAACACGAATGGAACAAGGAAGCGGTACGCTTGAGTTCACTGGATTGTTGACTGTAACGCGTGGCGAGTTACGAGGGCCGATCGAACTGGATGCACGCGAGCGCCCTGCCCAGTAGTTGAGTTGCATAACGTTCAGGGTAACTGGGCCCGAACGGAAAAGTGTGTGTACAAGAAACGCGTTTTTGAGGGCTCCGGTTCACCCGTTTGTTATCCCGCGTTTGAGCTGCGTTTTACGTACCATCGGGAAAGACGTTCCCAATTTGACTGAATGTGATTGTATTGGATCGAATCATGATTCTCCAACTCGTTCAGCATATGCCCGGCACGCGTTGTCAATCTCGTTGCCCGGCGTATTCATTAAGTCTGGCAATTCGCGTATTGGACAAAATCGTTCGTTAACGACGCGGCCATATTTGGACCAAAGGAACTGCCAATCCGCGATTCGTTCGACCGCGACCCCGATAGTGTCGCCCCCATTGGTCGCAGATGCGAATCGAATTTGGTAGGCAGGAGAAATCAGGTTGTCAATTGCGAGCAAGGTGGCATGGCGACAGTCCAATTCACCGCTTGGATCAATTGTCAACGTTCGGTCGCCGCAGGAAATGGAAACTTCGTACCCGCATTTGCTGGCCGCATCATCAATGGTGGCTGACAGCTTCCAACCGTCAAGTTTTGCGGCTATGTACTCCACGATAGCATCCTCCGTTTCGCGCCAGTCGATCCACACGAGGTGGTCTTCGTCATCGAACTCGGACGGTAAGTCCGAAGCGAGGTATCGTTCGTAGAAATCGTGGTTCATACGTCAGCGGGATAACGTAGAGGGTAACCGGGACCGAACGAAGAGGTGTGTGTACAAATCCGGTGGTTTTGAGGTCTCCGGTTCACCCGTTTGTTATCCCGCTCGTTTCGCGTTGGACTTCACATTTTCAGAATATACGCCAGAGCATCTGAGGGCGATACTGTTCGAATGCCCCATTCCTTCAAGTGTGGTCCCGCATGTCGAGAAAGAAGAACGCGGTGGTCGCAAGTAACGAACAAATCTACGTTCGCGCAATGGTGCTCATGCAACGCCATCAGGCGATATTCTTGGTACGGGAATAACTTTCGTTTGCCGAATAGGCGAACGGCAAAATCCTCAAGCCGATGTACGTCGTCCTCGCTCAGTTTGCCGATGCATTCCCGTGAATCGTCACCGTAGTCGACGAAGTATGCATGGGTCGTCTCGTCCTCGGTAAGGTCCAGACCGGCAAAGGGCAACGGTTCCGTTGCCTTCGCGATAAGGTCGCTATCGAGGAATTCGTGGGATTGGTGTGACGAGTCATATGGAAATCGCGAAGCGTAGCACTTGATCGCCGACGACGCAGAGAAATCGTTAATCCGATTTAAAGTTCGGATGTCATCTCGCAAGAAAAACGACTTGTCTATTGTTAGAGAAAGTGTCATCGCATTGAAGCGGGATAACGTTTGGCGTAACCGGGCACGAAGAGTGGACTATCCACTTCGCGCGACAATTTTGAGTGCTCCGCGTTCACGCCATTGTTATTTGCCGACGAAAATCACCGGAACGCTTATGATTCAGTTGGTGTCTCAATGACGCGGCAGCCATGTGATCTTATCCGACGTCAAGGTCTTCGACAAATCTTATGTCAGCATGCAACTTGTCAGCATCAACGCCAAGTTCATATCCAACAATCGGAATCAAGTCGTTGAGAACCGTTTGTTTCGTGATCCCGTGGACACCATGGTGGCCGATAAACCACCCAATTGATTTGCGGGCGAGATCACCAACAGTTTGGTATTGAGGCAATGTGTCGTAGCGAAGGCGAATTGCGTCTGATTTCCGCCTGCTGTGAGGAATCAGTTCGTCGAGTCTTGTCGAGGGACGGATCTTAAGTCCCTCCACTTGTAGCGAATTACACAGTGAAGTCCGCAATTTGAAGAACGCTCGGCGCGTTGGGCAGATAACTCCTGCCCAACGAGCAAGCACCTCGGAGAGTATATGGTCGGCAAAGTCACCAATAGTAGGCACAAGTTCGCCGTCTACGTGGTTCAGTTCGATTCCGAAGTGATCTTCGACGGCGAGAATGAAATCGGTGGTGTCTAGGCTCATGGCTCAGGCAAATAACGTTCGGCATAACCGGGCACGAAGAGTGGACCATCCACTTCGCGCGACTGGTTTGAGTGCTCCGCGTTCATGCCATTGTTACACGGCAGTAGCGGCGAAGTGCGTTCCCCATCGGATTTGATTTTAGCATCACGAACGAGTGCAGTCATTACCGTGAATGACTCCAGTAGTATGCACGACCAGCATCAGCATCATAGGCAATATATTGCCCCATATCCTCTTCGGTCCATTCAAATAGGTGTCCATTGACTATTGTAACTTCGTAAGTTGCGTCGGCGTCGGGGGCGTATTTCGTGTACCGATGGATTGTGTACGGTGCGGGATAGTCGGCACGTTCAACAGTGGAGATCTCGCGAACCCATGTAAGGAACGATTCTTCGGACGTATCAAACTCGAAGTACCTGTTGGGACCGAATGCGCCGGGCTCAAAGAGATTGATCCTTGTCGCGTCTTCCGGCAACCGCATCCAAACGCTTTCACGGGTAGCGTTGTATGTCACGCGATTTTGAAATGCCCCGATGGTGCAGGATCCAACCGCACAGAGCGCCACGAGTCCGAGAAGTGTGCGGAGTTTGAATCGTGGCATGTATCCAATTGATTGAGCCGTGTAACGTTTGTGTTAACCGGGTGCGAACGGAAAACAATCCATTGGCAACCCGCTGTTTTGAGCACTCCGGTTCAACACATTGCTATCCGGCGTCGTGCACTGCCTTCCAAGTCTCCATCACAACTTGCCGCAGATCAACCCACGGGAAGGTTGTTGGTTCATAGTCGTATTGCGAAATGAATTGGTCAGCAATCGATTCGCCAAAATCATCGTCCGAAACGAATGACCAGAATTTGTCCTTGATTGTCAGTTCCTTGCCGAATCCGTCATGGGGACGCAGGAATTCTGGCGCCACAGAAAGTTCGGCCCCAATAATGGCCAGAATGCGTTTGATTGCATCGGGATCGGCGTTTGGAATGGCATCTGTCCAGCAAGAAAAATCAACAGGGTCGCGTGATCCAAGTCGGGCAGTACGTCGTCTAATTGCAGCACGCTCAGATTTGCTACCGGTATAGCAAAACGCGCAAAACAGAATGAAGAGAATGAGATATTTCATCTGAGTTATGGCAGCCGGATAACGTCGACGATAACCGGGTGCGAAGAGTGGACCGTCCACTTCCCACGACCGTTTTTTGAGCACTCCGCGTTCATCGTTTTGTTATCTCGGGCTGTCAGCGGTTGGAGCCGATTCTGCTGGCGAATAAGCATCCCAAGAAGGAACCAAACCTCCAGCTTTGAGATCGGCAGGGTTTTTGCGAGTGCCACGGATACCCTCGACTACCGGCATAATTAGAAGATTGCCGGACTCGTCAAATGCAAAGTGACACAAGTATGTAAATCCTCCCTGCGGGCCTGTCACAACTGTCTTACCGTCTATTTTTGAAACTGAATCATTGTAGAAATGGAACGCGATCATACCGGGGGGGATCCCATTGCTGTTGATTGTATATGGCCCCTTGAAAGTAGAGACTGCAGTCGGAGCCCCTTTGTATTCAGTGTATTCTTCCCTTTTAAAGTAGGTGCCATCGGAATAAATGGAGAGATCGCTTGCGTATTTTGGATAGAAGAAGTCGTGGTACGAATAATGCCATTCACCAACTAGTCTCGCCTCAGACCAGTAGGAATTGCGCATCCACATGTATCCGAAAACAATGGCCAAACAGGCAAACAGTGCCACCAATGTTCGAAGTTTGAGAAATTCCATAGGCTTAAGCGAGATAACGTCACGATTAACCGGGTGCGAAGAGTGGACCATCCACTTCGCGCGACTGGTTTGAGTGCTCCGGTTCAATCGTTTGTTATCCAGCGGAGTTTCACCGCCAGTGGACGAACCATCAGAGCGACCGAGACCGAATATACCAAACGACGAATCCAATCCCAACAAGAAAGCAGAACAGTGGAATTGCAAGGACCGCGCACCCAAACGTTGATGCGTGAAGATTTCACCATGATCGATTGAGCGTGGAGCCAGCAAACCAAGGATGAGCGACAGGGCATCACGAGATTGCGATGAGCCATTGAGGCGAAGAATGGATTAATGAGTCGTCGAATATCATGGAGACCCGTTCAACGCAGCGACAAACAAACCGCGTTTGAATCGCAAGAGATATCGAGACCTAAGACATTGTCGTAGCGAAACACTTTGTACGACCGAGCACCGACCGCCTGAACGAATCGCCAATAGACTAGCGACGGAAAGAGTTCGCGAAGAATACAAGCTGTTGCCGGAGAGACAGCGATCCAACAAACGTCTGAGCTGGATAACGTTTGGCATAACCGGGCCGGCGCGGAAATGCTTCCATTCTGAAAATGCGTGTTCGCCGGCTCCGCGTTCATGCCATGGTTATGTTGCGTTTAGGCGTAGGTTGTCGAGTTCATCTGTCCAAAAGCCGTTTGCACCGAGAGCAATCGCATCAATCCGGTGCAGTTCGTCGGTCAGCCATTGTTGCAAATCATCAGGGACATCGCCATCAAGGTACGCGTCTTCGCCATTACGCGATTGAGTTTCGGAGACAAGGTGTTCGTATGAGAGCAATGATTCTGCGAGTTGAGGAACCGTTGAGTTGATGAGCACGCGTTGAAAATCGTTGTCGTGATTGAGGTATACAATTTGCCCATCACGCGATTCATCAAGGCACACTGGATCGTCAGAACCGTTTGAACCAATAACGCGATAGCAACCGAATTCTGAGCCGCGTTGCCAAAGCTCGGATACCGATTGAAGCGTTGCGGTTTTCGGTAGTTGGAAGTTCAGAAACGGAGCGGCCGACTCAGGCAATCCGGCGTTCGTAAGAAAGGCTGTCGACACATCTGGAACGGAAACGCCAGCGAGTATTGCGGCCGGAAAAATAACGAGTGGTTCGGCATCGTCGTCCTCGCCCCAACGCTTGCGGAAGTCACTTGGGCTAATCATAGATTTGAATGAGCAACATAACGTCAGGGTTAACCGGGCCCGAACGAAAATGTGTGTGTACAAGAAAAACTG
>CAYNJG010000317.1:0-7051 GCA_964397295.1 uncultured Pirellulaceae bacterium
GTCCAAAGAATGCCATCAGCAGGTCGGCGCTGTGGACTTGAGGCATTTCAAACGCCGCGTGCCCGAAGTGCAGTGCGCCTAGAATCGTGATGGGAATGGCCGATCGTGAAAATATCAACGTACCCATGGCGGCAATGGCTAGACCGCCGTTGATGGACATGCGAATGGGATCGGAAAATGCAAAATCCAGCCGCTGCCAAACAACAAACAAAGAAGCCAACGCCCAAAGTATGGCAAACGTTCGGAATTGAAGCTCGAGTTCGAGTTTCGAATCTGCCGCGCGCGTCGGCGATGTTGTGATTGGCTCATCCATGGCGATCACTTTCTAGGAAGGCATTCTTTAGAAGCACACCTGGCGATGCGCAGAGCGGAACCGTACAGGATGCAAGAAAATAAGACTAGATCGGCCGCAGTTTGTCCCCATTTCGGCGAAATTGGACATGCATTCAACGTTGCATGAAGCTAGCGGATCTACTGATCCGCTAGGGCCATCCATGCCAGTTCTTTTACCTTCAAACCACTTCGTCGGGCGACAGTATCGACGAACGGTTTGTGATCTTCGGCAGATGACGAGTCAGGAGAAAGGTCAGGCTAAACGCTCACGACGTTTGTTGGTTCGCCGTTTTTGAATGCCGTGATGTTGTCAGCGGTGGATTGCATTAGGCGTTTGCGGGCTTCAAGGGTCGACCACGCCATGTGTGGCGTGATGATGCAATTTGGTGCTGATAGAAGTGGATTATCCAGTCCAATTGGCTCGTTAGAAACGACATCCAATGCCGCTCCCGCAAGTTTCCCACCATTTAACGCGTCCGCGAGATCTGATTCATTCACCAGCGCGCCACGACTGGCATTGATGAGAACTGCGTTTGGCTTGCATTTCGAAAGAAACCCTGAGTTGATGATTCCGTTCGTTTGATGGGTGAGTGGGCAGTGCAGGCTGATCACGTCCGACTCTCGCGCAAGTTTGTCGAGCGGAAGGAATTCGAACCCTTCGTACTCGGGTGCCGATTCTTCGGTTTTAGTATGAGCGAGAACTCGCATTCCGAATGCTCTCGCTATTTCTGCGACTCGTCGACCGATACGTCCAAAGCCCACGATGCCCATCGTTTTGCCAACGAGTTCGATTTGTGGGGTGAGTGAGAAACTAAAATCGCCTCGCTCTTTCCATTCGCCTTCGCGGACGGCCGTATCGTGCCTGCTAATATGGTGGCAAAGCTGAAGCAGTTGTCCGAATACGAACTGGGCGACGGAGTCCGTTCCATAAACCGGCACATTGCTGACGACTACGGATTTTTTGCGAGCTGCCGTCGTGTCGACGCAGTCGTAGCCAGTTGCCGTCACCGCTACGAGTTTTAGGTTTGGCAGTCGTTGAAGATGCTCTTTTGAAATTCGAATTTTGTTCACGACAAGTACATCAGCTTCTTTGCCGCGCACTGTGACCTCTGCCGGAGTCGATCGATCGTGTACTTCCACGTCGCCGACTTCTTCCAATGGCGCCCAGCTATTGTCGCCCGGATTTAGCGTGTATCCGTCAAGGACAACGATGTTCATGAATTACGTGACTCCGTGCAGGCATTTCCAAAAACGGACTATACCGCAAGACCGCCGCTTCGCCCAATGTCGTTCGTGCCCGACAATCAAGATTCGTCCGCAACAATTTCGACGTGGAGATGTCGTTGCGGTACTCTAGCCCCGCATGGGAGGGGGCGAGTCGAGTCGTGTCCAAACGACCAAAGAAGATCACATAAGCCCTTTTAGTGCGGGCTTTTTGCGTCAGAAGATATAGTTAGTTAGTAGTCTTAGGTTTTCTAATCGAGCTGCGAAATGCACTTCGATACCGAAGCAGGGCGACCGTAGAAATAGCCTTGACCTAGTTTGAAGCCCATTTGACAAAGTGTCTTGTGAGTACCTTCGTGTTCGACTCCTTCTGCCAAAGGTATCGTTCCTAGATCGTTGACCATCTGAACGAGGGCCGCGACAACCTGTTGACGGCTTGGGGCCGCTTTTTCGATTCCTTCGACCAGTTTGATGTCAAATTTCAGGTAATCCGGTCGAACTTCACCCAGTTCCACGAGTCTCGCCTGACCTGCACCAAAGTCGTCAAACGCTAGGCGAATGTCCAGGTCGTCCAAAACAGCTCGCAGTTCGCGGATCATGACGGGGCTCGTGATTGCTCCCTCATGAATCTCCAGCGTGAGTTTACGCGTTGGATGAGCGTTGCGGATTTCATTCAACGAATCGTTGAGTGCACCTTCGGACAATTCCATGGGGTGTGTGTTGACGAACAAGTTTAATTCTTCTGGGAATTTTGTCGCAATCTCGAGACCGCGAGTTCGCAGGACTCGGCTTAATTCCGCTTCGAGGTTGAGTTTCGAAGCCGTCGTGAACATTTCGTTTGGTGTCTGTAGACCAAACAATCGGCTTCGTCCCAAAGCTTCGAAACCAATGATCTCTGGAGTGTCCGTCATCGTGACGATTGGTTGGAAGAAAGGAACGACTGCACCATCATTGATAAGACGATCGAATTGCATCATCGCAAGTGCGCGATCACATGTGTCTTCGGCGATGGTTCCGGATTCTGTTCGCTTCGCTTCGCTTCCGACTCGGAAGACGACCGTTGCGAATTGAATAATGTCGCCCTCAGAAATGTGTTCTTCTCGATCGGGCTCTACGCGCTCGCCATTAACAAAGGTGCCATTCGTGCTTCCTAGATCCCGTACGTAAAGCTTGTTGTCACGTTCAATGATCTCGGCGTGCTCTTTCGAAACCGATTCACACGGCAGCGTTAGAGGGAGGTGCGAGCGACGGCCGATTTTGAACGGAGTGGCATGTATCGGTACGTGTTTGGCTGGCTCCGAACCATCAACCTGTCCCGCAAAAAACCAAGCCGACGCGGTCAACGCCAAGCCGTTCGATTCGGGGGTGTCTTTCGTTGCGGACATAATGGAAGGACTCAATTAAGTCAATTCAGGGGAGTTTTAACTAGGTGTGTGGTTCGTCGTGTTGTGGTCGACGATCCGATAATTGCATCGCAATTGCATTGCAAACGCCTATGCACCTCAACATTTGCTTTTTCACAGCGACTGGGGGGCAAGATTCTTGATGCAACTCGCGACTCCAAAGCTCCGGTACCCTCACAATCAGCACCATCGAAACATTCATCAGTGTTTCGTCAACATGCAAATAAGCGAGCTAAACTTCGCGAGTAGCCGTGTGCCCCGATGTTGGGTAATCCGCGGCAATCAATAGCCGTTAAAAGATTTAGTAGTTTGGTATGACAACGAATAGCGGAAATCAGTCGGACGTACGTGACGGATTGCTGGCAACGATTCTCTCCGAAGAAGCGTATCGCCCTATCGAGCCGGAGTCGGTCAAGGATACGGGTCTTCCTACTTCCCTAATTGAGTCGCTTATCTTCAAGCGGTTGTCGATGGTGGGCATCGAGAGTGGAAGAAAGATGTCCGAATTCATCTGTCTGTCCTTTCGCTTGCTTGAACCGATCCTTCACGAGATGCGATCGCGACAGCTTATCGTTCACAAGAGCTCCGCGCCGCTCAACGACTACAACTACTCGTTAACGGAACTCGGTAACGATCGAGCGCGGATTGCGATGGACGCGTGTGCGTATGTAGGCGCCGCTCCGGTACCGCTGATGGAATACGTGCTTTCCGCAGAAGCACAGTCGATTCGAGCTGAGGCACCACGCCGTGAAGATCTGCGCGATGCCTTTGAAGACATAACAATCAACGAAGACCTATTTGAGAATCTTGGCCCCGCTATCAACAGCGGTGCTGGCCTATTTCTGTACGGCGAGCCTGGAAACGGCAAGTCGACCCTCGCCAAGCGGATCACGCAGTGTTTTGGCCAAGACATTTGGATTCCCCGAGTCATTATCGAAGACGGCCAGCTAATCAAGCTTTTTGATGCAGCTGTGCACGAAGAGTCGACATCGGATGAAGCGAGCATCGTGAAAAGCGCATCGTATGACAAGCGGTGGGTGAAAATTCGTCGCCCCACGGTCATTGTTGGTGGCGAGCTGACGATGGACGGATTGGAGATTCGCTACGATCCAAACAGTAATGTGAGCGAAGCTCCGCTTCAAATGAAAAGTAATTGCGGTTGTCTGTTGATTGATGACTTTGGCCGGCAACGAATTGATCCCGTCGAGTTGTTGAATCGTTGGATTGTTCCGTTGGAAGCACGTTATGACTTCCTAACGCTTTCTACAGGCAAGAAGATTCAAGTGCCGTTTGAGCAGCTCATTATCTTTTCGACGAATCTGGATCCTGAAGATCTCGTGGATGAAGCGTTTCTGCGCCGTATCCCGTACAAGATTGAGATCGGCGATCCGACCGTCGATGAATTCCATGAGTTGTTCGAGATCTACGCGGACATCTTCGACTGCGATTATCGCCCTGATGTCGTGGACTACTTGATTGAGAACCACTACGTGGGAGCTGGCCGCGCAATGCGGCGCTGCCATCCTCGCGATTTGTTGCAACAGATTCGCAACTTCTGTTCGTACAACGAATTGAATCTCGAGATGCGTGACGACTACTTTGATCGTGTCGTCAAGAGCTACTTCTCGGTTGTCATTGGCCAGGAAGGACCTAAAGAGCCTGTGGCACCAAGCAAGCGCGCAGCTGATCTGAAATCTGCATCCACAGATGCGCCCACGCCGACGTCTGTGCAAACCATCGCACCGACCCCAACAGTTTCGGCGACGATGGCTCCTACTCCAACATCTTCGGCGACGATGTCACCAACACCAACATCTTCAGCGACCATGGCACCAACGCCGACGTCTTCAGCGACAATGTCACCAACACCGACATCTGTGCAAACCATTGCACCGACCCCAACAGTTTCGGCGACGATGGCTCCTACTCCAACATCTTCGGCGACGATGTCACCAACACCAACATCTTCAGCGACCATGGCACCAACGCCGACGTCTTCAGCGACAATGTCACCAACACCGACATCTGTGCAAACCATTGCACCGACCCCAACAGTTTCGGCGACGATGGCTCCTACTCCAACATCTTCAGCGACAATAGCACCAACGCCGACGTCTTCAGCCCCGATTACGCCAACGCCAACGTCTATGCAAACGGTTGCTCCGACACCGACGGTTTCGCCGACTTTGACTCCAGAAGAGGAGAGTCCACGCCCAGCTACTGTTGAAGCGGAAAAGTTCTTTGCGGAAGAAAAGACGCCGTCGCCGGGTACTCGAGCATCATCGGTACCGCTTCCTCCCAAACAGGTAGTGCCGCCACCAGGAACGAATGCACCGATTGTTGCGCCAGTGACGCCCGATGCGAATACGAATATGGATCCTACGCCGCCCCAGCCGCAAAGCTGATCCGATCCAACACCTCCATGCGAGAAGTTTTCCAAAGACCGCGATAATTTAAGCTACTTTTACTCACTTGATCGTTTGCCTCGTTGAAAGTCCACTACTGTGTCCATGAAAACCCTTGATCCAACGAAACCCGTCATGGGATATGCGCTGAAGAAGCGTATCGGCTCGGGCGGGTATGGAGAGGTGTGGGCAGCTGAAGCACCTGGTGGCTTGCCCAAAGCGGTAAAGATCATTTTCGGTTTCCACGACGAAAAACGTGCTCAGACCGAACTCAAATCGCTCAACCGAATTCGTGATGTACGACATCCGTTCTTGCTGTCGCTGGAGCGAATCGACATCGTCGAAGGCCAGATGATTGTCATCACGGAACTGGCCGATATGTGCTTGAAAACGCGATTCGAGCAGTGCGTCGAGTCCGGTCTGAAAGGCATTCCTCGGGCAGAGTTACTGCAGTATCTACGTGACGCATCGAGTGCGCTAGACTTTATCAGCGACGAATTCCGATTACAGCACTTGGATATCAAGCCGGAAAACTTGCTCCTTGTTAGCGGGCACGTCAAAGTCGCTGACTTTGGGCTCGTAAAAGACATTCACGACGGTACCCAATCGCTGATGGCAGGCCTGACGCCAGCCTACGCGCCGCCAGAACTTTTTGATGGCAGACCAAGTTCCGCGAGTGACCAATACAGCTTAGCGATTCTGTACCAGGAAATGCTTACGGGCAAGCGCCCGTTCGATGGGCTGACGGCTGCACAGTTAGCAGGGCAGCACCTGAAAGAACGCCCGGATCTAAAAGTATTGCCCCGAGAAGACCAAGCCGTCGTCTCGCGAGCCTTGTCAAAGGATCCGCTCGCACGATACCCCAGTTGCAGTGCGATGATTGCTGAGCTCAGTTCAGACAAAAGTGCTGCAGTGGCACCCTCACGACGATCGCGAAAAAAACTGCGTGACGGTAGTTCGCGTAGACGGCGAAACAGGGTTGCATCGGCCACGCTTACGGCCATGACTCGCCCGTTCGCAGTCAGCGAATCCACTGAGAAAAAACTAGACCCGATCGATGTTGATCCAGCTCAAGCAGTTGTGCGTCCGACATTGTTTTTAGGTGTCGGGAACACGGGCACGCGTATCTTGAGCCTGATTCGACGCAGGTTAAACCAGAGATGTGGCGAACGTGAAACGATGCCGTCGCTGCGTTTCTTGAGCTTAGATACTGATTCGCAGGAGTTGTATCGAGCTTGTCGCCGTGGTGCGGATGACGGTTTGCAATCCGATGAAGTGTTCGAAACACCATTGCGTCGTCCGGAAGAATACCGAACTGATGCACGTATGCATCTATCCTGGCTTAGTCGGCGTTGGATCTACAATATTCCAAAGTCACTACGTACCGAGGGTATCCGTCCGCTTGGGCGACTTGCACTGGCAACGCACATCGAGCCTCTCTCCGTTCGTTTGCGACAAGTGCTCACCGAGTTAGTCGATGCCGAATCACTAAACCTCACTTCACAAACGCTCGGTCTGCAGAAAGCTACTCAGCCTCGCGTCGTGATGGTTGGGTCTGTCAGCGGCGGCACGTGTAGCGGTATGGCGATTGATCTGGCTTACATGTTGCGAGCGATCATGCAACAGTTGGGCGCTGAGAGCCAAGACGTTGTCGGGTTCTTTTCGCACTCTTCCAATACACAGCAC
>CAYNJG010000318.1:0-7044 GCA_964397295.1 uncultured Pirellulaceae bacterium
TGCAGTTCAAGCTTACCGCTGGACGGAAACAAGCGATGAAGAAGGCTTCATTTATTCATTCAATGGCCCACATTCTCTATTTTCCGACACTATCCGAAGCCTCCGCGCACTCGCAGTTGCGCACCAACTAGGCGGAGACCTATTGGACGAGAACGACGATCGCGTCTGCTTACTAGAACGACTTGTCGAACATGCATCAGTCACCGCCAGGTACAACGTGTACTACGGCGAGGACCGTGATATATACGACACGTCGGGCCGAGTGGTTCACGAGAGTATTTTCAATGTCAACGATGGCCAATATCGCTGCCCCAGCACGCAACAAGGTTACTCGCCGTTCACCACGTGGACCCGTGGTCTGGCCTGGGTCATGCTTGGTTTTGCGGAACAACTGGAGTTTATTGAGACCCTCGATCAAGCTGCGCTGGAAGAAATCGGTGGCAAAGAAGAGATTCAAACGATGATGCTGGACGCGGCTATCGTTACGAGCAACTTCTACATCGAAAACACGCCGACTGATGGAGTACCTTATTGGGATACCGGAGCACCAGGGCTTGTCGCCATGGGCGATTACCTCGACCGGCCTTCCGAGCCCGTGAACGAATACGAACCGGTCGACAGTTCATCCGCAGCTATTGCGGCACAGGCTTTCCTTCGTCTTTCGACCTACTTGAAGCCTACCGATACGGAAGCCAGCAAGACATATCTCCAAGCAGGTGTGGCTATTCTTCAAACATTGACAAGCGAGCCGTATCTAAGTCTAGAAGAAGGACACCAAGGGCTGTTATTGCATAGCGTCTATCATCGGCCTCGAGGCTGGGACCATATCAGCGACGGCGGAAGCGTACCACACGGCGAATCCACGATGTGGGGCGACTACCACTTGCTAGAAGCTGGATTGCTCGCAAAACGCATGATTGAAGAAAAACCGTATTACACCTTCTTCAATAGCTGAGCACCCCTGCTGCAATGTGGCGGCAGCAAACATGGGCAATGGAAGATTGCGATGAGTGGTGGATCGACCGCACAGTTATTCCGGAATTGCAACAAAGCTCTCGGAAAAAGCACCAGCCGACGATTTCGATGTTACCGGCAGTAATCCCAACTCAACTAGCTGCGTGCGAAGTAGCTCCCACCGTTCAGCACGCATCGCGCCTAATGATGACGAATCGCCGCACAGAGGTCGAATCGCCGCCGCGGATTTCGCCAAGACATTAGCATCCATCTCCGAATTGAGCTTTACGATCGCTTCATTCGCCGCAGAAGGATCCTGCAAATAGCTTTGCCAGCCTTTGCGTACTGCGCTAACGAACTTGCGTACAAGTTCGGGATCGTTCGATACGGTTTCCTGGTTAGCAATAACGAGACTGCTGTATGGATTGAATCCCAGCTCGCTCACCATGAGTGATTTCGGATCGCCGCCCTCTTGCGCAGCCAAAATTGGTTCGCTGAAAACATAGCCCTGCTGCGCGAAGCCTTCGTCTAACAAGAACTTTGCAACGGTTCCAGAATAGGAAACGATTCGCACGTTTTCTAATGGAACCTTTAGTTTCAAATACTCTGCAAACGCTTTGCCATCTCCAAGTGCCAGCGTCACATTCGCAAGTTGCTCGAGCGAAGTCATACCAGACTTTTCGTGAACCATAATGCAACGCGGACTATCTTGCATCGCTGCAAACACGGCGACCACGTCAGCCCCCTGCTCTCTCGCAAGCAAAACTTGATCTGCATTACCGATGGCGAAATCACATCGCCCCATGGCTAGCTTCGGAATGGCGGCAGTGCCCGGTCCGCCCGGAACAATCTCAACATCCAAACCCTCTTCCGCGAAATAGCCGTCGACAACCGCCGCAAAGAAGCCGCCATGCTGCGCATCGGGAATCCAATTCAACTGCAACTGAATCGCGGGCGTGGGTTCCTCCAACACATCCTTTTTGCCGCAGCCAGACATCGAAACGATACAAACCACGACGCCAAGCGTTAAGAATCGGACCACCGAACGGCTCGACTGCCGACAAATGAAACCACAGAGAAAATCGTGACGCTGAGTACCGTACATAGAATTGTCGCTGCAAAGAGGCGGTCCGTTCGTAACATCGAGTTGGCTTTGAATATAACGTTACCAAGTCCGCCTTGCTTCAGGCTGCCTACGAAATACTCCCCAACGGTCGCTCCCAAAATCACCATCGCGCTCGAGATCTTCACTCCAGTGATGATTCTTGGCAAAGCATACGGCAATTGCAGCGACCATAGTATCTGCCACCGACTCGCGCCATTGAGTTGAAACAATTCACGCAGGGCCGGAGGCGTGGCGAGCAAACCGTCGGTTGTGTTCGTGACGATCGGGAACAGGCTGATGATGAAGACAACCACAACAGTGGTAACAAAACCTTCGCCGATCCAGTTCACCAGTAACGGCGCAACCGCAACAATTGGCGCCGTCTGCAAATAGATCGCGTATGGGTAGCCACTTCGACGCACTAGCGATGACTGCGAAAACAGTATTCCAACAACGAGGCCTACAAGTGTGCTGACGGTCAACCCACATATCGCCGCTGAGGCGGTGTATCGTGCCGATGCCACAAAGCCGCCGAGATCGCCCACAAATGCTTGCAAAACGGCGAGCGGCGAAGGCAGCAAAAACGGCTTGATATCGAATGCAACGACGCAAACTTGCCACACGGTGCAAACAAGAATAGCCAGCCCCAGCGGAGGAATCATGGACCGCATGAATGGCGGAAGATCAGAACGCGCCATCTAATCCTTCCTCCCCGCTTGCTCGTCTGATTCGACAAGCTCACGAAGTCGCACCCCAACCTTCGCCACCAACTCCATGAATTCTGGCGAAGCGCGAAGCTCCGGAGTTCGATCAACGAACGGAACTTCGATGACGTCTACGATTGTGGCTGGCTTACCAGCGAGAATAAAAATGCGTTGACTAAGAAAAACCGCTTCCGCAACGTTATGCGTCACGAACAACGTCGTCCAACCTTCGCTTTTCCACAACTTGAGTGTCGCTTCGCAAAGCTGCTGCCTCAAGACTTCGTCGAGCGCAGAGAACGGTTCATCCATCAACATCAACGCTGGCTTCGCTACAAAAGCGCGAGCAAGCGAAACTCGCATCTGCATTCCGCCGCTAAGCTGGGACGGAGTCTTCTTTTGATCGTTTGCATTCAGACCGACTAGCTCAAGAGCTTCTGCTGCAACAGCGCGCCTATTCGACGGCATCGCACTACTCAACTTGAGGGGCAGAGCTACATTGTCGACAGCGCTAAGCCACGGAAGAAGTGTGGGTTGCTGAAACACGAAGCCAAACGGCTTTTCTTTCAGATCGCCCTCAAAAGAGATCTCCCCAGAGGTCGGGTTTTTGAGTTTCGCAATCAATCGCAATAGCGTCGATTTTCCACAACCTGATGCTCCCAAAAGAGATGCGAATTCGCCACGCGCACATTCTACGTTTAGATCCTTAAGTATTCTTTCTTCGCCAAAAGAGAAATTCAGGCGATTGATCTTCAGTAACGGCACGGTTTTTCCTGGATTGGGTGATATCCACGTTCAAAATCAAGACGCAACAGGTTCCCGTATTGCCGCCAGTAAGGCAAAATTCCGTATTCACTTGCCAGGCATTGTAGGTAAAAATGTCAGCTCGGGGATTACGGACGGTGAACAAGGACAGTTGTGGGAACGGATCAATCCCCGACCTGGAGGTAAGATGAGCAAAGATACGCAGGAAATACAGGCGATCGCTTCGGTCGTTGTACAAGCGTCAACGCCCACGCCCGTTCTCGATAGTACTCGAAGAGTCTCCATCGGGCCGGTTGCTCGAAAGCTAGCCAAGCGAAAAAGGACTTCGCGACGATGGCTACCGCGTTTTCTGCTCGCTAGTGCTGTAGTCGCCTGCGGCGCTGTTGTCTTCGGCGCTATCAAGCACTTTGAGGAAACCAACACCGCACTGTCTCCGCTCATACCAATCCTTGGTGGTGATGCCGCTCCGGTCATTGCTAAGAACACCATCGAAAAAGACTCAAATTCGCCAGTGCGATCAGTGATCGAGTTAGTTGGAGCTTTTGAGGATCTCAAATCGCAAGAGGCCGATGACCAAAACCCTCTCGATCTGCCAAAGGAAGATTCTCCAACCACCCGGGTCGCCGTCTACACGCCTTCAGTTGCCTCCCACAGTGAGACGGATAACTTCTTAAACCAGATCAACATGGGACGACCCAAAAACAACAACGTCGCGTCTGCAGTGCGATCCAACAGAAGACAGCTAGAGAAGCAACAAGAAGAACAGGAACTGGCCGATGTCTCACCAAACGAGACTAACCAGATTGACGACGCCGCTGTGACTGAAACCACCGAAGACGTTGCCGCCTCTATCGCTTCCCCATCCGCTGAAACTACCCCAGAAGCTGACGAACAGCTCGAAGTCAGCGAATCCACCGCACCGACAGTCTCTGAAGTATCATCGACGGAAATCAATTCTCAAACTGCCAGCGACCTGTTGGACCACCACGAACCGGAGCAGGAGTTAGCCGATGCCGGCTTGGAGAATCCTGCAAGCAAAGCGCGAGCGCTGCCACCGACTATTGAGTCCGAAACGCCGAAAGTCCTACCGCAAGAATCCACCACAGACGCGGAAGAGATCGCCCTCGCGGTAACGGATGGTGCAATGGAAGAGGAGGACGCCCTGATAGCTGCTGAGGCAGTTGTCGTGACTCCAGTGACCGAGCCAGCAACTCCACAAGAATCTTCGGAAGTCGAATCGGCACTTGCCGAATACGCTACAGCCCTTTCAAAATTCAAGGATTCACCAGAAGACCGCTCCGTTGCTCGTAGTTATTACACGACTTTGTCGGATCTCGCTCAGATAAGCCACGACAAAGATTCGGCCAAAGGCATGAAAGCAATCCATGACGTCTATTCCGACGCGGCACTGTTTGACCTCGCAAGCTCAGCCGCTTCGAGTTGGATCAAGTGGTCGAAACGGACATCGTCTGGCGTTGTTGTCGCCGGAAAGGTTGAGTCTGTCACCGATGATGCGAACGGGGTCCGAGTTGGCATTCGAACAACCGACCGGCGTTCTTCGATTGTCTCGGTATTCATCGTCCACGACGAACAAAATGCCGCTTCTCTCTCCAGTCACGTCGGCGAGGAACTCGCTTTTGCTGGGATCGTGACTGACGAGCAATTAAACGGTTCGCCTATGGTCGTTGGACGACTCCTTCTCACTCAGTAGACCTCTCGCACGGCTGGTCGTCATCGATGCGAAATACGGATTCGGTTGTCCCGGTAACGTCATGTCACCCTTCTCGGGAGGAAACGTTTGACCAAATTTGTCGCAGTAATGCTCGAGCAGTTGGCCGTTGCGAGTCAACATTGGCCAATGAACCATCCAATGACAAACGTTCAGAAAGAAAGGTCCGTCTTTGCTTTCGTCCATGAACTGAATTGCGGACTCGGTAAGTTCGTCAAAGGGATACGAAATGCCGTCGGGGTTCTTATCGCTGATCGGTGGATATTTCTCTTTACTAAGCGGATATTTTTCATCGTCAGCAGTAGCAAAATCCTTGGTTCGATCGTTCACGCCTCGATGAATGCCGCGTGTCTGATTCACAAAGTCAAAACCGTAACTTTTCGCGGTCAGTCCGGCGTGCCATTTTCCAACATGGCCAGTGCGATAGCCGTTTTGGTTCATAGGGTCTGCGATCGTGAGGATATCCAAGTCCAAATGTGACTGCAGGTAAGGTGCAACCAATCGATCGGCGGCACGGCCTGGTCGCATAGCACCCAGATCAACATGAGTCAGTCTAATCTTCGCCGGATGTTGCCCCGAGATGATTCCAGCTCGGGAGGGTGAGCAAGTTGGCGCGGGCGAGTAGGCTTGAGTGAAATTCATCCCCCCTTGGGCCAGCTTTTTTATGTTTGGCGTTTCGTAAGGGCAGGGGTCGTCCAGATCATTGAGACATCTTGCCAACCAAGGTCATCAACATAAAAGATGATCACGTTCGATAAAAGATGATCACGTTCGGCACGTGCGACTCGGGATCAGACGCTTCAACAGCGCGAAACAACCCGAAGAAAATGACTAACGTAAACAGGAAGGTAGGCTGTAAATAACTTCATGTGGTTCTTTCTGATTTTTACGTTCGGCATTTGGCGAGTGAGAAACGACTGTGGGCTCAATTCAAAAATTGCGGTGGGTATCTCCAACACACGAATATTCAAGAACCTTGAGATTCCCGAGGAAACGTATCGTTTTGCTTAAAAAGCACAAAAGCACTGAAATTTCCTGCCCATCCATATTAATCGATCCAATACTTCAAAAGAGAGCGACCGCGCTACCGCCAGTCTTACTACGCGGGAGCCGACTACGTGACCACTTCGCTCCCACGGCCATGCCAATCTCACTTGATTAAATAGACGTTATCGCTCGAGAAAAAAATGAAAACAGTTTCACTAATAATCTTCCTTGCGGGCTTTGTGCTTTGCCCTGGCTACCTGATCTATGTAACGGGGTTTAGTGGTTCCAACGTTGGCGAATTTAAATTCATCGATAAAGACATCAGTTCTTTTTCAGTCGGCCCTTTAACCACCACATCGACTGGAGGCGATCGTGCTGAGAAAGAAAATAGTATTCGACTATCACCTGAAATGAACCCAATAAGAATCATTGCCAAGGCAAAGTATCTACCTGATTCTATAATGTCTCAGAGGACAAAGCCTCAGAGGGCAAACTTTCAACTCAGCTTCTATAAAGAAACAGACCAGCTATGGACCGAGAATTTTGAAATATCGCACTCGAAGCCTCGCAGCGGCAAGAACAAGAAGGGCATTAGCATAAACGCCGGCAAGAGTGTTTCTCAGGCAATTAAGTTGATAACAGTCGACGAGGATGCTGTTTATAACCTGCGACTAAATCAACTGTCTAAACCACGAATGAAAATATCAGATTTATCGATCCAAGTTCGCGCCAATGTTGCGGAAGCTAATTCGAAAGTGTGGGGCACTGGCGCTGCACTAATTTTGGCGAGCATTCTCGGGTTC
>CAYNJG010000319.1:0-7043 GCA_964397295.1 uncultured Pirellulaceae bacterium
GCCTAAGAATTCCCTCATCGCACCGCAGTTGAGTTGGTTACTTCGCATTCGGGCAATGGAGGAATCGAACAAGAAATAGTCACGACTTAGCAAGAGGTTCCCCACCTTTTGTCGCTCGCGAGTATCCCCAACCCGCGACGCAGGCTGAACGCCAAGACCTACCACCCCAAGAAGCCTTCCCCGACTTTCCCCGCTGATTGCGCATTTTTGCGCTTCTATTAGTTTGATGACAAATCGACGACGACGATACTGCATGGTCTTTACGATCTGTATGTGCATCATTTATTTGGTGTACCGGGGATTGTATACCCTGAACGTCGATACGCCGTTTGCAGCGGTCTTCTCGATCACGCTTTACTTGGCCGAGATCTACGGAAACATGCTGATGTTTCTGTACTTCTTCCAAATCTGGGAGCCCCAGAATCCGGAGCCCGTTCCGCCGCTGAAAGATGCGAAGGTCGATGCTTATATCCCGACTTATAACGAAGAGCCAGAGTTGCTGCGCGGTACGATCGTCGCGGCTTTGGAGATGGACTACCCGCACGAGACATATGTGCTGGATGACGGTAATCGTCCCGAAGTCCGCGAGCTGACAGAAGAACTCGGCGCGAAGTACATCAACCGCGATAGCAATATCCATGCGAAGGCCGGCAACCTCAATCACGCGATGGAAATCACGGATGGTGAATACATCATCGTTTTTGACTCCGACCATATCGCGGAACGTCACTTCATTACGCGTACACTTGGCTACTTCGCAGACGACGATCTTGCGTTTATTCAGACGCCGCACTCGTACTACAATTTCGATAGCTTCCAGGGATCGTTGGATTACGACAAGCGTTTTTACTGGGAAGAGGGGCAGCTCTTTTACAACATCGTCCAACCGGGGCGAAACTATTGGAACTCGGCTTCGTTTTGTGGAAGTGCCGCAATCTTTCGAAAAGAAGCACTCGAATCAGTTGGTCTAATCGCGACCGAATCGATTACCGAGGATATGCAGACAGGACTGCGGCTGCATTCTCAGGGGTGGAAGTCGCTGTACATTAACGAACGTCTCGTAAGCGGTTTGGCGGCGCCAGATATCGAGACGTTTTCTGTGCAAAGATTGCGTTGGGGTGAAGGGAACCTTGGGACGATCTTTTTTGATAATCCAATCACAGCCAAGGGACTCTCGTTCCCGCAACGCTTGAACTATCTCGCGCTGATGCTGAGTTGGACAACCGGAGTACAGAAGCTAATTCTGTACTACACGCCCTTGTTGATGTTGCTAACCGGTGTGGGGCCGGTAGCGGACATGACTTGGACGCTCGTTGGTATCACGATCTTCTACGTCTTGACAGTCTGGTATACGGTCAAAGCGTCAGGGAACGGCTACGGCCGTCTGTTGGATACCGAAATTACGCAGATGGCCACCTTTTGGACGCAATGCCGGGGAACTTGGCGCGCATTGTTTAACCGAAAGAAGGCGAGTTTTGTAGTCACGCAAAAAAGTGGCGGGGGCAAAGACTCCAGCATTCACGACTTCTTACGTCCTCAATATACGTTTATAGGGTGTAGCGTCGTGGCGGTCACATGGGCTGCATCGCGGTACTTCCTTGGGGTTTCGGAAGACTTTTTGGGGCTCTCGATTTGCTCGGTGTTGGTGTTCTTCCACTGCATTTTTGCGTGGATTGTTATTCGTCGAGCTCTTGCGCAACGTCGATTTGATTGGCGCCACCCTTGCTCTGCACACATACGATACGAACTCGAAAGCGACGAAGGAATTCAAATCGGCGAAGGGGTGACCAAAGATCTCAGCGAGACAGGGGTCGGGTTCCTGACTTATGAGAAGCTCAATGGTCACAAGTTGAAGGTGACGATCACTGCCGGAGATACATCCGTCACGGCAAGCGGTCGTATCTGCAACTGGGAATATCTCGTTGACTACAAATCGAGAAAAGAGGGTGAGGTCAGGTGTTTTCGTTATGGAGTCGAATTCGAGGAACTGGGTGAAGAGCAGCTACGCAACCTTTGGCACATCTGCACAAAGTATGCAGTGGCTCGGCGTTACGTCGAGTTCGATCCAAATCGAGAAGATGGCCTGCTGGACCCCGTTCGTGGAGCAAAAGACCATCCGCTGACGGTTGCGGCGCGTTTGTACAGTCCCGATGTGGGCGATGTTTATTCGGTAACGGAGACCATGACGAACACGACGTTCACCATGCTGTCGAACGAGAAACTCAAACAGGGAACTTTGTTGCGGGGACAATTGTCCGCACCAACGGGGCAACTGACGGGCAACGTACGAGTTGAACAGGCGAAGGAAATCGAGCTGGGGCAAATGCCTTTGCATGCTTATCGATGCAAGTTTGATGGATTCGATGGTCAGTCGCGTGGCAAGTTAACGACTTTGCTACACCTGAGCCATGACAAAAAGATGAGTGCCGTCACGACGCTTCGTCCAAAAAAGACCAAGATGCCGATCGCGCAACCTTTGACTATCATCGCCGGTATCACGGCGCTGGCTGCCGCTCTTACACTCGTCGCAACGTTCTTCTTGTGTGGCGATCAGGTTTTGATGGCTCGTGTGATTCTTGGAAAACCGATCGATGAGTCGGGCAACGCTCGCTTGTCTCATCTCGTTTCGCAATTCGAGCGAGCTCCCACAACCAACGAACGACTTTTTCTACGGCTTCGCGAATCGATGCTGGCAGCGAACGATGCCGAATCGATTTCTCGCCTGAACGAAGCCCTGATCTCGAACGAATTCAAGTCGCCAGCCGCGAAACTTCAACAGGCTTATGCACTTGAGGAACTAGGTCGTACTGAAGAAGCACGTGTGGCGTTTGCCAACCTAATTATGGAAATCGACGAGTTTCGATCTGGGAAGACTAGAGCGAGCGTGGTTTTGGCAGCGGCGCGAAACGCCGCGAATCGGAAATCATTCGATGAGTCTCAAAAACTCTACCAACGCGTTTGGGAAAGCGGTGTGATAAACTCCGAAATTCGTGCCGAGTATGCCGGTGTTTTGGCCACGAACAAGAAATTCGATCAAGCCATCGATGTTCTAACCTCGGATGATCTAACCATCGATGACCGCTATTTACTCGCGTCGCTCTTAGCTGGCTGCCAACGCTTTGAGGCGGCAAAACGAATCTACGATAAGCTCGTGCAGATCGATCCAGACGATATCCGTGCGCAAAAAGGCGTTGCCGATTTGGCCGCTTGGACGAAAAACTATCCCTCTGCGATCGAAAAATACCAAGCGATACTGCGAAATCGAAAATGGCGGGACGACGCTAGTACGAAAGTCGCGCTCGCGAAGGCGCTTGCATGGAGCGGAGATCACAAGAAAGCCGTCGAGTACGGCAAAGAGCTTCTGGAAGAGCTCGAGCCAGCGGATCGGCGACAAGTTTGGCAACCTGTGCTCGATTCATTGGCTGAACTGAAACAAGATGAGCCTGACGACCAGGCACTGATTATGCAGGCCTACGGCGAACGCAATGAACACGAGGCGAATCCATTCTTTATGGAGAAGTTGGCCGAGTGTTTGATGTTCGCGTTTGACGCAGAACAGGCGGAACCGTTAGTTGAGCAGTTGGTAACGATTTGCCCCAATTCGCATTTGCTGCAAATTCGATACGCCCAAACGCTCTTTACAATCGGAGAGTACGACCAAGCTGCGAAATACTACGGACAATTGATCGACACTGATGCGTTGCCCACAGATCTAATGGAACGCGGCAACGTGCTTCTGGCGGCAGCTTACAACAGTGCTCAACGTGGCGCTACGTCAGAGTCCGCCGAGCAATACGAAATGGCTCGCGATTGCTATGTTCAATTCGTCGAAGACAATCCGCTAGACGTTAAGTATTGGGGACCGTTCCTGGACGCTGTTTCCGGAGCGAAAAGTCGAGACAATGACGTAGCGTTGTCCGTCTTCGAGATTTACAACGCACGTACCTCCGTCGAGATGGATCGCAAAACGCGTCTTCGACTTGCCGATGCATTGGCAACGATAAACGAGGAACGTCACGCGATTCGTTTGCTAGACGAAGTCGATTCCGGTACCGAAGACGTAGAGGTCAATTGGCGTCGCGCAAATCTGTTGCTTCGTATGGGCAAACACGATGAAGCCGCACGCTACTACGATCGCCTATTGCAAGAGCAAGCGTTTACTGGTGACGTATCGCAGCAAGTGGAATTGCTTCTCGCGTCGGCAAGTAATTGTGCTGCCCGAGGGCTCACTACGCTGTCGCATGAACGCTACTCGCAAATCCTGCGAATTCTTCGCCCCAAACTGGAAAAGCAACCCAACCAATCGGGTTTATGGCTACCTTTCTTATCGGCGTTTTCAGGGATGGGCGGCGGTTCGCCCGAAGATCTGAAGATCGTCATGAGTATCTATGAGAATCGTGCTCACTTGTTGCAAAACACCGAGTTCGTAGAGCGGTTGAAGGACGTGTTGCTTGTGTCAAAAGAACACGCAGCTGTGCTCCCTTTGTTCGAACTACTGATGGAGAAACAAACGTCTCGTCGACTTCGACTGCAATATGCGCAAGCTTTACACACCGTTGGTCGAAACGGAACGGCTGAGAACCTGTTCGACAAGTTGCTGCTTTCAAAGCGAAAAGGCGAGCCGGCAACGCAGCCCAATGATGTCGCTCGGCATGAAATCCTGATTAGTGCAGCGCACAACAAAGGCGCGTTGGGCGAACATGTCGAAGCACAGGCGCTTTACGGTCAGACGCTTGCCGAACTGGAACCGATCCTACGACGCGATATCAATCAAACCGATTACTGGTCAGCGTTTTTGTTGGCGATGAGTGGTCGAGCTGACATTTTGCCGCAGCACGCAAAAATCGCGAACAAGATTTATCGAAATCGTGACCTTCTTGAAGACGATCCTGAATTCGTCACGAATTTAGGCCACGTAATGAGTTTGATGGAAGAGTATCGATCGGCGGTCGATCTCTTGAAACGCGGCGTTCTGCGGTTTGGCAACGATCGCAGGCTACGTACAGAGTTGGCTCGAGCGCACTCCAAGTTAGGCGAATACCGCGATGCAGATTCGCACTATCGATGGCTCTTGGACCACTGGGAACCACCGACGTTGCTTGCGGAAACGCAGTTACTCACCGAAGCTGCTTTAAACGGACGGCATATTGGTGCGGACGAACGGTATGACGAGTACGCATCTCGAGCGCTTAGTATTCTGACGCAAGCACTGACGACGAATCCGGATGCGTCTCAGCTTTGGCAGCCATTTTTGGATGCTGCCAATGGGGAGCTAGAACTATCCGAAAGCAGCCAGGAAATAACAGACTCATTGTTTAAACGTTGGCGGGAACGTGCGGAAGATGAGCGTTTTCTTTCCGGGCTGGCTAACCTACTGGTGAAGTCAAACGATGCCCGTCGGGCAATTATTTTGCTCGAACAACTTGGCGATACGAAGCCGGATAGCCTGTTCCGACTCGCCATGCTTCACAAGGATATTGGCGAATATCGTCAAGCCGACGCACAATTCCAGCAACTAATCGAAGACAACGCTTTTGGCAGTGATCCAGGACAAAGCGCGGATTTGCTGCTGGCTGCGGCCGACAACGCGCGACTATGGAACAAAACAAAACTGCAGGAGGCTCGATTTGGCGAAGCATTGCGGTATCTGCGAAAGGCGAAATCCGGAGTTGGCGATCGTAGTATGGCCATTCGGTACCTCGATGCTCTTCGCGGTGCAGCGGAAGTTGCGGCCGAAGACGTTGCTGCGGCGCTCGAAATTCACCGGCGTTGGTCTGACGACACGGACCCGGAGATCCGTATTCGACTTGTCGACGTGCTGCTCAAGGTCAATCATCCCAACGAAGCACTGCCGATCTTGCAATCGTTGGTCCGTGATTTTCCGGACGCAGCCGAAAACCAAATGCGGCTTGCCAATGTCTTACAAGCGCTGGAACAATACGAAGAAGCTGGCATCATTCTTGATGGCCTACTTCGAGAAGCGGTGCCGGGCGAATCGTCGAAATTGGTGAATCTGTATGCCGCTGCGGCGCGGAACAGTCTAAGTCGCCATCAGTTTGCGAAAGCTCGTCAGCGATTCGAAAAACTGTTCTCGCTGGTCGTTGATCGTGAGCCGTTTGAATTTGAATACGCTATCTCTCTCGAGAAAACAGGTAAGCCGACTGAAGCTTTGCGGATTCTCGAAGGCAAACGCGATCTTGACCCAGAACAAGAACTACTGCTTGCATCGATGTATTTGAGCACTGAAGAGTTCGTCAAAGCTCAAGAAGCCTATGAACGTGTGCTCCAGGTTCAGCCGGATAATCTCAAAGCCCAACGTGGCGTTGCGGATATCGCGTTTTGGATGGAAGACTATGCCAATGCGATCAAACGATACGAATCGTTGGAAGGCCAGAATTCCAACGATCCAGAATTCCGAGAGTCATTGGCTTCGGCACGACTTTGGAAAGGCGAATACCAAGAAGCGTTGACCGAATTTACTGCGATGGTAAAAGCAGATCCGAGTCGCCAAGCCTTGTGGCCACGGTTTTTGGAAGCCGCGGCTGGCGCGCAGGAACTCACTGCTCAACAACGTCAGATGGTAAGTCGTATTGCAGGACAAGTTACCACGCTCACGGGCGGGTTTGCCGAAAAGATCGAAAAACCACTTCTTGACGTCTACACGACGCATCGCGACTACGAAAAAGCACTCACGCTTTCCAAGAAACTTCGCGATGCTTCGCCAAACGATCCGTCGTTACTGGCAAAGCACGCGTCATTGCTGGGCAAGCTCGGGAAAACGCAAGAGAGTTTGGAAATCTGGCAACAGTTGGTCAATTCCAATCCGAATTCGGAAGCTTACCGAGCGCAACTTGCAAACGCTTATGCGGTTGTTGGAGATGACGAAAACGCAAACGAGCACTACACCACGTTGTTTGCACAGACTTTCCAAGCGACCAGTGTCGAGCACGGACGTCGCTTGCTTGGGGCTGCGAGTGTGAGCCAACGACTGAATCGAACAGCCGAAGCGATCACACGATACGATCGTGCGATTGATATTTTAC